>JAUWPZ010000162.1 GCA_030611315.1 Sedimentisphaerales bacterium
GCGTTTTAGAAATACGGTAGTTGCTGAGCCGGGTGTGGAAGAATCTATTTGAAATTGCAGGCGGCTTCGGAATTTGGCAAGGTTTTTCTTATTTAGTTTTTTGGCGGCATTAAAGGAAAAGACGGCGTCGATGGAAGTTAATCTTAATTTTCCGAGGGCTTTTTGGTAATCGGGGTCGACGAAAAATGATTTTGAAGTTTCTATGAATTGCCGTCGGGCGAAAATTATCGGCTTCGAGCGTTTGCCTTTGAGCAGCTCTTTCGCGGCGCTGCAGACTGTCTCTGCGGTGATTGACTGCATACATAAATGCGAGGACTTTTTGCAGGTCGGCCTGGCGCAAGGGGCACAGTGTACATTGCCGATTATTTGAATCTCATTTTTACAGCCGGTGTCCGTCCAGGCGGGGTTGTTCGGCCCAAAAAGGGTGATGACCTTGCGCTGCAGGGCAATGGCTATATGGCGGGGGCCTGTATCGTTTGTTATTACCAGGTCCGCAGTGGAAAAGAGGGCTTTTAATTGGCCGATATCGACGGGTCGTTCGGCAAGGTTAACGAGTTTGTGTTTGCTTGAGGAGCAGATTTCCGAGGCTATTTGCTTTTCGAGGGGATTAGGCGCGACGGATATGATGACAGTTGCATTGTGGTTATCAATCAGCAAATCGGCTGCTTGCGCGAACCTATCGCTCGGCCAGCACTTGCTGGGCCCGAATGCCCCGCCGGGTACCATAACAATAATCGGTCCGGCACAATCAGCGAGCTGAGGTAATTTAGCCCGGAGGCTCTGCTGCTGTTGTGAGTCGATGTGCAATTCGAGGCTTCTGTCTGCGGTGTCGGCGCCGAGCCGGGACGGGATTGCGAGATAATAGTCAATCATCGAAAGAGGCTTGAATTTGCCGTTGGGTAGTTTTGGGGGATAGAGTTTATCGGTGAGTAGAAACCCTCGTCCCTGGCGAGCATAGCCGATACGTGACGGTATTGCCGCGAGGCGGGCGGCCAGAGCCGAAGCAAAGGAATTCTTGAGGAGGATTGCGTGGGTGAACCTTTTTTTCCTGAGTCTTTTTGCAATCGCAAAGGGATTTTTGTTTTGCAGCTCAAGCCAATGGTCGTTGAAGCCGGATGGAGATAAAATCCGGCGAACTACAGGCTCGGCTAAAAATGAGATTTCGGAGGATTTGAAGTGCTCTCGAAGGGCCCGTAAGGCCGGCGTGCAGAGGACGGCGTCACCCATAGGTGAAGGCAGCCAGACTAAAATCTCGTGTTTTGTATCTCGCATCTCGTATCTCGGATATCGTATCTCGTGTTTCGTGAAGCGAGATACGTTTTATGCAACACTACTTTCGCCCCTGCATTGTATAGAAGGTTAGCGCCATCACCTGGAGTACCATAGCAAAGCCAAGCGTAATTACGACGGAATCGAGGTGCCTGTTTGGGCTCATCAGAAACCATATAGAAAACAACAGGCAAAAGAGGACGGCAATCTGCACGATTCCGGCCAGGAGTCTCATTATGGAAAAATCGCCGAACATATTGTCCCGCTGCATACCTTTTAGCTGTCCGAGGATTCTGTTGAGCAGTTGTTCGTTCGTGTCGGACGGCAATTCCTGCCGGGAGAAGTCCGTTTGGGTCTGTCGGGATTCTGATTGAAGTGGTTGTTCATCGGGTTCGCCAGGCGGTTCGCCGGGTTCAGAATGCGTTTTATCGTTTTCAAGAGTTGGTTCATCGTGTTCTGGAGTCGGTTCATCGGGCTCGGAAGGCGGTTCATCAAGCTCAGGGGCTGGTTTATCAGGCTCGGGAGCCGGTTCATCCGGTTCAGAATCCGGCTCAGATTTTTCCTTTGGGGTCGAGGGAGTTTTTGTAGCGGCGCTGCCGGAGGAGCGGTGATACTTCTTTATGATGTTTACGGCTTCGGTTATGTTAACGGCGGTATAATCCGGAGCCGGGTGGCCCGGTTCGAGGCGTTTTTGGTGGGAGGGGGTATCTATCAATATAGTTTTGCAGCCTGCCTGTAATCCGGCTTCGACGTCACGAGCGCCGTTGCCAATGGCCCAGGATTGGCTGAGGTCTATGTCCATCTCGTCGGCGGCGGCGAGGAGCATTCCCGGCTTCGGCTTTCTGCAGTCGCTTTCTTTGCGGTATTTTGCAACGACGCCGTCGGGATGGTAAGGGCAGTAGTAAATCCCGTCAAGATGCGCACTTTTTTCGGCCAGCAGATGCTTTAGGCGGTCATGGATTTGGTCGAGGACTTTCTCCGTGACAATTCCGCGTGCAACAGCGGATTGATTAGAGACGACTATGAGCTTATATCCCATAGTTTTAAGCTTGATAAGGGCCTCGGGGACGCCATCCAGCAGCTTTACCTGTTTGGGATTGTTGATATAGCCGGGGTCTTCTATCAAGGTGTCGTCACGGTCGAGAAATATGGCTTTACTGGACATCTCTATTTCTAATTAATCCGTTGATTGTTTTGTTATTGGCAAAAACTCTGTTCCACAAGGTCGCAAATAATATGGTATGCAACTTGATGAATCTCCTGGCTGCGTGCCGTCGATTCAGCGTTGGCACAAAAACAAATATCAGCTATCTGCTCGAGTTTGCTTTTTGCTCTGCCGGTAAATGCCAGTACGAAGGCGCCTTTTTCTTTGGCTAATTGAGCGGCCTTGATGACATTTTTCGAGGCGCCGCTGGTTGAAAAGGCCCACAGGATGTCTCCTTCTTTGAGAAGCGCTTCGACCTGTCTGGCAAAGACATCTTCGTAAGCATAGTCGTTGGCGACAGAGGTCAATATGGATGTGTCGGTGGAGAGCGCAACGGCGGCCAGGGCCTTTCGTTCCCTCCTGAATCTGCCGACCAGCTCGCCGGCAATGTGCTGTGCATCCGCAGCCGAGCCTCCATTGCCGCAGATATAGACGGTTCGGTTCTGCTTCAATGCCTGTTCTATTGTCCGGGCGGCGGCGGCGATTGTTTCGACGGCGCTTTGCCGGATTTCGGCGACCATCTTCTTGTGGGCTTCGATGGTCTCGTAAATCTGTTTTTTTACGTCCTCGCTCATCGATATTTTTTCCTGTATGGGCGTCATTGCGAGGCCTGCCTGGATTGTTTCGTTCGGTAAAGCAATGACGGAGGCGACGCTTATATATTCATCAGGATTTTGTTTCCAACGACTTCATTTTTTCAATTGTTGCGGTTGAGCTTTTGCCCTTGACGAGCGGCGCAAGGACGACGCTGCCGCCGTAAGATTCGACAAACTCGCGGCCTACGACGCCTTTTTGGGCCCAGTCCTCGCCTTTGACCAATACGTCCGGCTTTACTTTTTTTATTAAGCTGAGTGGGTCGGGCTCATCGAAGAGAGCGATGTAATCGACCGATTCCAGGGCGGCAAGAACAGCGGCCCTGTCGTGCTGATTATTTATCGGCCTATCGGGTCCCTTGATAATCTTTACCGAGTCGTCGCTGTTTAATCCGACAACAACGATGTCACCGTGCTGCCTGCAGAATTTGAGATATTCGATGTGGCCTCTATGGACCACGTCAAAGCAGCCGTTGGTAAATACGACGGTCCTGTTTTTCCTGCGGTGCCATGCGAGTTCGTCGGCCAATAATTCCGGCGAGCGCAGCTTGCTGCTTTTGCTGCGATTTCTATTGATTTCGTTTATGATTTCTTCGACGGACACCGTAGCGGCGCCGAATTTTTCCACTTCAATTCCACCGGTTATGTTTGAGAGCCGGACGGCGGTTTTGTAATCGCAGCCGGCGGCCAGGGTCAGCGCAATCGTTGCCAGTACCATGTCACCGGCACCGCTGACGTCATAGACGCTGCGCGGTCTTGTGGGCACCAGCTCGTTGATACCGTCCGTTCTTAAATATGCGCCCTGCTTATCAAGGGTTATTACGACGGCGTCGAGCTTTAGCTGCCGGGTCAATTGTTCGGCTGCCTTGGCGGCCATTTTCTCATCCGTTATTTCGAAGCCGACCGCTGCGGAGGTCTCTTTTCGGTTCGGCGTGATGAGTGTTGCGCCGATGTATTTCGAATAGTCGCTGGTCGGCGAAGGGTCAACGAGGACTTTCTTGTTTGCCTGGGCCGCCAGTTGTATCATTTTTTTGCAGATTGCCTCAGTGAGCAGGCCCTTATTATAATCCTGGAGGCAGACGATGTCGGTCTGTGCTAATTTGTCTTTGTAAATGCGCAGGATTTTTTCATACAATTCGGCGGTGAGCGGTTCGGTCGATTCCTGGTCAACTCTGATTAACTGCTGGGGATGGCGATGCTGGGCCAGGCCTATGAGCCGCTGCTTGGTAATAGTGGGTCGGCCGGGCACCGTGAGCAGTCCGGTGATATCAGCGCGGATTTCTGTAAGCATTTCCCGGAGAGTTTTGCTGTTCAGGTCGTCACCGATGACGCCCAGGCAGAAAGGTTTCGCGCCCAAAACGGCAAGGTCGGCGGCCACGGAGCCCGCTCCGCCGCAGCAGTATTTAGTGTCGATAACTTTCAGGACCGGGACGGGGGCCTCCGGGCTGATTCGCAAGGCATCGCCGTAAATATAGACGTCCAGCATGAAATCGCCCACGACGAGGATTTTGGGCGAGCCGAGGCTCGTAACGGTTTTTAGTAAATCTTCACGCATTTTTAGCTCTTTTTGCTGCGGAAATTGCGTTTTTTTTAGCTTTTTGTGATTGTACCCGCTAATGTGTGTTCAATCAAGTCTCTTAATTTGTCCTCCGCGGCGAGGAATTTTATCTCGATTGCGAGGTATGAGAGGGGTATATCCTTAGAATTTAGAATTGAGAATTGAGAATTGAGAATTTTTGTCCAGTCTTTCTGGGTTGTCAGCACCATATCCGCTTTAAAGTGTTCGGCTTGTTTGAAAATGCGTTCGATATCCTCATCGGCGTAGTGATAGTGGTCGTCGTAAATCTCAGAGCCTGCAAGGTCGCAGCCCAGCTTTTTAATGGTGCTAAAAAAGGCGTCCGGATTGCCGATGCCGCAGAAGGCAAATATCTTTTTGCCCTTAAGTTCTTCGATGGCGGTCTCCCGGCCGTCGGCGGATTTTACACGAGTCGGCGAGTGAATCGAGCGTGCAATAATCATGTTCGGATTTATAAGCCGCAGCTTCTTTTCAAGCCGGGTCAATTCGACGTCGGTTACCTGGTCGGCTCTGGTGATAATAACGGCGTTGGCCCGCTTTAGCCCGGAGACAGGTTCACGCAGCAAGCCGGCAGGGAGAATTTTGCCGTAGCCGAATGGGCGGGTCGCGTCGATTGCTACAATGTCCAAATCTCTTGCGAGCCGGCGATGTTGAAAGCCATCGTCCATTATGAGCACGTCGGCGCCGAGTTTGGATACGGCTTCGGCTGCACCGGCAACGCGGTCGGGATTTATAACTACTTTGGCGTGCGGACAGCTCTCGGCGAGGATTGCAGGCTCGTCGAGGAGGGCGCCTTGATTTGCCTTGTAGCCTCGAGTTAGTATGGCACAACTACAGTTTTGAGTGCTTAGTGTTGAGTGTTTAGTTATCAGGTTGCAAAGCCAGACGACCAGCGGGGTTTTACCGGTGCCGCCGGTGGTTATATTGCCGATGCAAATAACCAGTGCATTGGCGCAATGTGCTTTGAGGAGGCCTTTCGAATACAGGAAATTGCGCAGGACAATGGCGACAGAATACAGAACTGCGGCGATATCCAGGAAGAAACGCAAAATCGCTGCGCAAAAGCCGGCGGTTTGACCGGAAACGAGTTTTCTATAATCATCCTGATTCAAATTAAAATACCTTTGTAAAAGCGCTATTTTTTACCAGTTTTGAGGCCGATTGTCATCAATTATTTGGAGAATGGTAATTGGTAACTGGTAATTAGTGATTGTGCTCTGTTAGAATCTTCTTTGTCGTTCTGATCGCAGCGAAGGACTCTTTTGGGGAGGCTTGTGCATCAAATCACATAGTCATTTTTTCGATAATTGCATCGGCCATTTGGCTTGTGCCTACGGCGGTTGGGTCGTCGCGGTGTGGTTTCATATCGTAGGTAACGGATTTTCCCTCGGCGATAACGGCGGCGACGGCGGAGTCGAGCTTTTCGGCTTCTTCCATTTTGCCCAAGTGCCTTAGCATCATTACTCCGCTTAGTATCAGGGCGGTCGGGTTGACCTTATTGAGGCCTTTGTATTTGGGTGCGCTTCCGTGGGTGGCCTCGAAGATTGCGGTGTTGTCGCCGATGTTGCCGCCCGGGGCAACGCCGAGGCCGCCGACCAGCCCGGCGCAAAGGTCGCTGATAATATCGCCGTAGAGATTCGGCAGGACGAGGACGTCGTAAAGCTCGGGCTTTTGAATCAACTGCATGCACATATTGTCAACGATGCGGTCTTCGAATTCGATGTCGGGATATTTCTTTGCGACCTGGCGGCTGACGTCGAGCCAGAGGCCGTCGGAGAATTTCATGATATTGGCCTTGTGGACGGAGGTAACCTTTTTTCGGCCCGTTTTGCGCGCGTAATCGAAGGCGAATCCGACGATTCGCTCGGTGGCGCTGACGGAGATGGGCTTTATGCTGACGCCGGAGTCGCTGCGTATTTTTCTGGCGGAATGTTTGTTTATCCAGTCGATGATTTCGGCGGTGTCGTCTTTGGCCAATTCGAATTCGATGCCGGCGTAGAGGTCTTCGGTGTTTTCGCGGACGACGACCAGGTCAATATCGGAATATCTGCTGCGGACGCCGGGATAGCTTTTGCAGGGCCGAAGGCAGGCGTATAAATCGAGCGATTGGCGCAGATGTACATTTATGCTTCTAAAGCCGGTTCCGACGGGAGTGGTGATAGGGGCTTTTAGTGCGACGCCGTTTTTCTTGATGGATTCGACGGTGGCATCGGGCAGAGGTGTGCCGGTGCGTTCCATAACGTCCAGGCCTGCTTCGACTACGTCCCAGTTGACCTCGGCGCCGGTGGCGTCGATGCATCTGCGGGCGGCTTCTGCGATTTCGGGCCCGATTCCATCGCCTGTTACCAACGTTACATCGACCATACCGAAAAACTCCATGAAATTCAAAAGCCGGATTGTATTGCCTGACGGGGTTACTGTCAACCGGCGGTTTCAAATTTCCGGGAAGCAGATAATTGTTAAGCGGGAAGGTTATGCTATAATAGCGCTGTATGTTTTTTTGAAGGGAGGTCAACAATGATATTATACCTTGTGCGGCACGCAAAAGCGGTTTCTACGGATGTTGATTCGCAAAGGCCCCTGTCGGAGCAGGGACGCGAGGATATAGGCAAGGTTGCTGAGTTCCTCAAGCCGCTGGGCCTGGGGGTCGATTACCTGTGGCACAGCGGCAAGAAGCGGGCCGAGCAGACGGCGGAGGTCCTGGCGGAGGTTGTCGATGTAAGGATAGAGGTTGCCGCACACAGTTTCCTCGCCCCGAATGACGAGGTTGCGCCTATCAAGGACGAAATTGAACTGGCCGAGCAGGATGTTATGATTGTGGGGCATCTGCCGTTTATGGGCAAATTGGCCTCGCTGCTGTTAGCGGGAGATGAATATGCGGTTGCGGTGGCGTTCAAGGCCGGAGGTATCGTGTGCCTGGAAGCCGACGACCGGGGAAAATGGCTTCTCGACTGGATGGTAATACCGCAGATTGTCCCTGCGGATTAAATCACGGCGACCAACGAAGTATTATCAAATTAGGTACGATTTTCTTGCCGTCGGCAACATATCCTCTTTCATCGCCCGGCAGCCAATTTCCATATGTTG
>JAUWPZ010000119.1 GCA_030611315.1 Sedimentisphaerales bacterium
GGGCGATTTTCAATTTGCAAAAGGGGAGAATCTGCGTTATACCCTTAAGGGTAATAAATTCCCGCGATTAGGATTGTAAATTATTGTTTTAAGGTTACTACCTGTGGCACAAGTTGCCCGCGAACCCGCCGCGGCGGGGGAAATTTCAATCGTGAGCACTATATAAAGTCGTTTCTACAGCGCTATTAGCTAATAAATCGAAGGCGTGTCGGTATTTACAGACACAAGAAAACGACAAGACGCTTGTGAAAGGAGTCGGCGATGGCTGAATTGAAAAAATACATCGCAGTTGACCTCGGCGCCGAGAGCGGCAGAGTAATGATTGGTACGGTTTCGGCGGACAAACTTGTTCTCGAGGAAATTCATCGTTTCAGTAACGGCCCTATCGAAGAAAACGGCTCACTGCGGTGGGATTTCGACAGGCTGCTCGGCGAAATCAAGGCCGGCATAAGCAAGGCGGTCAAAGAAGCAAAGACCCAGGTTTGGGGTATCGGCATCGATAGCTGGGGGGTGGATTTCGGCTTGCTCGACGCCGACGGCAAACTGACAGAAAATCCTTATCACTATCGGGACAGCCAAACCAACGGAATGTTTGAAAAGGCCTTCGAGCGGATAAGCAAACGCGAAATATATGAAAACACCGGCGTACAGTTTATGCAGCTTAACAGCGTTTATCAGCTTCTTGCGATGCGTTTGGCCAATTCGCTCGCTCTGGCCAAGGCACAGAACCTGATTTTTATCGCCGATTTGTTCAGCTACTTTTTGTGCGGGAAAATCTTCGGAGAATATACCCTCGCGAGCACGTCACAATTTATGGACATGAGGACCGGCCGGTGGTCGAGAGAAGTCCTCGGCAAGCTGTCTCTGCCGATAGAAATTATGCCGAAGGTTGTCGAGCCGGGGACGATTGTCGGGCAGTTGTTCGCCGGTATCGGCAAAGAACTCGGCTGCGGGCCGATTCCGGTCATAGCAACGGGCTCACACGATACAGCGTCGGCTGTTGCCGCGGTCCCGGCGGCCGGCGAGGGCAAATGGGCGTATCTTTCGTCGGGAACGTGGAGCCTTATGGGAGTTGAAGTGCCACAGGCAATTGTTAACGACAAGAGTTTCGAATATGAGTTCACAAACGAGGGCGGAGTCGATAAAACCATTCGGCTGCTCAAGAACATAATGGGGCTATGGCTGATACAGGAAAGCAAGAGGCAATGGCAAAGAGAAGGAACGGAGCTTTCATACGGCGATATAACGGCTATGGCAGAAAAGGCCAGGCCGTTTGCCGGTCATATTGATGTTGACCACAGCGAATTTCTATCGCCGGGCGATATGCCGAAGAGGATAAACGAGTATCTGGCCCAGACCGGACAGGAAACAACCGACGACAAGGGACAAATGATAAGGATAATACTGGAAAGCATTGCCCTGAGGTATCGCGGCGTAACTGAGGCCATCGAGGATGTTACCGGAGACGCCATCGAGATAATGCACATCGTCGGCGGCGGCATCCAGAATGAGCTGCTCTGCCAGTTCACGGCCAATGCGCTTGGTAAGAAGGTCATCACCGGCCCGATAGAAGCTACGGCCAGCGGCAATATTCTGATGCAGGCCAAGGCGACGGGACAGATTAAGACGCTAAGCGAGGCTCGGAAAATCGTGCGAAATTCGTTCGAAGTGAAGGAATATCAACCGCAAGACGCCCAAGTCTGGGAAGAACAATATCTAAGAAGCAAAAAGTGAAAAGTAAAAAGAAAGATTTGTCTTGATTGAAGAACTTGAGATTAAGCTGGATAGTTTCGACCCCGGCGAGAGAAAAGATGCCCTGCTGGCGCTATGCGAAATGGTTCGAGGCGGCCGGATTGAATTGGCCCCATCGGACACAAAAGTTAATATACACTGTCATACGTTTTTCTCCTACAACACCTACGGTTATTCACCGAGTAAGTTCGCGTGGCTGGCCCGCAAGGCCGGATTGGCCGTTGCGGGAGTGGTGGATTTTGACGTTCTGGACGCCCTGGAAGAATTCCTCGAGGCGGCGAGGCTGCTCGGCCTGAAGGGGTGCGGCGGCCTGGAAAGCCGGGTTTACGTGCCGGAATTCTCCACCAGAGTGATGACGTCGCCGGGCGAGCCGGGAATTACGTACCATATGGGAGTGGGATTCCCGAAGGCGAAACTGGAAGGTGACAGAGGAGAATTCCTCCTCGGCCTCCGAAGGATGGCGCAGCAGAGAAACCGGGATTTGATGGGCCGAGTGAATAAACACCTTCTGCCGGTCGAGCTGGATTACGAACGGGATGTGCTTGTTCTGACACCGTCCGGGAACCCAACCGAGCGGCATATCTGTCTTGCATACGCACGCAAGGCCAAAAAAATCTTCGGCGATGATAAAGCCCTTGCCGATTTCTGGTCACAGAAGTTGGGCGCAGCGGCGAGCGATATTCTTCCCCTTGCTCAGACCTGTCCTCGAGCGAAGCGAAGGAATGACAAAGAGGAATGGTCGGAGGGCAGGGATTTGTTGAATACGATTCGCGCAAAAACCATGAAGCGCGGCGGCGTCGGATACGTACTGCCCGACAAGGGCTCTTTTCCATTGATGGCAGAGACAAATCAGTTCTTTCTTTCCGCCGGAGCAATCCCGACATTGACGTGG
Organism: Sedimentisphaerales bacterium; assembly: GCA_030611315.1. GTDB lineage: Bacteria > Planctomycetota > Phycisphaerae > Sedimentisphaerales > Anaerobacaceae > JAUWPZ01. Next base: position 2,645 of record JAUWPZ010000119.1, read on the forward strand.
CTGGACGGTACAAGCGATGGAGAAAAAGACATCGAGGAGCTTCTGGAAGTGTCGATGAGCACGGGGGCGGCGGCTATCAATATCATCCCGGACCGCAATTATACTCCCGGGGCCAAAGACGAAAAAGCAGAGAACCTCTACGAAGTGGTGGAATTAGCCGAGAAGCTGCATTTGCCGGTCGTGATGGGGACGGAAATGAACAGCCCGGGGCAAAAATTTGTGGACGACTTTGACTCGGATGAGCTTTCGCCGCTGGCGCCGGTATTCCTCAAAGGTGCACATATCGTGTACGCCCATTCGGCGCTTCAACAGCAATGTGGATTAGGATATACGAGCGAGTGGGCGAAGAAGACTTTCAAAAACGTTGCGCAGAAGAACGAATTCTTTGAGGAGCTTGGGTGTTCGCTTAAGGTGGAGCAGGAAGAGAGACTGAGCGAGTTTGCCGAAGATGTTACTGCTGAGGAAATGCTGGAGAAAGCGGCCCGTGACCCGTAACTCGCGGGAACGAAAGTTCAAGGACGAATTATAATGGGATTGCCGAAAAGTCAATATGCCGTGCAGCTTGTCGGCCCGGATGAGCTTACTTTGAATAAAAACAAAGAGGTTTTCAGGCCAGGTCGGCACCAGATTCTTTGCCGGGTGGAGGCGGTCGGGCTTTGCTTTTCCGATTTGAAGCTGCTCAAGCAGTTTTCCAGCCACGTTCGCAAAAGCGAGATAGTTTCCGGCATCGACGCCGAAGTCCTGAAAGAAATACCGAGCTATGTTCCGGGCGAAGCAGCCACTGTCCCCGGGCACGAAGCCGTAGTTAGAATCGCGGCGGTTGGGGATGGAGTGGAGGGCTTTAAGATTGGCGAGCGTTATCTCGTTCAGACCGATTACCGATGGGTGAGGACCGCAACCTCAAACGCGGCATTCGGGTACAATCTCGAAGGAGCGCTTCAGGAATACGTGCTGCTGGACGAGCGCATCTTCACCTCGCCGGAAGGCGACTCGATGATGCTGCCGGTAAGTGAGGAGCTTTCGGGCTCGGCTGTGGCCCTGGTGGAGCCGTGGGCGTGCGTTGAAGATGCGTACGCATCGGCAGAACGCCAAACCCTCAAGGCCGGCGGGAAAATACTGGTTGTGGCCGATGCCGAGATTGCCGGGGAAACTCTTGCAAACCTGTTCAAACTCTACGGCCTGCCGGGAGAAGTTACATTGGTCTCGAAAACGCCGGCGCCGGGGGGACTGGATGTCGAAATCAAAGAAGCCCGGAGTGTATCGGCCCTTGCCGATGCGAGCTTCGACGATGTGCTTTACTTCGGTTATGAGCCGGCGGTCGTCGAAGAACTATTCGCAAAGGTAGCTCTAAACGGCCTGCTGAATATCATTCAGTGCGGGGGCAAATTCGGCAGGGACATTGTAACAATGGTCGGGCGAGTCCATTATGGCGGCATTCGGATAATAGGCACTACAGGTACCGACCCGGCTGAGTCGATGGAAATTATCCCCGAAGGCGACGAAATCCGGCCGGGAGACAAGATTAACATCATCGGCGCAGGCGGGCCGATGGGAATGATGCACGTGATACGAAATATCTGCCAGGGCGTCGAAGGCGTCAGTGTATTTGCGAGCGACGTGGACGACAACAGATTAGCGGCGCTGACGAGAATCGCCGAGCCTCTGGCCCGAAAAAACAACGTGGCATACAAAGCATTCAATCCAACCAAGGAACAACCGGAAGAACAATTCGACTATGCCGCACTGATGGCGCCGATACCTGCTTTGGTAGCCGCCTCGGTGCACAGCGCCGCCAAAGGCGGGCTAATCAACATCTTCGCCGGCATACCCGCAACGGTAACGGGCGAGATCGACATGGATACCTATGTAGAAAAGCGGTTGTTTTTTTCTGGGACGAGCGGCTCGACTTTGGAAGATATGAAACTAATGCTGGAAAAAACTGAAACCGGCAGGCTCGATACAAACCTCAGCGTTGCGGCTGTTTGCGGTCTTGACGGTGCAACAGAAGGTATTCGGGCGGTCGAGAGCCGCTCGATTGCAGGCAAGATTATCGTGTATCCGGCGTGCAAAGGACTGGGATTAGTGCGGCTTGATGAGCTAAATGAAAAGATACCGAAAGTCGCTGAGTGCCTGAGTAACGGATTGTGGACGAAAGAAGCCGAAGACAAACTCCTCGGAATGTATCAGAATTGAGAGAACCGAAAAACAAAGATGAGAAAGGACAAATTATGAAAAAAGTAATGTCAAAAAAGCTTGTTCTCTGTGTAATTTGCGGTCTTGTATTATTTATCTTTCCGGCGAGCGTGGTCGAAGGCCAAAAAACCGGCTCTGCCAGGCGGAAAAGAGGATTTAACGGTTTAAGCATGAACCTGGGCAATCTGTCCCGCCTGTCGCACGCAAAGACGCGGTCTGTCAGTCCGGAGAACTTTACCGGCGAAAAGGGCAAAGGCGGCATGGCAACAAAAGGCACAGGCGCCAACGCGGCCCGTGAGCTGGGACAGGAATGGAAGGTCTCTCCCTCGGTCAGGATTAAACCAGGACAAACTTTCGTGATGGCTGATATCGAAGGGACCGGAGCAATCCAGCATATCTGGATGACCCCGACGGGAAATAACAGGTTGAACATTTTAAGAATCTACTGGGACGGCGAAGAGGAGCCGTCCGTGGAATGTCCCGCTGGCGATTTTTTCGCGTGCGGGATGGGAGAATATACCAAGGTTACCTCGCTGGCGGTCTGTGTCAATCCCAAGAGCGGATTTAACTGCTATTGGGAGATGCCCTTTAGAAAACGCTGCAAGATTACAATGACAAATATAGCCGAAAAGCAGATGACGCTGTACTACCAAATCGACTATACGCTGACGGACATTCCGCAGGATGCGGCATATTTTCATGCGCAATTTCGCCGAACCAATCCCCTGCCCGACAAAACAGACTACGTCATTCTCGACGGCGTCAAGGGCTGGGGGCACTACGTAGGAACGTATATGATATGGGGCTCGAACAGTCCGGGATGGTGGGGTGAAGGCGAAATCAAGTTTTTTATGGACGGCGACAAGAAATTCCCCACGATTTGCGGAACAGGGACGGAAGACTACTTCTGCGGCTCTTACGGATTCAACAATCCCAAGGGCGGCGGGTTCAGGCATTCAACACGCCTTATGTGGGTATGCCGCAGGTGATAAAGTCCGAGAAGAAGCCCCGCTTTGGGTTGTATCGCTGGCACATTATGGACCCTATCAGGTTCGAGAAGGACCTCAGGGTAACGATTCAGGCTCTTGGGTGGCAAACCGGCGGAAGATACCTGCCTTTGAAGGATGACCTTTCTTCGGTTGCGTTCTGGTACCAGACTGAACCGCATGCACCTTTCCCGAAATTGCCCGGCAAAGACGCCTTGACGGCCAAATAGGGATTGGGGGGCTGAATTGTAGTTGAGTCTGTTTTTCTTAGGTGAAGGAATTGGGACAAGATGAGTGATTCGAGAGTCATTGAAAAAGCATACGAAGCGGCCCGAGAGCGTTACGCTGAATTAGGCGTCGATACCGACAAGGCAATGTCGCAGTTGAGCAGGACGGCGATATCGCTGCACTGCTGGCAGGGAGATGACGTCGGGGGCTTTGAAAAAACCGCCGAAGGCCTCAGCGGCGGCGGGATTATGGCAACGGGGGCATATCCCGGCAAGGCGCGGACAGCCGATGAACTGCGGGCAGATATAGAAAAGGCGATGAGCCTTATACCGGGCAAGCACCGGCTGAACCTGCACGCGATGTACGCTGAGGCCGCCGGCAAGGTAGAACGCAACGAGCTGGGAGCGGAACACTTCACCGCGTGGCTCGACTGGGCGAAGGCAAACGAACTGGGTTTGGATTTCAACGGGACGTTCTTTTCGCATCCGAAGGCCGAAAGTGGCTTTACGCTGTCCAGCGCGGACGAGGAGATACGAAAGTTCTGGGTCGAGCACGGGATTGCGTGCAGAAAAATCGGGGCCGCTATGGGAAAGGAGCTGGGGACGGCTTGCGTAACGAACCTGTGGATTCCGGACGGATTCAAGGACATTCCGATGGACCGCAAAGGGCCGCGGGAACGACTTAGAAAATCGCTGGATGAGATATTCGCCGAAAAGATTGAACGCAAGCGGCTCCTGGATTCGGTAGAAAGCAAACTGTTCGGTATCGGCTCGGAATGCTATGTCGTCGGCTCGCACGAATTTTATATGGGCTATGCCGTCGAGAACAGGGTGCTGCTTTGTCTGGACACGGGGCATTTTCATCCGACGGAAGTCGTATCGGACAAGATATCATCCGTGATGACTTTTCTTGACGAGATTCTGCTGCACGTAAGCAGAGGCGTGCGTTGGGACAGCGACCACGTGGTCATTCTCTCGGACGAGCTGCGCAGCATCGCCGAGGAGCTGGTGCGCGGCGATTATCTCGAAAGGGTGCATATAGGCCTGGACTTTTTCGACGCGAGCATTAACCGGGTGGCGGCGTGGGTAATAGGAACACGCTGTATGCTCAAGGCGCTGTTAATCGCCCTGCTGGAGCCGACTCAGAAGCTGCGCGAGATGGAGCTGGCCGGCGACTACACGGCCAGGCTGGCCATGCTGGAAGAGCACAAAACGCTGCCTTTCGGGGCGGTCTGGGATTATTACTGCCTAAAAGAAAACACCCCGGCACAAGCGGACTGGCTTAAAGAAATCCGAGACTACGAGGCAAAAGTAACAAGTTTAAGGTAAGGCTCAGGAAGAGCGAACAGAAAGGAATACGTTATGGCAGGTAGCAGAGACGGCGGTACCATAAAAACGCTGGACTCGCTTTATGAATTCGAGCGGGAGCCGGTCTCGGAGGAGAAGCTTCAACCGGGAAAACACTTTGCGGGCGTCTTTGCCGGCGAGCACGTGGCAGGAACGGAGTTCGTTATCGGCGCGTTGTTTGTTCAGTGGGGCGCCGGTGCGTACGATATATTTGTGGGACTGCTCCTCGGCAACCTGATGGCGGTGCTGACATGGACGCTTGTATGCGCTCCGATAGCAGTCCAAACACGCCTGACATTGTACTGGTATCTTCGCAAAATAGCCGGGCCTGTTACCACGGCTATTTATAACATTCTAAGCGCTGTGCTGTTCTGCATCCTGGCAGGCTGCATGATTACCGTATCCGCATCGGCGGTACGCATACCTTTCGGTATCGAGGAACAAACAGGGTGGTTCCCAACGGATATAAGGTTTGTTCTTGTTGTGATAGGGGTTGGTGCGGTGGTGGTTACATTGGCTATTCTGGGTTTCAAGAAGCTGGCACAGTTTGCGGAGGTTTGCTCGCCGTGGATGTTCTTGATGTTCATCGCCGGAGCGGTGGCGATGCTGCCCGGCCTGGCCGACAAGATACTCCAGGGGCAGATGGGCAGTTCACAGGACTTCTGGACACTGGCAAATACGTCCATTTGGACGGGGACTGCGCCCGAGGGCAATCCTCAAATCACGTTCTGGCAGGTGGCGGCTTTCGCCTGGATATGTAATCTGGCGATGCACGGCGGGCTGTCGGATATGGCCCTGTTGCGTTACGCGAAGAAGACGTCGTACGGCCTGTATTCGGCCTTCGGAATGTTTCTCGGGCACTATTTGGCGTGGATTTGTGCGGGTATCATGGGTGCGGCAGCGGGATACATAGCGCTCGAGGGCATCGGCAACGACGCCGGCGGAGTCGCCTTCAAAGCGCTCGGTGTTACAGGCATAATAGCGGTTGTCATTGCCGGCTGGACCACTTCGAACCCGACCCTGTATCGGGCGGGGCTTGCGTTTCAGGCGGTAACACCCGGCTGGCCGAGATGGCTTGTAACACTTGTGGCCGGAGCGGCTACGACTGCCATAGCGTGCTCGCCATTCGTGTTCACGAAACTGCTCGATTTTGTGGGGTACTACGGCCTGCTGCTTATGCCGGTTGGCGCGATTGTTTTTGCCGAGCACTGGCTCTTCCCTAAGCTCGGCCTGACGCAGTTCTGGGTCTCTCGCAGGAAGCTGCTGTTTAGCTGGCCCGCCCTGCTAAGCTGGGGCATTGCTATCCTCGTCGCACTGTTCATACAAAAAGACAGCCCGCTGGGTTATCTGCTGATGCGTTTGCACATGGAAACCCTTGCGAATGCAGTTTACCAACTCGGTATTCTGCATCTGTTTTTCCTGTTTGTGCCAATCTGGCTCTTAACCACGGTGCTGTACATCGTCTTCGCTTCGATGGCCGGAGCCCGTGAGAAGTTCGCGGACGAAGCCGAAGATGAAGCATTCGGCCGTACAGGCACCCGGGCGGACGAGAGCGAGACAGAGATTGAAATGCCTAAATGGGCTCAAGTACCGAAGAAAATAGACTTCGTGCTTTGGATTTGTGCGATTGTGGCGGTGTTGTCGTTAGTTATGTGCGTGGTCCTTCCTGTATGGGTTTACACCACGGGCGGCGGGCAATATGAGCAGAACTTTGCGATGTTTAAGAAAATACTTATCTGGCCGAGCTTGATTTACTTTGTTACAGGTACAATCTGGGCAGTCAAAAGAAACAAGGCCAGACCGCAATAAAGCTGGAATCGTATATTCTCAACTTGACTGACTTTTAAGCTGTCATGCTGAGCGCAGCGAAGCATCTGGCCTTAGAATAGGGTTTTTGCCCTGTTGCGAGTGTGAGATTCTTCGCTGCGCTCAGACCTGTCCTTGAGCGAAGCGAAGGAATGACAAGCTGTGTATGTTATTATCAATGCTGTACTTATGTAAAAAACAGTCAAGTTGAGTATATTGATTGTGATTGTCTAACTGATTTATAAAAAAGAGGATTTAAAATAATGAACAAAGACTTAGCAGACCTGATAAAAATATCGAACACAACCGGGAAAGATTCAACACTTGTTCAGGGCGGCGGCGGTAATACATCGGTAAAAACGGCAGGCGGCAAATATATGTACATCAAGGCCAGCGGTACGGCTTTGAAGGACATGAACGCGAAAGAGGGCTGGCGAAGGCTGAGGCTCGAGCCTGTTCTGTCGATTATCACCGACAAATCATTGGGAAAGCTCGATGCCTCGGTCAGGGAACCTGAGGTGGTGAATCGCCTTCTCCTTGCGTGCGATGACAATGTTACGAGCGGCGTCAGGCCCTCCGTGGAATCGCACCTGCATGCCTGCCTTGAGAAGTGCGTGATTCATCTGCATCCTCTTGTGATTGCGGCATACGTAAACGCTAAGAACGGAAAGGCAGAACTCGATAAGCTCTTTAAGAACGAAAGCATCGTGCCGCTCTGGGTGCCATATACTGACCCCGGATTTATGCTCGCAAAGAAAATCGCCCGGTTGGTCGGCGACTACCAAAAACAGTACGGCAAAAAACCCGCTGTGATGATTCTTGAAAAGCACGGGCTCTTCGTTACCGCAAAGACCGCAGAGACTTCGCTGCGGCTGGTTCGCAAGGTCATTAAGCTTTGCAGCAACAAGCTAAAAAAGCACAAGGCCCGCAAGCTAAAACGCCCTGCTTTGAAAGATATCTCCGCCGCCAAATTTACTATCCGAAAGGCGCTTTTTAATGCTACAGGCCGAGAAATACCGGTTGGTTACTTCTCTGCAAATGAGGCAGTCTCTGCTTTTATACAGCGCAAAGATGCAGGCAAGCTGCTTTCAACAACGGCGCTGAATCCGGACGAACTTGTTTATGCCAACGGCACAGCTATGTGGCTTGAGAAGTGCGACGCCGGGACAATCACCCGCAAACTAACCTCGCTAATCAACAGAGGCCAAAAACCTTCCGCCGCTTTTGTGATTAAAGGGCTGGGGCTTTTTGTCGCAGCCGATGAAAAAACCGCCCCCGTTATCGCGGATATCACCTGTTGCTCACTGCTTATTCGTATGCACGCGGTGAACTTCGGCGGGATACTTTCGCTGACCAAACGCGAGCAGGACTTCATTAACAACTGGGAATCGGAAGCCTTTCGCAAGAAGCTGGCAAGCAGCCAGTAAATAAAACATCGCTAAAGCGCCAAATAGCAGGGCAGGACATCACCGATTCGGTAATCAGGCTGCTTTCTATCGGTTTTGCCTGCCTTCTGCTCATAATATCCCTTTTTGCTTTGGTAACATTTCTCAAACTTAGGGGTTTTTTCGAGGACTTTTTGGAGGCGGATTCAATTCAAGGCACACTCCCTGTGTATGACGATATAAGGGGTAGTTAATCAATTTACATAAACCCTTACTACACAAGGAGGTGCATTATGTTGAAACGC
>JAUWPZ010000133.1 GCA_030611315.1 Sedimentisphaerales bacterium
TGAACTCATCCAGACCAAGCTCAGCCAGCTTTTTGTTGTCCTTCTCGCAGCAAGCAACTAACGACCCGACAACGCCGTGCGCCTCGCGAAAAGCCACGCCTTTTCCAACCAGGTACTCAGCCAAAGCGGTTGCATCCAAAAAGCCTTCTTCGAGTCCGGCTGAAATTTTCTTCGTTTGGAACCTCGTATGCGCTACGATGGCCCGCGTCATATCAAGGGAAGCCTCGACCGTATCGCCGGCGGTGAAAATATGAGCCTTGTCCTCCTGCAAATCACGGTTATAGCCCGACGGCTGGCCTTTCAGAATAGTCAGCATGGCCATCAACGAACCATAAACAGAAGCTGTCTTTGCGCGAATAAGCTCCAACAAATCGGGATTACGTTTCTGCGGCATCATACTCGACGATGTACAATAAGCGTCGTCAATCCGCACAAAGGCGAATTCGCTCGAAGAATAAATTATCCAATCCTCAGCCAACCGCGACAGATGCGTTGCGATAAGCGAGCAATCGAAAATAAATTCCGCACAAAAATCCCTGTCGCTGACCGCATCGATACTGTTATAGCAGATGTCGGAAAAACCCAACTGCTTCGCCATGCTCTTTCTCTCCAGAGGCAGCGTCGAGCCGGCCACTGCCCCGCATCCCAGCGGTGAGATATTAAGCAGCTTGTTGCAGTTTTTCAGCCGAATAAAATCACGCTCAAGCTGCTCGACAAAACTCAGCAGGTAAGAAGCAATAACTATAGGCTGAGCACGCTGAAGATGTGTATAAGCCGGCATAATATCTTCCGCATATTTGGCCGCTAATTTCACCAACGCCTTTTGAAGCAGCGTTATTTTGGCCTGCAGTATCTCTATCTCATCTCGCATCCAGAGGCGAATGTCGGCGGCAACCTGGTCGTTGCGGCTTCTGCCTGTATGAAGCTTCTTGCCCGCCTGGCCGATTTTCGCCGCCAGCGCCGCCTCGATTGCCATGTGGATATCTTCGTACTTCTTTTGAAATTTGAACCGCCCTTGGGATATTTCCTGCGATATTTCGATAAGTCCCTCTTTTATCGCTTTCAATTCGTCCTTCGTAATCAGCTTTTGTTCGGCCAACATTTGTGCATGAGCGATTGAGCCGACAATGTCGTACTTGTAAAGGCGTTTGTCAATCGACAGCGATTCCACAAAATCAACCGCAAGCTCATCAGGCTCGCCGGCGAGTCTTTTCTCCCAATTCTTTTCTGCCTTGGCCATAATAGCTACTCCAAATAATATCCCTTTCCCGCAAATCATACGCCCTGAGGCATATTGTGTCGGCTTCAGGCAAAATCCTCGCCGCACGGAGATAACGGCTCTGCTCCAGCAGGACACCCGCTTTCGCAATGCGGCGCTCAGACAACATCCGCCTCACCGACCAGTTCGCCTCACACCGAAACAGGCCCGATTCTTTTCATCCCTTATGGTTCTCTTCGTTCTTCGTCTCTTGTTCGCTCCCGGTCACGCCCTCTTTCCTCGCGTTCCGCTCGTTCCCGGTCCCGGATTCTTTCATCGCTTTCGGCTCGCTCCCGGTCACGCTCTATTTCCTCGCGTTCCGCTCGCTGTCGTTCAGGGACTCTTCCGCGTTCGGCCTGCCGGCGTTGTTCTTCTCGTTCACTGCCTTCTCTTCGCTGCATTAGTTCCCTGCGCTGCCCCTCTATTCTCTGGCGACCTTCCTGTATCCAGCCTCTTTCCTGTAATTGCCTCTTCAGCCGCTCGTTTTCCATACGAAGTTCTCGAAGCTCCCTTTCCATTCGTGCGACCTGCATTGCAAGCTCCCTGAATTCTTTTGCAATCCGCTCGAACTGCGCAGCCAATCCTTCTCTGAGCCTTCTTTCCATCTGTTCCGGATGCACCAACATTCTTCTGACTTCGACTCTCTCTCGGACACCCTCAATACGCCTTTCGCCTTCAGGCCGACGGTCGGAATCACGGCGTTCACCTTCTCGCCGCTCCCCATCAGGCCGCCTGTCCGTGATTCTTCTGACATCGGGTCTATCTCGGTCGGCTTCACGTTGTCTTTCGCCTTCGGGCCGACGGTCTGGTCTATCTCTGTCTCTGTCGCCGTCCTCAGCCTGCATAATGCCGCCAAGAACCAACGCCGCCAGAATCCCAAGCACTAAAATTTTATACGCCTTTTTCATGTTCGTTCTCCTCTTAATTGAGATTTGCCAAACACCTGCCGCCCACAACGCCCATGGACAGCCTAATAATGATTAACGATTAAAGCCTGCCAAGTCAACAGGATTACTCAATGTGTCCATTACTATACTTGCAATCAAAAGACAAATCAATTATTCTACTGAAATCTGACCGGAGAAATCTATATGAAACAAAAACTTCTTATAACAAATTGCAGACTGTTCGACGCTCCTAACGACAAACAGACCACTTCCATTCTTACAGAAAACGGGACCATTACTAAGATAGGCCAAATTAAGCCCTCAATCCGCCCCGACAATACACTCGATGCACAGGGCCGAATAATTGCCCCCGGTTTTATCGACATTCACATCCAGGGCGGCGGCGGCGGCGACATACTCGATGCAACCGTCGATGCCCTGCAGGCGATTTCGCAAACCTGCGCCCGGTTTGGAGTTACCGGCTTTCTTGCCACGACGGTGTTCAAACCGGACTGCGAAAATCGGCACTTGGACCTCGCTGCCGAGTATGTTGGTCGAGACCTCGGCGGCGCCAATCTACTCGGCATCCATCTTGAAGGACCATTTATCTCGCCGGAAAAAAGAGGGATGATATTGCCTGAATGTATATGCCCCGCTTCTTCGAAGGTCCTCAAGCATATCCTGGATATCACAAAAGGCCGTCTCAAAATAATGACAATCGCACCCGAGCTGCCCGGCGCACTACCGATAATCCAATCTCTCGCAGATTCCGGTATCATCGCCTCTTTCGGGCACTCCAACGCCGACTACGAACAAACACTCAGCGGTTTCGACGCGGGCATCTCCCACGTAACACATCTGTTCAATGCAATGCCATCAATTCATCACCGCTCACCCGGCCCACTCATTGCCATTTTTCAGACAAAGCACATAACCGCCCAGCTCATTGCCGATGGCGTCCACATACATCCATCCGTCCTGAGCTTCGTTTTCGAAACCCTCGGCCCAAACCGCGTTATACCAATCACCGACGGCATGCAGGCAATCGGGCTTGGCGACGGCAAATATATCTACAACGGCGTCGAATATGAATCCAAAGATGGAACAGCAATGTATCAAGACGGCACTCTTATCGGAACCGCTCTCGGCCTGAGCCGGCTGCTCGACAGATTTATGAGCTTTACAGATTGCCCCCTCGATGTCGCAATCAAAACCGTTACTCAAAACCCTGCCGCTTTATTGGGCCTCGGAGAAAAAAAAGGGGCCATCGCACCAGGCAAAGATGCCGACCTGGTCCTGCTCGACCACGACCGCTCAGTCCACACAACCATTGTTGCCGGTAATATCGTATTTAGCAAATAAAAAAGGGAGAGCGCTTTAACATCTTGCGCTCTCCCGTCGTTTATGTGGCTCTTTCCTTTTCGACGCTAACCATCCCTTACACTGCCCGGATTACGTTCAGACTTGTTAGCAATACCCGCGATAGACAGCATAAGTTCCTGCTAACATGGCCTTTATGGTCATTTGACAGAGCCACTTATTTTCGCAAACGATATTCTCTCCATCGGCACAGTTTCTTTTAATTCTTGAATTTTTCAACACACTCTTATAACTCCTTGCCGCGACTGCCCTTACCAAAGTATGAATTTATCAAGTGACATTTGGGCGGAAAACCCGATAAAATTTCACATTGAATCTGTGAAAGATGTGCCCCACCGGCAATATTTACCCAGAAGACCCAACCATACTACACCAACAAATATGACCACCTAACGTTGCCCAGCCTCCCCGGATTATCGGCTTTTGTTCCGCTCGTCTGTTGCTCACTCGACGAAAGCAGCCGGACGACGAGTAGTCTGTCAACACTGATTTTAGGGGGTGTCATTGCGAGGAGGCCGAAGGCCGACGCGGCAATCTCAAACCTTATCGAACGCCGGAGATTGCTTCCCTTCGGCTACGCTCAGGGCAGGCTTGCTCCACTGCTCGCAATAACAACTCATCGAATCACGAGTAAAAGACCACTACGCCCCTTTCATAACCTCACCAAGAACCTCCAGGGCCAAATCAATATCCTCAGCCGTGATACCATAGTGAGTTACCGCCCGAAGCCGCGACGGCGCGACGCACAGTATTTTGACTCCTTTTTTACCAAGCTCCGCTACGAGCTCCTCAGCCGTCGGTCTATCGCCAGCCGTCTCGAAATAAACAATATCCGTCTGCACGTTCGACAAGTCTATCGACAGCCTTTTGATAAGGCTGATTCCCTCAGCCAAACGCTTAGCATTTTCATGGTCTTGCTCTAACCTTTCCACCATCTCTTCCAGTGCCGTAATGCCCGCCGCCGCGATGATTCCCACCTGTCGCATACCACCGCCCAACACCTTTCGCGAACGTCGTGCCTCGGCGATAAACTCACTCGAACCGCAGACTACCGAACCAACCGGCGCCGAGAGGCCCTTTGAGAGGCAAAAGCTCAGCGAATCGACGCTTCGCGCCAGCTCCTTTACGTCCACCCCCAAAGCCACGGCTGCATTGAAGACCCGCGCCCCGTCGAGGTACACCGAAAGCCCGTGCTCCTTAGCCAGCGCCGCCACTGCATCCATATACTCAGGCTCCAGGGCCCTGCCGCTGCAGCGGTTATGAGTGTTCTCCAGGACAATCAGACGCGTGCGGGGAAAGTGCACGTTGCCGCCCCGAATCGCCGCCTTGATATCCTCCAGCCGAATTGTGCCATCGGGCTGATTCTGTAAGGTGTGCGGATGTACTGAGCCCACAGCCGACATACTGCCGCATTCATAAAGAAACATATGCGACCTGTCGCCGAGGAGAACTTCTTCGCCGCGCGCGCAATGAGTAAGCACACACACCAGGTTGCCCATCGTCCCGCTGACGACCAGAAGCGCTGCTTCTTTGCCCACCCTCTCAGCAGCCATTTTCTCAAGGTGGTTCGTCGTTGGGTCCTCACCGAACACGTCGTCGCCCAGTTCGGCTCGATATATCGCTTCTCGCATTGCCGGGCTCGGCAAGGTAACGGTGTCACTGCGTAAATCAATTGTCTTCATCAGTTAGCTCCTATTTGAAAATAGAAATACCCATCAGTAGAAACGCAAGATTTTGCGTCTCTACCTTTCATATTGCACCATAACCGAAATCCCTCAATCCGTCAATGTCGAATGCCTACATCTCTTTTGCCTTTTTACTTTCGATTTTTCTATTGAATTTATTCGTTAATCATTGTTAATCTGTTTCTACCTGCACTTTGTGCTCTGGCCTCTTCGAGGCGGTAAGACCTATGGATATTATTCTCTACATCATAGCCGGGCCGTTGTTTTTGATATCCATCACCGGATATATTATTGTACAACTCCGTCTGCGCCATAAAGACGAATCGGATTTGGACGACTATTACTACGAGTTTGAGGACCGGCATCCCGGTTACGCAAAATACATGAAGTGGTCGAAAATCACCTTATCAGCCGCCTGCCTCGCCGCCCTGCTGCTGTTCCTCGCCGTCGTAATATAAGTTTTACCCTCAACTACAAATTCCAAGCTCTTTCCCATTTTATAGTGCTCACGATTGAAATTTCCCCCGCCGCGGCGGGTTCGCGGGCAACTTGTGCCACAGGTAGTAACCTTAAAGCAATAATTTACAATCCCAGTCGCGGGAATTTATTACCCTTAAGGGTATACGACAATAAAACAGTTGAACATGTATTGCCATACCTGTAAAATTGCGGTGTATAAAGTAAACAAGTGTATAAATTCTCAAGGAGAAGTAATTATGGAACGCAACAACCATCAGCCCAACAAATGGAACCTGAATTTGAGCAGTTTGGTTATCGGCTTTTTGCTGGCACTTACCCTGATATTGGCTTTGGGCGCAGACTCCGGCGACAACAGCCCAGGCCGATACCAGTGTTGCAGCGCCAGCGGTGATGACCTTTCTGTGTACGTCATCGACACTCAGACCGGACAAACCTGGAGGCTCAGCCGAACGGACGCATTCGACTTCGGAACACCATTCGACCGTAAGTCAGTCCGTCGGAGCATAATGCCAATGATAGACTAACCAGGCCCCCGCGAGATTGTCTTGAGATTTTTCGTTTGGGTAGTTAGACAGAAATGCTGATATGAATATTAAAGTTCTTGGAATTTCGACAAGTCCGAGGCCTGATGGTAATAGTGATTCGCTTTTGCGACAGGCGCTCGCCGGCGCCGAGTCCGCAAAAGCATTGGTTGAATATATCTCTCTGATAGATTTGAAAATCGGCCCCTGCATCGAGTGCAATTCCTGCTATACCACCGGTGAGTGCAGGATTGAAGATGACTATCAAGGATTATTACAAATGATGCTTGATGCAGACAGGCTGATTTTCGCTACCCCGATATTCTTTATGAATGTCTGTGCTCAGGCAAAGGCCCTCATCGACCGCGGACAGTGTCTTTGGGCGCAAAAGTATGTGCTCAAAAAACAGTTATTCCCAGGCGAACGCGACCGCCGCGCGATGGTTATCGCCGTAGGCGGCTCAAAAAGTACAAAGATGTTCGATTGTGTCAGGCTCACAATGAAGACTTATTTCGACTCACTTCAAATGCACTACGTCTGTAATTTGTTCGTCAATAAGGTCGAAGACCCCGGCCGGATAGAAAATCACCCCTTCGCAATGACCGAAGCTTTCCGTCTCGGCAGTGAGCTGACAGCCGCCGAGGCACCCCCGCCGGAACAACCGCTCGATGTCCGGCTAACTTGAATCCTCTTTCGCTCTTGTACTGCTACTAAAGGTTTTTTTGTATCTCTTCATATATCATTCTGGATTTAGACTCGCTGCCGAACCACCCTACGCGAATCGAAATCTTCGTCGTTTCTTCCGTGGTTGCATGTAGTTTTATCTTAATCTTTTTACTTCTTGCATCATGCGCCACAATCTCCGCCGACATCTTATCTTTGCTCTTCTGGCTCACGGGCAGTTCAAGCTCCTCCAGCGCCTTCAATGTCGCATCATAAACAACGTCGAGTTTCTTTGCCTCTGCCGCCTCCAGGTCGCCCCTGATAAAAGCCACCGTCCCTGCTCCGGCCCCTACCGCGGCAACAACACAACCACCCACAAACATACCTGCTCCGACAAACAGAAGTATTGATAATACCTGTCTTTTTTGCATTCTAATTCTCCTTATGTTCTGTAAAATTACGTTTACCAATTATCTACTAAATTACGCATTAACGGGCCATCTGTCAATCGTACTTTCTGACGCTTGAAACGACTATTTTCTCTCTAAACCATCGGCAAAAAACACCGCCGACAATTGAAAAACAGGGCAATAATCGACAGATAATGGTTGAAGCTCACAGTAATACGAATATGATAGGACGAAAAGATAACCTATCGTCAGTGTAGCTGCTGCCGAGAAATAAATGTACGGGCGAAGCTGAAAGAAAAGGAGAATGAAAAATGAAACGTCTGATAAGGTATTTTCTAAAAGGATTGTTAATTTTTGTTCCGGCAGCGTTAACAATCTTCGCTATCGTCTGGGTATTCTCGACGTTGGACAGCCTCTTACAGCCTCTTTTAGACAGCCTCTTGAAGATTCCGATTCCAGGGCTTGGATTTGTTATAACGATTGTAGGTATTACAGTGATAGGCTTCTTGGCGTCGAATTTTGTGGGCAGGAAGATTTTCGAGCTTATAGAAAAGGTCTTTACCAAAGTGCCCCTGATAAAGCTGTTTTATTCGGCCATAAAGGATATGATTGAGGCCTTCGCCGGCGAGAAGAAAAAATTCGACAAGCCCGTAATCGCC
Source organism: Sedimentisphaerales bacterium (assembly GCA_030611315.1). Taxonomy (GTDB): domain Bacteria; phylum Planctomycetota; class Phycisphaerae; order Sedimentisphaerales; family Anaerobacaceae; genus JAUWPZ01. The sequence continues at coordinate 7,944 of JAUWPZ010000133.1, forward strand.
GGCATTTCAAAAGACTCAGCGGCCAAGATAGTCGGCTTTATTACAAGAGACAGCCTCGAAAACCTCGGGCTCGAGGACTATGTCGCCGTCTATATGCCCCAATCGTACAATTTCGCGGGCAATGTCCTGCTCTTTCCAAAGGACGCTGTTCAGCCCTTGGATATTGACAGCTCCGACGCAATGGCGTTTATCGTCTCAGGCGGGGTCTCCGGCCCTTCCCGCAGGTAAAACCATTGCAGATAACTTTCATCCGCTCTTGCCTGTTTCTCGCGGATACCTTATAATCGCAGCTTCAAATTATCTTAATTGACTGAGATTTGTATATGACACAAAAAGTTGCAGAGCAAATGCAGTTACTCAAACGCGGCACGGTTGAAATTTTCACCGAAGACGAATTGGCCCGGAAACTTACGGCCCGCCGAAGGCGGGCTAAAACCAAGAGACAATTGCGAATAAAGCTCGGCCTGGACCCAACCAGCCCCGATATACACCTCGGCCATACCGTCGTTCTGAGAAAAATGCGCCAATTCCAGGACCTCGGCCATAAAGCCGTCCTCATCATTGGCGACTACACAGCACGAATCGGCGACCCCACCGGACAAAATACGACCAGACCCATTCTATCTCCAGAGCAAATCGAGCAAAATGCAAAGACATACTTCGAGCAGGCAGGCAAAATCCTCAACACTTCCGAAGAAAAGCTCGAAGTACGCTACAACAGCGAATGGCTCGCGAAGCTCAGCCTGATGGATGTCATCCAATTGGCTGCCAAAAAGACGGTCGCCCAGATGCTCCAGCGAGACACCTTCAAGAACCGCCTCCAGGCCGACATAGACGTATATACCCACGAATTCCTCTATCCCTTAATGCAGGGGTATGATTCGTTTATTATCAAAAGCGACGTCGAGCTTGGAGGCACCGACCAGACCTTCAACAACCTCGTCGGCAGGGACATCCAGCGGGCCTATGGGCAGGAACCGCAGATTGTTATCACGATGCCGATACTCGTAGGCCTGGACGGCAAAGAGAAAATGAGCAAGTCCAAGGACAATTACATCGGAGTAACAGATGAGCCCAACGATATGTTCGGCAAGGTTATGAGCATATCAGATGATATGATGGAAAACTACTTTACGCTTTTGACCGACCTGCCGAGAGAAAAAATAGCAGAGCTTGTTGACCCGGACAGAACTCATCCCAAAGAGGCCAAAGTCCTGCTTGGCACAACGATTGTCGCACAGTTCTACGATGAAGCGGCCGCCGACCTCGCTGCCGCCGAATTCGACAAAGTCTTCGCCCAAAAGCAGCTCCCCGATGAAATCCCGGAAGTTGAAATATCCGCCGAGCCGATTATGGCGAGCAAGCTGTTGCTTGCCTGCAAACTGGTATCAACCGGCGGCGAAGCAAAAAGAATGATAAAACAGGGCGGCGCCGGTATAGACGGCCAAAAGCTAACCGACCCAAACGCCGAGATAATTCCCAAAGACGCAATGATAATCCGCGTCGGCAAAAGAAATTTCGCAAAACTAAAACTTACGTCATTCTGAGCGCAAAGAGCCATTAGCCCTGAGCGAAGTCGAAGGGGATGAATCTCTATTTAACCGGTGGTTTCACCACCGGTTGGTCGATTTATAATTGTGCCCGCCTTACAGGTTTGCTTCTCCGTCATCTAAGATGGAATCCATATATTTTTGGCTGTTATAACCTCTGTTTCCAGCCTCAAGGTCAGGGGCATCTTGGTTTTGGTGTAAAATATGAGCCCTTTATATGCTGTAAGGTAATGATACTTTATCGAGAAAAACTTACTCTGTGAGCACACAACTAAAGGATTTCCGGCCCTTTGAAGTATCGTCATAAAGTCCGTCGGCTCCACGCGAACAATTGCGCCCGATGCCTTAATTGCCTGGGCGATTGCCGCTGCTCCGCCTGCTGCTGCCCCACCAGCGGCTCCACCTGCTACTGCTCCATTACCCATATCGGCCTGCCTTTCAACAAATTTGTTGCTTTAATCATACATGAGTCCACTCTAAAAAGGGTTGCATGCAAGAGGTTAAAGATATTGTGTTTTGGAGCTGTTTTTTCTTGATTTTCATAGTGAGTTTTGTATGATGGCTTTTGATAAGAATATTATTTTAATGAGGGAAAAAGGATGTTC
>JAUWPZ010000038.1 GCA_030611315.1 Sedimentisphaerales bacterium
GAACATCCTTTTTCCCTCATAAAAATAATATTCTTATCAAAAGCCATCATACAAAATTCACTATGAAAATCAAGAAAAAACAGCTCCAAAACACAATATCTTTAACCTCTTGCATGCAACCCTTTTTAGAGTGGACTCAAAAGTTAAAAAAGAACAGATGGCAGAGGACAGAAGTTTAGGAGAATGAAAATGATTGGACTAAAGAGAAAACTCGTTGGTTGTATTGTTGTTGTGGTTGGCGTCATTATTGGGCCGGCCTTTGGGCGGTTGAACCATATAAGCATTCGCCCTTTGGCGCCGAATGTTATTGTTCCGCAGAGCCGGGCGAGAGCGTTTGCGCCGGAGCGGCGAGGTGCGATAGAGATTACCGACATCAGCGTGCTTATCGATATTCTTGAGAGCACGGCGACGACGACGATAGAGATTCGGCTGCATAATACGAGCAACCGAAGGCAGGAGGCGGAGCTGATTGTGCCTGTTCCGGATGGGGCGGTTGTGCGCGGGTTTGCTTATGATGGGCCGCACGGAGAGATAACGGCGAAGGTGCTGCCGAAAGAGGAGGCCCGGCGGATATATCAGCAGTTGGTCTCGAAGATTTGGGACCCGGCGCTGGTGGAGTTTATAGGATATAACCTGATACGCTCGAGCGTTTTTCCGGTAGAGGCGGGGGGCAGGCAAAAAGTGCGTCTGACATACGAGCATCTCCTCGAAGTGGACGGCAACAGGGTGGATTACATATTGCCGAGGACCGAATCGCTTGAGTATGCGGTGCCGTGGAATATAACGGCGAACATCAAGGCCAAGCGGCCGATATCGACGGTGTATTCGGCCAGCCACAAGCTCGATATTAAGCGAGTGAACGACAAGCAGTTGACGGTCAAGATTGCGGCCGACGCGGTCAAGGAGCCGGGCCCATTTAGGCTTTCGTATCTGCTGCAGGAAGATGGCGTGACGGCTTCGATGTTTGCGTATCCGGACAAGAAGGTCGGCGGGGGGTATTTCCTTTTGCTTGCCGGTCTTCCGGCCGAGGCGCTGAAGAGCGGGGAGAATCCCACAATAAAGAGAGAGGTAACGCTGGTTATCGACCGGTCCGGGAGTATGAGGAACGAGAAGATTAAGCAGGTCAAGGAGGCGGCGCTGCAGATTATCGCGGGGCTCAAAAAAGGAGAGGCGTTTAACGTTATCATTTATAACAACACGGTTCAGTGGTTCTCGAAGAAGCCGGTCGTGAAGACGCAGGAAAACGAGGATGCGGCGCGTGCGTACATCGAGGGCATCACGGCAAATGGCGGGACAAACATTCACGATGCGCTCGTCGAGGCGCTGAGCCAGGAGCCGACCAAGGGGATGTTACCCATAGTATTATTTTTGACGGACGGATTGCCGACAGTGGGGCAGACGTCAGAGATTGCGATTCGCAACGTCGTTATGAAAAAGAACCCTCACAAGCGGAGGGTGTTTACGTTCGGCGTTGGGGTGGATGTGAATGCTCCTCTGCTGGAGAAAATAGCGTCCGAGTCGCGGGCGAAGGCGGAGTTTATTTTGCCGAAGGAGGACGTCGAGGTCAAAATCGGCAGGGTGTTCAAAAGGCTGACGGGCCCGGTCCTTGCGGATGCGGAGCTTGAGGTTTTGAACAAGGCGGGCGAGCCGGCTGTCGGGCGGACGCGTGACATCATGCCTGAGAGGCTGCCGGACCTTTTCGAGGGCGACCAGCTTGTGCTGCTCGGACAGTATGTGGGCAAAGAGCCGATTACGTTTCGGATAAGCGGTAACTATATGGGCAAGAAGCGGACGTTCAAGTTCACGTTTAAGTTTAAGAAGGCCAGTGTGAAGAACGGTTTTGTGCCGCGGCTGTGGGCCAGCAGGAAGATAGCTCAGCTTATCGATGCGGTTCGTCAGGCCGGGGCCGATGCGAAGGTATCGAAGAACGACCCGAAGATTAAAGAGCTCGTGGATGAGATTGTGCGGCTTTCGACGGAGTTCGGGATATTGACGGAGTACACGGCGTTTCTGGCGAGAGAAGGTACGAACCTTCGTAGTCCCGATGCGATTCGGCATAAGGCGGGGGCGTCGCTTGAGAGCCGGGCGATGCGCGACCGAAGCGGCTTGGGTGCGGTCAATCAGAGCTTTAATATGAGCTTTCAGAAGAGCCAGTCGGTGTTGAATTACGGAAACGATTACTACAATGAACTGATGGAGCGGGTTTCGATTACGAACGTTCAGCAGATTAACGACCAGGCGTATTATCGCAGGGGCAATCGGTGGGTTGACAGCCGGCTGGTCAGTAAAGAGGGCGAGGTCAAGCCGACAAGGATAATCGAATTCGGCTCGGAAGAATTCATCGAGCTGGCGCGGAAGCTGGCCAAGGAGAACCGGCAGGGCAGCATAGCTCTTCGGGGCGATATTATGCTGATGGTGGACAATGAGGTGGTCCTCGTCAGGAACACGCGGTAAATGTTGGTAAGTCAGGGAACAATTGAGGTCAGGATTTTTTAACGAAAGGGGCAAAAAAATGAAAAAGGTAATCTTAACAATATGTGTGATTGGGGCGGCGATGGGATTGTGTATCGGCGGGCCGGCGCGGGCGGAGGAAAAGGCGTTGGTTGGTGAGGAGTGTGCCGGGGAAGAGGCTTTGGTTGTTGAGGTGCAGCCGGTAATCGAGATGCCGGTTCCCGTGAAGAAGCCGCTGGTTCAGATGGCCATTTTGCTGGATACGAGCGGGAGTATGTCGGGCCTCATCGACCAGGCGCGGGCGGAGCTTTGGGCGATTGTCAATGAGTTTATCTTCGCCAGGCGGGGCGGCTTGGAGCCGGAAGTACAGGTGGCGCTTTATGAGTACGGCAAAAACTCGGTGCCGAGCAAGGTCGGATACATCAGGCAGATTGTGCCGTTCACGTTGGACCTCGATAAGGTTTCGGAAGAGCTTTTTGCCCTGAAGACGAACGGGGGAAGCGAGTATTGCGGATGGGTGATACAGGAGGCGACGAAGTCGCTGAAATGGAGCAGCGAGCCGGACGACCTGAAGGTGATTTTCATCGCGGGCAATGAGCCATTCACACAGGGGCCTGTCGATTATCGCAAGAGCTGCAAGGCGGCGATTGCGAAAGGGATTGTGGTCAATACGCTTCATTGCGGTTCGGATGCGTCGGGGCTGAGCGGCAAGTGGAAAGACGGGGCCTTATTGGCCGATGGAAAATATGTTTGCATAAACCATAACCGCCAGATAGTGCATGTTGCGGCGCCGCAGGACAAGGAAATAGCGGAGCTTGGCATAAGGCTCAACGACACGTATATCGCATACGGCGAGAGCGGACAACTTTACTATGAAAGGCAAAGCTCACAGGACCACAATGCTTCGGGCCTGTCGAAAGAAGCTGAGCTTCAAAGGGCGGTAGCAAAGGCCTCGTTTAATTACAGGAACGACAACTGGGACCTGGTCGATGCGCTCAAGAATGAGACGGTGAAATTGGAGGAAGTCAAGGCGGAGGATTTGCCTGAGAATATGCGGGATATGAGCGAAGAAGAGAGAAAAGCCTACGTCGCGGACAAGGCAAAGCTGCGTGCCGATATACAGCAAAAGATACAGAAGCTAAACGACCAGCGGAAGAAATACGTTGCGGTGGAGATGAAGAAACTTCATAAAGACGGCGACAGCCTGGGCTCGGCTATAACCAAGGCCGTCCGCGAACAGGCGAAGAAGAGAAACTTTACATTCGAATCATCAGAGAAAACACATAAGGATTCGAAGGGTACTGTTTCGAAATAAGTCACCAAGTGGCGACTTGAACCCCGTTAGTAGCAGAGAGTTTAGACTGCTTTTAACGGGGTTTATTTATGCGCTATGGCAGGTTGACCGTTTGGGTATTTATGGAGAGGGGGTAGAGAAAAGAATCGTTAGGGCAACTTCAAGGACTTTGTGTTCATAGCTTTGCATTGGATGAGGCGATCAGCGTGGTGGGTGCTCGGCGATGTTATATCTTGCTCACCAGCCGCGGAGTATTTCGATATTGTCCATACTACCGAGCAGGCCGTTGGCGAGCGTGAGGTACTCCAGTCGCCTGGGATTGTGTCCGAGCAATTCGCTGCCGATTGTATCGACGGCAACGGGGTCGAAGCCGGCCAGGATGAGCCCGATATTTTGATGCGTCCCGGCCAAGTGCATGCCTTTCAGGGCGACGGAGGCATCCACTATCGACAGGTCGGGCTTTTTGTAAAGGCAGACATCGACAACTGACTTGTCTGTCGAGGGGCTGTGGAGCTTCGATTTGTTCCAGGAGCCCGAATAGAACCTGCCCGGGACGATGCCGAACATATTTTTCATAGCGATTGTGGTTCGTGTGAAGCTGTGGTCCTTGAGGACCGGCAGGGAAATAATAAACGCATCCTGTACAATCGCCGGCAGGTGTAGCTGCTTTAACTGCAGGGCGTTAGAGTTTTCGAGGGTGGTGGTTTCGGCTTCGTTGAAGTCAATCAGCTCTATGCCGTGTTTTTCGGCCAGCTCCGTGTATCCGAGGGAGTCGAATACGTCGGGCGTTTTGCCCTGGCCGCAGCCGTCACCGATTGCAATTTCGGCCTTTGTGTGGGCTTTACAGTAGTGATAAACGGCTTCGGCGGCGGCAACGCTTGTAGTAACGGGCGGCGGGGAAGAATTTGTCAGGTTCGGCTTGATAATGATAAGACCCTGCTGCGGCAGACGAGGTCCGGCCTCGATAAGGTCAAGGGCCTGGGGGATGCTTTTTTCATAATCGACAAATTTTACCCGGGCAACCTGGCTCATAAGTTCCTAATTATCCCGTAGTTAGGGCTTTGGAATCGAAATATAGTGTCTCTGATAGTATTTTTTGAGTACATTTTACATTCCGGTCGATGGGGGCTGCGAAAAGTCGCCTGTTTTTTGAACAAAATAATCCTGAAAATGGTATTGACTGTCAAGAAAAATTGAGTATATTTACGAACCTCATAAGGAGGTGGCATCCGATTTTCGATTGCCGATTTTCGATTTATGATTTATAATCGGCGATTGGAATTTGGTAGGTCGAGAGTGATATTTTGAAAAAAAGTATTAATAACGGGGTTAGATATGATAAAGGTCAAAGAACTACGTCGCAGTTTCGGGCCTGTAGTGGCTGTTGATGGCATATCGTTCGATGTTGGTCAGGGAGAAGTATTAGGGCTTCTTGGGCCTAACGGGGCCGGCAAGAGCACTGCGATGAGGATGTTAGCTTGTTTTCTCCGGCCTGACGGCGGGACGGCTTCAGTGTGTGGATATGATATTCTGCAGGACCCCATCGGAGTCAGGCGGTCGCTCGGATACCTTGCGGAGAATTCGCCGGCGTATAACGAGATGACGGTGGGCGGGTTTTTGAAGTTTATTTGCGATGTCCGCGAGATAAAAGGGGCCAGGCGCAGGGCGGCGCTCGACAGGATAGTGCCGATGTGCTCGATTGAGTCGGTGTATCACCAGTCGATTGAGACGCTCTCGAAGGGATATAAGCGGCGTGTCGGGCTGGCGCAGGCTTTGATACACGACCCGGACGTGCTTGTTCTCGATGAGCCGACCGACGGGCTGGACCCCAATCAAAAGCACGAAGTAAGAAAGCTCATAAACAAGATGTCGAAGGACAAGTGTATCGTTATCTCGACCCACATTTTAGAAGAGGTGGAGGCTGTCTGCTCGCGGACGATAATTATTTCGAGGGGCAAGATATTAGTGGATTCGACGCCTGATGAGCTGAAGGAGAAGTACCAGTGCAGCCTTGATGCGGTCTTTCGCAGGATTACAAAGACGAAAAGCGCTTAAAGGGAAAAGGGAAAAGGGAAAAGTAAAAAGGTAAAAGTAAAAAGTTTGAGATTATTTTGTTGCTCGTAGTGACGTTAGAGGAGTGAAAAATGAATAGTTTTAAGGCGGTGTTCAAGAGAGAGTTGAAAAGTTATTTTACGACGCCTCTTGCATACGTATTTCTTGTTATTTTCCTGTCTGCTTCGGCGTATCTGACGTTCAAGGATGGCTTTTATGAGATGCGGCAGGCGGATATGCGTCCGTTTTTCATGAATTTACCGCTGCTGTTTATTTTTATGGTGCCATCGACAGCGATGCGTCTTTGGGCGGAGGAACGCAGAGCCGGCTCAATCGAGCTTTTGTTTACTCTACCAATAACGGTAAAGCAGGCGGTTTTGGGCAAGTTTTTCGCGGCGTGGCTTTTCCTTGCGATTGCACTGGCGCTGACTTTCCCGATGGCTATTACGGTTTGTTACCTTGGCGACCCTGATGTCGGCCTGATAATTACCGGTTACCTCGGCAGTTTGCTGATGGCGGGAGGATTTCTTGCAATCGGATGTTTCTTTTCCGCGGTGAGCAAGAACCAGGTGATAAGTTTCGTGCTGAGCGTCCTGGCCTGTGCGATACTTTTCTTTGCGGGTATGCCTACAATGCTGAATTACCTCTCGTCGTTCCTGCCTGCTGGTATGGTCTCGGCGGTTGAGAGTATGAGTTTTCAGGCGCACTTTGAATCCATCCAGAAGGGAGTGCTGGAATTCAAGGACCTGTCTTATTTCATCCTGTTGATTATTGGCTGGGTTGCGGCGTGTGTTGTTGTTTTAGATGAAAGGAAGGCCAGTTGATGAGCAGAAATATACGAGCAATTATAGGCGTACTGTTGATATTGGTGGTTACTTTTACCGCGATAAGCATTTGCCAGCACATCGGCAAGGGCTTTAAGGTTGATATTACGGAGCGAAATCTCTATACGCTTTCGGACGGGACAAAGTCGATTCTTGGCAAGCTTCGTCAGCCGATTAAGGCCAAGCTTTACTACGCCAAGACCGCAGCGCTGAAAGGGCCGGACCAGATTCGGTATTTCAACAGTTATTACCAGTATGTAAACTCACTACTGGAGGAGTACGCCGCCGAGTCCAAGGGTATGTTCGACCTGGAGGTAATCGACCCGAGGCCTTTTTCCGATGAAGAGGTGCAGGCGACTCGATACGGCTTGATGCGGTTTCCCATAACAGAAGAGGAGAAATTCTTTTTCGGGCTGGTTATTCAGACACAGTTCGGTGTAGAGAAGGTCATACCGTTCTTCTCTCCCGACCGGCAGAAGTTTGTCGAGTATGATATCAGCTACCTGATAGATACCGCGATTACGCGCCAGAAGAGAAGGATAGGCGTACTGAGCTCCATATCTGTGATGGGTGATGACGTTACCGGGTATATGGCCCAGATGATGCGAATGCAGGGCCAGACGCCCAGTTCGCCCTGGACGTTTGTGGAGCAGTTGCGCAGGCAGTACGAGGTCAAATCCGTACCGGCGGACGTGAACGAGATTTCCGAGATTGATATCCTGTTGGTCATTCATCCTAAGAAACTGCCGGAGCAGACGCTTTTTGCGATAGACCAGTTTGTTTTGAAGGGCGGCCGAACGGTTGTGTGCGTTGACCCGCATTGCTTTATGGACCAGCCCGACCGCAGGCAGATGCAAATGGGAATGCCGCCTTCGTCGAGTTCGGAACTCAACAAGCTTCTGCGGACGTGGGGCCTTGAGATGCCGGCCAATACTTTCGCCGGCGACAGGAAGCTCGCATTGAGGAGCTCACTTACACCCGACAAGAGGCCGGAGACGATTATCGGTTTTCTTGGTCTTACGCCGGCGTGTTTTAACGACGAAAATGTCATCACGGCCGAACTCAATCAGGTAAGAATGCTTTTCTCCGGGGTGCTCAAAGAAGTCGGCCTGACTGATGCGAACGAGCCTCAGATTGAGCGAACGCCCCTTGTTACGACAACGAGCCGGGGGAACAGCTTTTCTATAAGCAGTCCGTACGAGATGATGATGCTCAATCCACGAGCGCTTATGGACAAGTTTATCGAGGGGACCAAGCCGGTGTCGATGGCTTATCGTGTTACCGGTCGTTTCAAGAGCAGTTTCCCCAACGGTATTGAGATTGAGGTTGACGAGGGCGAACCGAAAGACCCGAACGACGTCAAGAAGGTCAAAAAGCTGATTACCGGTATCAAGCAGGCCGAGGAGGATTGTGCGGTGGTTGTTTTTGCGGATGTTGACTTCATAAGCGATATGTTAGCGTATCAGAATGCTTTTTTCGGCAAGATTGTTGTGGGCGATAACAGCTCTTTGATGCTCAATACGATTGAGGATTTGAGCGGGTCGAGCGACCTTGTTTCAATCAGGTCTCGCGGGAATTTCAAGCGTCCGTTTGTTGTAGTTGACGAGATTGAGACGCAGGCCGAGGCCGATACCGCCCAGGAAGTGGCGAAGATTAACCTCAATATCGCGGTCTTCAATCGGGAGCTGGAGAATATTCTCAGTAATGTTAAAAAAGGCGAGGAAGAGTTAATCGGCGGCGAAATAGTTAAGAAGAAGCGAGAGCTTGAAGTGAAGATACTTAATGCCGAGCGCGAGAAGCGCCGGGTCAATATGAAAAGACGCGAGCTTATCGATGGCCTGGGCAAGAAGCTTCAGAATATCAATATGCTTACGGCTCCGACGGTTATCCTTTTGATAGCAGTGGTTCTGTGGCTCTGTCGCATCGTAAGGAAGAGACATTACATTAGTCATGCGAGCGACGCTTGATTCGTGGGCTGTAGGTCGAGCTGTGCCCCTTATGGGCAAGCAGAGAAGATTTGTGATTGAGGAGTTTTTCAATGAGTGGTAAGAAACTTTTGATATTAGCTGCTGCTGCGGTTGTTCTGGTATTGTTGGCTGTCGTGCAGCGGCGTTTTTTTAACAGGACATCTGTTGAGCCGGCAGGTCCGTCTTATCTTATCGAGGGCTTTGACCCGGACAGCATAGACAGTATCGTTATAGGCGTCGGGGCCGAGGCGGTTACCATCAAGCGCGGGGCAAAGGGTTTTGTCGTGGTAAACAAGGACGGCTATCCGGCCAGGGCGGAGCAAATAAATGAATTGCTCGGGTCGTGCATGGACATTCGTACGGAGGAATTGTACACCGATGACGCTGCGAACCACGAAGACCTCGAGATAACGGAGGAAAAGGCCGACAGTGTTGTGAAATTTCTCCAGGCCGATTCGTCGGTGCTGACAGGCGTTGTCATAGGAAAAGCCAGGGAGGATGGGACAGGAACGTACGTGAGGTTGGTTTCGAGCGACAAAGTCTATTTGTCGTCGAAGAGGCCCTGGATTAAAGATAAGGCCCTGGACTATATTGAGCAGGAGCTTATATCGCTCGAACGCGAGCGGATAGAGTGGGTAACAGTCGATTCAAATGACGGCAAATATACTCTCAAAGCCTCCGAGAAGAGCGAAAAAATAGTGCTCGAAGATGTGCCCGCGGGCAAGCAGCTAAAGACGAGCGATGGAGAAAGCGTTTTTACGGCGTTGACGAGTTTGAGGTTTGACGATGTTAACAAGGCATCCGAAGGGCTGAACTTCGTTCAAGAGTACGCCTGCAAATTGACCGATTCGACCGTCTATAGGCTCAAGCTCGCCGAAAAAGACGACAAGACTTACGCGACCTGCCGAGCGGTATTTACGGACAAAAGCCCGGTTATGAAGGAAAAGGGCGTCGAGTTCGAAGAAGAGCTCAAGAAGAAAGAGGCCAAGCTCCTTGCAAGGGACAAGGCGATGAATTTTTCCGCGAGACATAAGGGCTGGGTTTACGAAATTGCCGACTGGAAGGCGAAGAACCTGACGAAGAAACTCTCGGAACTGCTGGAAGAAAGGACCGAAGAGCCGGAAAAAACCGCAGACCCCAACGCCGTTAAGGCCGATGAATCTGCGCCGCCGAAGCCGAAGGAGGCTGAATCTGTCGAGGAAAAAGCTGCTGGTCTGAGTTCTGAGCCTGACGACCCCGAAGAGCCTGAAGCAGACAAGGCCCGGGAGCCTAATGAGGTCGAAGCCGCCGAGCCCGAGGCGACAAAACCCACGGAGCCGAATGCGGTAAAAGCCGGATAGCTAAGCATTCGGGAAGCTTCCCGGCCGGCGGTTGAGCCGTAGGCGTTGGTATTGGAAATATCTTCTCTTGTAATCCGGTTCGAGCGCGATATAATTGTGCGGAGGAAGCAAGTTTTGTTGGGGCAAATGATGAATAAGATAATGAAGTATCTTTTCGGCGTGCTGGTCGGGGTCTTGCTTGGGTCGGTGTGCCAGGCCAAAGATTATCCGTATCGCTGGGTTTTTGTGTCGAAGTCGCTTCGCGCAGATAGCGATGTGGCGGCGATAAAGACAATAGTCAGGACGGCTTCCGAGCACGGTCTAAACGGGCTCGTTCTTTCGGCCGGGCTTGACAAACTCGATTTGCAAAGAAAAGATTACTTTGCCAGACTCCAGCAGGTCAAAAAAATCTGCAGCGAGCACAACGTTGAAATTATCCCGCTAATTTTCTCGGCCGGCTATGGAGGGTCGGTCATTTCCCACGATAGAAACCTGGCGGCGGGAATCCCCGTCAAGGACGCATTGTTTGTCGTGGAAAACGGCAAGGCGCATCTGGTACCGGACCCTCCCGTTGAGATAGCCAACGGCGGATTCGAGCAGTACAATGAGAATCGTGTGTCGGGATACAGATTCCACGACAAGCCCGGGGTGGTCTCTTTCGTGGACAAGGAGGTCTTCAAGAGCGGCAAGGTGTCTTTGAGGTTTGAGAGCTTCGGCAAATACGAACACGGGCATGCGAGAGTGATGCAGGAGATAAAAGTCAAGCCGTATCGCTGTTACAGATTGAGCTGCTGGGTCAGGACTGAGAAGCTCGAGCCCAGGGGTTCTTTGCGGATGCTTGCATTGAGCCTTGACGGGCGCAGCCTTGCGCCGTGGGACCCGTCGGTGCCGGCCACTACCGACTGGCGGAAGATTGTTATGGGCTTCAACAGCCTGGACAACGACAGAGTCATGGTGTACGTCGGCGTCTGGGGCGGGAAATCCGGGCGGTACTGGGTCGATGACTTTAAGGTCGAAGAGGTGGGGCTTTTGAACGTTCTAAGAAGGCCGGGGACGCCCGTGACGGTGCGAAGCGAAAAGACACAGGTGGTTTACGAGGAGGGCAAAGATTACGCCGCGGTGAAGGATGAGAAACTTACGTTCAGATTCGACCATGAGCCTCCTGTGCTCGAGATACCGCCGGCGAGCAGGATTAAGGATTCTGAGCGGCTTAGAGTCAGCTACTACCACGGGACGGCGATTAACAGGGGCCAGGTTTCGATTTGTATGTCGGAGCCGAAGGTCTATGAAATCTGGGAAGAGCAGACAAAGCTTATACACAAACATCTTGCCCCGAATAAGTATCTGCTCAGCATGGACGAGGTACGGGCCGGAGGTGCGTGCCGGGCGTGTAAAGAGCGGAAAATAACGATGGGCCGGATGCTCGGCGACTGCATAACGAAGCAGGTCAAAATGATTCGCGAAGTAAATCCCGATGCTGAGGTCCTGGTATGGTCGGACATGCTCGACCCGAACCACAATGCCCACGACAACTACTATCTCGTTGACGGCGACTTTGCGGGCTCCTGGAAGCATGTGCCGAAGGATTTGGTCATCGTCTGCTGGTATCATAAGAAGCGCAGCGAGAGCCTTGGGTTTTTCTCGTCTTTGGGCTTTCGGACGATGGCGGGAGCGTATTACGACGGCGATACCCTTGAGAACCCGGCCGATTGGCTTGAGGTTCTGGATAAGACGCCGAAAGCGGTGGGGATAATGTACACAACCTGGCAGAACAAGTATGAGCTGCTCGGGCCTTTTGGTGACCTCGTGACCAAAAAAGTAGATGAGTAAAAGTATTTACGCATCCACGCTTTTACTCATTCAAAGGATTTAAGCATGCGAATTCGCACGGAAGTGTTTATCTTTATTTTGGCGGCGGCCGGCGGAATTGCAGCTCTAAGCGCGGCCGATGCCGTGACCGACAAATCGCAGATAGATAAGAAGCTGGCTGCGATTGCCGACTACAAAAGCGCCGATGGGCAGGAGGGTCTTATTGCTGTGGAGGAGCTTATCCGCGAATCACAGGCAGACGGCGAGCAGCGCAAATACATCGAGCGGCAAATGGCCGGGCTGCTTAAGCGCAATATCTCGTTAGAGAGCAAGGAGTTTATTTGCGGGCAGCTTTGGTATATCGGCACGGCTGAATCGGTGCCGGCTATTGCCGGGCTGCTGACGGACGAGAAGACGGCGGATATGGCCTGCTATGCAATCGGACAGAACCCAAGCCCGCAGGCCGCCGAGGCCCTTCGAGATGCTATGAATAAGGTTTCGCCGAGTGTGCTGGTTCGCATTGTCAATCTGCTGGGCGACCGACGCGATGAGCAAAGCGCCGAAGCAATTGGCAAGCTTGTATTTGGCGCCGAGAGGGAGGTTGCCGAGGCGGCGGTTGCGGCGCTGGGAAAAATCGGCGGCGCCAAAGCGAGGGTAATATTGGCGCAGGCCAGGGCCAAAGGCGACGAGGATTTGCGATTTGCGGCGACCGATGCGTATCTGCGATGTGCCGAGGAGCTGGTTGCGCAGGGCGATAACACCCGGGCGACCGTGATTTACAGGGAATTGGCCGACAAGGCGGAAGCGGCGTTTGTTCGCAGTGCGGCGATTAAAGGATTGGCGGATATCGGCGGCTCTGATGTTGTGCCTCTTGTGGTTGCGGCCCTTCGGGACGAAGAGCGAATGGTGAGAACGACGGCCAGGGGCTGTGTTCGGACGATGAAGGGGCAGGGTGTTACGGTGCTGTTCGCGGCGGAACTGGCGAAGTTCTCGCCCGCTGAGCAGGTGTATATGCTCGACGCCTTGGCCAATCGCCGAGACGCCGCGGCGCTGCTTGCGGTCGCGGCAGCTCTCGGCAGCGCAAACGAAGAAGTTCGAATAGCGGCGTTGTATGCTTTGGCTTTACTTGGTGATGTTTCGAGTGTGGAGCTGCTTGTTAAAAAAGCCGGTTCGTCCGAGTCTCCGGATGAGAAAAAAGCCGCCGTTTTTGCTCTTGCAAATATCAAAGGCGAGGAAGTTGACGATGCGATAGTCAAAAGTATGCAGAATTCGCAGCCGGTAATGCGGGCCGAATTGATTGGTGTGCTTTACGACCGCAACGCGGCCGGCGCGGCCGATGCGCTGCTCAAGGAGGCGACGAACGCGGATACGAAGGTCAGCAGGGCGGCGTTCAAGGCCCTGGCTAAGCTGGCGGGCGAGAAGTACCTGCCGGAGATGATAAAGCTCTTACTTGGTATTCAAGACCAAAGCGGGCGAAGAGACGCCGAGAGGGCGGCAGTGGCGGTTGCGCGCAGGATTAGCGATGAGCCTGAGCGGGCCGATCTGGTACTGTCTGCGCTGGATATCCTGGGGCGAGCCTCGGTCAGAGGTTCGGCGCAACTGTACGAGCAAAACATCGCGGCACGAAGTTCTCTGCTGCGAGTGCTTGGAGGCATCGCGAACAGTAAGGCGCTGGATGCGGTGCAGTTGGCCTTGAAGGATAATGAGGCCGGAATTGCGGATACGGCGGTTCGGACGCTGGTTGTCTGGCCTGATGCGGCGGCGGCCGAGGCCCTGCTGGGGATTTACCGGAGCGCGCAAAATCCGGCGCATCGCGGGCTGGCGCTTCGCGGTTGTGTTCGATTGTTGACTTTGGACGCGGAGAAGCGCGATGTACAGGAGACGCTGAAGATTTACGGTCGGCTTTTGAGCGATGCCCGCAATGCCGGCGAGAAGAGACTTGTGCTGAGCGGCCTTTCCAACGTTGCCGCTCCGGATGCGCTTGAGATGGTCCATCCTTATCTTGACGCCGGAGATGTCAGGACCGAGGCGGCCCTGGCTTTGGTCAGAATTGCCGGGAGCATATCACAGAGCCATCCCAAAGAAGCAAAGGCCGCGGCGCAAAAGGTACTTGCCGTCAGCACGAACGACTCGGCCCGTCAGCAGGCGCAAGAGGTTTTAGACGCTATTAAGTAGAGCGGTAATAATGATAAAAGCTCCAAAAATTACCACGCTTGATATTGAGCCTATAGGCCCGGTTGTCTTTGCCGGCTCCAAAAGGGCAAAAAGACTGTCGGTCACTATTAAATCCGACCAGACTGTCAGGGTGGCCGTTCCGAGGGGAGTGCCTCTTAAGCGAGCCAAAAAATTCCTCTATTCCAAAATTCCCTGGGCTGCGAAGCATCTGGAAAGGCTCAAGGAGCTTGGCAAGACCCAGACGAATACGCAGCTTCCCGCTCTTGATAAACTCAAAGCCGCCTCGGCCCTGAAGAACAGATTGCATGAATTGGCGGAAAGGAACGACCTGGCTTATAATAAAGTCTCCATACGAAATCAGAGAACAAGATGGGGCAGTTGCTCAAGCCGGAACAATATAAGCTTGAATATGAATCTGGCGAGATTGCCCGAAGAGCTTCGAGATTATGTGATATTGCATGAATTGGTTCACACAGAGCACAAGAACCACAGCAGGAAATTCTGGAAAGAAATGGACAAATTGGTTGGTGATGCCAGGGGGATGCGGAAGAAGTTGAAGGAGTACAGGCTGAGGACGATGTGAAAGGCCCATCTCAGGGAGGTTCAGATGCTTGGAGCTATTGCCGGCGATATCATTGGTTCGGTTTATGAAGCGAATCCTATCAAGACAACGGAATTTCCTTTGTTCGGCGAGCGTGCAACCTTTACCGATGATACCGTTCTGACCGTCGCAACAGCGTATTCTATTCTCAACCAGGTTGGCTATGCGGAATCCTATAAGGATTTTGGAAGGGCTTATCCCCATTCGGGTTATGGCGGGAGTTTTATTGGATGGCTGTTATCGGAGAGCAGCGAGCCTTACAATAGCTGGGGCAACGGCTCGGCGATGAGGGTAAGTCCTGTCGGTTTTGCTTTTGACTCTGAGAAAGAGGTTTTGAAAGAGGCCGCCGCAAGTGCCCGGGTTACCCATAACCATCCAGAAGGTATCAAAGGGGCCCAGGCAACGGCGTTGGCGGTATTTCTGGCTCGTACGGAAAATGACAGAGAATCCATAAAGAGCGAGATTGCCGGACGTTTTGACTATGACCTGGACAGAACACTGGATGAGATTAGGCCGGGGTATAGATTTGATGTGTCCTGCCGGGGGACCGTCCCGGAAGCTGTTATTTGCTTCCTTGAATCGAACAGCTTCGAAGATGCCGTCAGAAAGGCCGTGTCTCTGGGCGGAGATAGTGACACTCTTGCCTGTATAACGGGCGGTATAGCCCAGGCATACTACAAGAAAATACCTTCTGAAATTGTAAGCCAGACTAAGGAAAGACTGCCCGAAGAATTTATCCGGATATTGGATGAGTTCAGCAACAAATATATTCGTTAGCCGATGCTGCCGGGAGACTGCGCAATTGATAAAGGATTGTTCCATGAAATATCTATGTATTGTAGCGCTGACAATTGTTAGCCTTGCTGTTGGAGGATGCGCGGGGCCGTCGTCGGATAGTATTGCCCAGGCGGCAGAAGAGCATTTCGCGCTTTATCCAATCGGCAAAGTGGTAAAGCAAGGCGACAAGACGATGATTGTGCTCGAGAAGAAATACCAGCCGGGACTGTTGGGATTGGACAAACTTTCACACGTTACGGTGGTGTATTGGTTTGATAGAAACGATACGCCTGAAAAACGAGCGATATTACAGGTACATCCTCGCGGCAACAGGGATAATCCGCTGACCGGGGTATTTGCCACCCATTCGCCGGTTCGTCCGAACCTGATTGCCGTCAGCAAGTGTAATATCGTTTCGATAGACGAAAACGTCATCGAAGTGGAGGAAATTGATGCCTTCGATGGCTCGCCTGTACTGGATTTGAAGGGGGACTTCTTTTTCCTCCATCGGCCGGATAACCTCTAAATGTGGTGACGCGGGCTTTGTCCGGGGATAAAAGTTTTCCCGGAATTAAGAAACTGGCGGAAATGGCACTGTTTTTCGTTGACTTGCATTTCGAAAAGCAGGACAATTTTACCGGCTGTTTGGAAAGTGTTATTAAAGAGCGCTGCTTATGGTCTCGAACAACAAAAGGGGATTTACTTTAGTAGAGCTTTTGGTGGTTATTGCCATCATCGCGATATTGATGGGGATATTGATGCCGGCTTTGAACAGGGTCAAAAAGCAGGCACAGGCGACAACATGCCTGAGCAACCTTAAGCAGATAGGCCTGGCCGCCGAGCTTTACGCAGAAGATTTTGAGAGGTCTATTCCTCGCGGTACCAGTGGTTCGAGCCCCATTTGGTTTGTACAGTTCCTGCCTTACCTGGGCCATAAGTCAAGCACGGGCGACTACAGAACCGTAAAGATATACCGCTGCAAAAGCTTTCCGAGAACCGGTAACGGCTTATATAATATTCCCAATTCGAGACAGACCGTTTGTTACGTCATCAATGACTGGACTTTTTCAAGCAAAAACGACCAGACGGGAAGTTCTATCGGAAAGCCCACGAAGCTTTCGGTGTTTAAAAGACCCGCCTATACGATATATCTGGCGGATAACGAAGCCGGTACCTGGCGTCCTGTCATCGAGGACCAATACAGCAGGGAGATCAATCGCTGCGACATATTCGATACGGGGCATCTGCCGAGTTCGAATAGTACGAACATAACACGCGGAAGACGTATAGCCCGTGAGCGGCACAGGAACGGCTGCAATGTCTTGTTCCTCGACTGGCATTCCGAATGGGTCGGGGCCGACGATATGACTGTCGATATGTGGCGCGATAAGTAACAAAGCAACACTATTGTTCAATTGGTGCATTTATGATTCGGATGTTTGGTTTATTTTTGGCGGTATGTTGTATGGCGCCGGCCTTGAGCGCCGGGCGGAACAGGGCTATTATTTTTTCCCGCCGATACTGATGAGGTGCGAATAGGTCCGCAGGTACATCCTTCCGCCCGCAACGGCTGGAGTGGCGTTGGTTTTTTCTCCCAATGGATTGACGGCCAGTAATTCGTACTTCGCCGCCGCCTTGAGCACGACGACTTCACCATCAATGGTCATGCAGTACAAATTGCCGTTTACCCAGACAGGCGAACCGTAGTATCTGCCCGCGGGTTTTTCCCGCCAGAGCCGCTCGCCCGTCTCGCTGCGCAGACAAGAAACGTCGCCTCTATCATGAAAAGTGAACAGCAGGTTGTCTTTGGCCAGCGGCGTGGGGACATAGGGGGCCGAGCTATTATCTATTTTATAGGCCTCGGTGGCTTCGGCGTTGTCGCCTGTTCCGGGCCGAATAGCTATCAACCGTTTGCCGCTGCCGCCGTCGCCGCAGGTGCCAATCAACAAATCACCGGCGATGACGGGCGAGCTGACAACGCGGCTGGGGAACGCGGATGTGGCCTCCCATGCGACTGTCCCTGTGCGGGGGTCAACTCCGCTCAGGCCGTGTGAACGACTGGCGAAGACCAACCGGCGAGCAGGGCCGCCGAGTGGGTAAATGCAGGGTGTTGAGTAGGATGTTTTGGGGCCGGTTTGCCGCTCTATCTTCCAGCGGGTTTGGCCGGTCCTGCGGTCCGCCGCAAACCAGGAACTTTGGATATCCTTGTAACTATTCTCGTGCTCGTGGGTAAAGACCACAATATCGTCGAAGACGACCGGGGAGCAGGCCGGGCCGTGCTGGTTCTGCACACCCTCGAACGTGCGCTTCCAGTTTTCTCTGCCGTCGTGGTCAACCGATACGAGGATAGTCTCTTCGGAAGTGGACCAGAGTATATAAACGCCCTCGGCGTCCACCGCCGGTGTGCCCGTGGCGTAATTATTGAGCTTGTTCATTTTGTACGGCGTCAGTTTGTATTCCTTTTGCCATAACACCTTGCCGTCCGAAACGCTCAGTGCCTGAAGGACGCCTCGGGCGGATTTTTGGTCGGCGCTTGTTATGAATACCTTGTCCGCCCAGATGACGGGGGAGGAGTGGCCGCCTCCCGGCAGCTCAATTTTCCAGTTGTAGTCGGTCTCGGTCCATTTGACGGGGATAGTCTCGGCATCACTTATGCCCTGGCCGTTGGGGCCGCGGAAGCGGGGCCATTCCTGCCCCTGAGCCGCCGATGCCAGCAAAATCATGCTTCCGACCATAAGCTTTAGCAGCGTTTGCCTGCCTGTCATTGCCAATCGCGTTGGTTCTTTCATCCGAAAACTCCGTTTAATAAAACTTAACTGCCCCAAGGTTTCGTGAATAAGCCTTTTGGTTTCACTACAATACCAAATCTAACCGGTAAATGCTACAATTTCGCGGACCTGTTTGCGCCGTCGGACTTAAAGCATCAGTTCCGATATGGGCATTGGAATGCGGTGTTTGGTGCATTTATGTTTTGCAGGGAACGAGGGTGTTTTTTTTGTCGGTGTCCGATTTGTTGCTCCCGGCGGCTGATTCGAGTATAATCACTCCTGTAAAGTCGGATATTGTGGCCCGCCACAAAATTGTCCGGGAAATATCGGCTAATCTGCATTTCATAACAGGGTTCTTTATACGAAGGAGCGAATTATGAGACGACGCGAATTCCTCAAGGCTTCCGCAGGGGCCGTTCTGCTGCCCCTGAGTGCCTGGGCACGGGAAATGCCCCGCGATTTAAAGGTCACTCGTATCGTTGGATTCAACCTGGTTAGCGAGCGGTCCAAGATTGCGGGCAAGAACTCTCGGCGCGATGTGCACGGCCAACGTGCGACCGACTGGATGGTTCGGCTTTTCACGAATACTTCCGCCGAAGGTATCGGCAACTGTCGTGCGGGACAAGAAGACCTGGCCCAGCTGCTGGGAAAGAATCCGTTCGATTTTTACAAGGCCCCGGGTCGGAGGATGACCGGTCCGCTTGGCGCCGGTACGATGCCGCTGTGGGATTTGGTCGGGAAGGTTTTGCAAAAGCCTGTTTACGAATTGTTGGGCGGGGCGGGTCCCAAGCGGGTCCCGGTCTATGACGGCTCGATTTACTTTAGTGACTTACTCGAGCAATACAGTGCTAAGCCGCTCGATAGGTTCAAAGAAGAAATTGATATGGGGCTGGCCGGGGGGCATCGGGCTTTCAAGGTCAAGATAGGGCGAGGTGCAAAGTGGATGCCGCCTGAAGAAGGTTATGCCCGTGATGTGGAGGTCCTGCGAACCATCCGTCGGCACGCAGGGCCAAAGATAATCATCGGAGTCGATGCCAACGATGGTTATGACTTGCCGGGGACCAAAAGACTCCTGGAGGAGCTTGGCGACTATAAATTCGCTTTTTTGGAAGAAATGTTCCCGGAACAGGTTGACAGGTGTCTGGAGCTCAAGGGCTTTATCGCCGAGCACGGGTGGAAAACTCTCCTGGCGGATGGCGAAACTCAGAGCAGGCTGGATGCTTATAAACCGTTCATTGAGGCTAAGGCGGTTGACATATTCCAGGGTGATATGAATCGCTTTGGTTTTGAGGGGATTTTGACCGAGGCGGCTTGGTGTAAACCGAAAGGGCTCAGAGTGGCTCCGCATAACTGGGGGTCGCTCGTGGGCTATTATATGCAGTTGCACGTTGGGCGGGCCATCACAAATTTCTACAGGGCTGAGAACGACCCTCTTTCAAACTCGGTACTTGTTGCAGAAGGGTACAAAATCCGGAAGGGTTACTCCAGCGTGCCGGATGCGCCGGGATTCGGCCTGAGGATTAACGAGGACAAGTTCGCTACAAAGGTGCGAATAAACTTCGATATCAAGGCCTGAGGGCTCGAGGTAACAATAGATGCGGTGTGTGATTGGGGCATTTAACCTCGTGACAGCACGGACAGGAAGAATTTGTTAGGTAAATTGTCGCCTGTTTGTTAAGATAGCTAAAATAGAGAAAATGGGTAAGTATATACAGAAAAGTTGGGGAAATTATGAAAAACAGGAAAGATTTTTCTTGCTTTTTCAAAGTTTGTTTTTATGGTGTTGTTATTACGAGTGCAGAAACTCAACATTTTTGGTCCTTGACCAGTAAAGGCACATCGTAACAGGGAGGCGGGGTGACGTAAAGTAAATTTCAATCGCTTGCGTCTCCCTTTTTTTTTATGCTCATTATTTTTCTTGCCGCAGTTCGCTGAATATCTCACCAAGGAACATAAAGAGCGGCATTCCGAGCCGAAAACCAACGGCCGGGAACCCATAAAAGATGTACACCGCTCAGTTTACGAGGCTTATCCCTGATTGTTGCAAAAAATACTTTTCTTACCGGACTTTTTTCCTTGACTTTTTTTCTGAGTTTGTTATAGTCCTTGCCGTTATCTCACTCCACGGATGGAGGTTGAGGAAGCTTGCCCCCTTTGAAGTTGTTAAGCTTTCTCTCGCGAAGAGCCGGTTTAACGGAGTCCGGCGTTGAGTTGATAAAAGCAAAATCGCGATGACGGTTCGTAATTTTGTCGTCGCGGTCTGGCTTTGGAGGATGGGTTTTGTTGAGCAGATGAAGTATATTGTGAAAAACTATCCAAGGAAGGGTATGTTTGATGGGGCTGTGGGTCTCGACTTGTTCGGGGCTTACAGCCTTTTTTAATGCCAACTCCTGTTTTACCGTCGTGCCTCGGCAGCCATTTTGTCCAGCACCTCGTCGAGCTTATGAGAAACATTCGCTTGCCTCATCGCTCCTCCTACTACAAACAAGAACACACCCGCCGCTGCTAAAATGATTGTGCCTGCTATGACCGTTCCGGTATCTCCCTTGCGCCCAATGTTGGCTAAACCTGCTATGACCAGAAAGACTCCCAGAATACGAAAGAAAACGCCGTCTTTTTTGGTCCCCTCCAGCTCGGCCTCCATAGATAGTTTACCGCCGCCTGCACAAATACGAATTCTCGAAATCCGCCCGAAACAATCTTCTCCGAGAATCCTCGCAGAATGCCCGGGACCCTTCAATTCCAGGCTCATTTCGGTTTTGCGAACAACCATGAACTCCAGCCGGACAAATAAGCTCCTCGCTGCGGCGAGCGCTTTTTCCACATCTCCGTCAAAGCTCACTGTTTTTCTGTAGTCGATACGCACCCCCGCCCACTCTGTCTCAACAGCTTCAACGCTCTCTTTGGCCCGCTCAAACTCCTCCTCGTCCGCCGGCGCACCGCCATCTTTTGCAGCACCGCAGTTCCAGCAGACCTCAAAGTCCTCCTCGACCTCTTCACCGCATTTCGCGCAGGTCCACATAACTGCTGCCTCCGGCATAATCGCTCAAACTTCGTGGAACAATGCACGAGGATATCAATACTGCCATGCAAAAATTGCATCTATATTGCTCCGACATTTTCCGTATGTACGGCACTGTAACACTCCTGTACACTTCAAGTACTATAGTACCAGAATCTCATTTGATATCAAGAGCCTGTCCCAATAATCGCAATAGGTTAATACTACAACGCCACTTAATAGCAAACAACTGGTTTATTGTCTCGAAATACGAAGGCTTGTCCTGAGCGCAGCCGAAGGAGCTAACAACTAAAAACTCGAAAACTGAGCGTTTTGAAACAAAACTGTCAGTTTAAGTAACATAATTTGCCATTCCCGCGAAAGGTTGTCACCCCTGCAAAATCACGTGCACCGAATCCAAATATACAATGACTTCTACTAATCCATGTCAAATCAAAAAGTATCAATCCGCAATCGACAATCGAAATTGGTAAATTGAAACTTTTCTACCCGGTCTCCTGTTCTCCTGATATCCTATTCTCTGTCCTCTGATTTCTGAATTCTCTTTTATATCTGTGTTAATCCGTGTCTAAAAAGCAGCGTTAATCGGTGTCTGAAACCAGAATCGGTCGGTTTGACTACTTTAAAATCTCGAAATCGTCCAGCAGTATGCGGTCGTCCTGGCCCCTTTCGAAAATGAGCTTGATATTGTCGAGGATGTCTCCCTCAAGACTGGGGCCCTTCATACCCCAGCCGACGCGGGCCTCTATCGCCCGAAACTCGACGTTCCTCCATTGGCTTTTCCTGAGCCCGCCAATCTTGTATCGGCAGTTGTCTTTTTGCTTTTTCGACCATATCATCACCTGCACTTCGCCCGGCTCACAGAGCGGCTTGAGCTTGAAGCGTATGGTTGTTGAGTCCTTCACCTCCGTCGAGAAGGTATCCCACAGCGAAGCTCCCTTCGGGCCGAATGCATATGCCTTTGAGCCGTCAACTCCGCCGTTGCTCACGGCGCCGCCCTTGAAGTTTCCCGCCCCTTGCTCGAATTTTTCAGAAAATACAGCCTTGCCCGGCTCGGCAATGAGCAGCCCCGGCGTCAGCAGCGCACTTTTGGAGGGAGTTGCCTTTTTCTTACCGCCCTTAGGCTTGCCCCGGACAGGCCCGATGTATTCGGTGGCTATCACCACGTCGTCGAACCAGACCTCCATCACCCGGCTCTCGGGGCGGGGGTCCTTGTTGTGTCGGGCGGGCTGGTCCGTATTGTAGAAGAGCAGCCAGAAGCTGTTGATTTTCAGCTTGTCGGTCGTGCGCCAGCGAAAGCCCTCGAATCTGCCATAGAGTTCGCCATCTACCCAGAAGGCCTGCTCGCCATCTGACTTGTCGGGGCTGGTATTGGCCTTGAACTTGGCCTCGACGCAGTACCACCGGCCGGGCTGTATTTGTGTCTGCTTGCCGTTGAAGACCGAGCCCCACTTGGTCTTCATCTCGTGCCAGTAGGTGTAGAAATTCCAGACTCCGGGAGGAGGGAATTTTCCCCATCGTCCCGTCGGCTCGATACCCGTCGAGAACTTGGCGTCGCCGGGCGGAGTTTCGCCTGCGCCGCCCTTGGGCCACGGCATCGGGGTGCGGTCGGCAACAAGGTGCACGAAGTGATGGACGTAACCGATTCTCTCGTGAAATTTGACGTAGAAGCGGGTGTATATCGTATCGACGCCCTTGGTGTGGGTGAAGAGATGGCCGTTCTTCGATATGTGAATCGATTTGTTGCCCGGCGAGTTGTTATGGATGTCGTCTGAGAGTTTGATGTTTTCTTTTTTGGAGATGCTGCCCCAGCGTGCGCCGATTTGAGCGACGGTGCCTGTCTCGAAGTCGTCAACAAACAGGACTCTCGGGTCGCGTTCGATACCCTCATCGCCCGGATAGAGCGAGGCCAGCCCGCCCTTATCGGGCCCCGGGGCCGGTAAGGATTTCTGAGAGGCTGCTCCAGCCCTGATTGGGATATTTAACACAAGCACAAGGGCCGCCAAAGCGGCGAGCGCCGGTAGAGAATTTTTTGAGAACATTTGCTACCTCCTTGATAGAGCCTGACTTTTGAGCGTTATTGCGAAGGATAAACCATCGCTGAAATCCTGTCAAGGACGGTTTGATGTTTTTCTTTTATACACCGCAGGGCTTGTGATATTATATACCAGACTTTTACCGATGGATAGCTCTAAACGCAGCAGTCGATGTTGTGGTTCAATCAGTATGGTAAAAGCGAAGGGGAAAGGTTGTAATATGAGAAGGATTGTTCTGATTTTGGCTGTACTTGTATGTGCCGACGCCGGGCCGGCAAAACAAACCTTGCCCGAAGTCCGCTTTGTCAAGGGCGCCGAAAAAATCGATGTCATGATAGGCGATAAGCTCTTTACGAGTTATATTTACGGAGATAAGCTGCCCAAGCCGTCCCTGGTTCCGGTGCGGAGCCCTTCGGGTATCGAAGTAACTCGCAGGTATCCACTGGTCGAGCTTAAAGGCGGCAGTATGGACCACCTTCATCACGTGGGACTTTTTTTCTGCGTGGACCGCGTCAACGGCTCGAACTTCTGGAACTATTACAAGCATCCCGAAGGAAAACAGCCGCAAATCAAACACATCGAAATCCGTGAGATGACGCCGGGCGATGGAAAGGGCGAGCTGGTGACTACTTCACATTGGATTGACAAAGACGGCCGGTTCGTTCTCGAAGAAAACAGGACAATGGTTTTTATCGCGGATAAGAACAAAGACGAATATGCCATAGATATAAGTATCGACCTTACGGCCCAGAAAGAGACGGTTGTTTTTGATGATATCGAGGAAGGCGTCCTCGCGATTCGCCTCGCTGACTGCTTGAGAGAGGCCGACCCCGACAGGGCGCCGCGTCCGGGCGGGCCTCTCCCGGACGAATCGGTTAAAGGGACGGGAATTTACTTTAGCTCCAATGGGGACGAGACAGCGAAAAAAATATGGGGCAAACGGGCGAAATGGGTCGCTCTGCAGGCTGTTCGAGGCGGCAAAGTGGTCGGCGTTGCCATATTCAACCATCCGGCGAGTATCAACTATCCGACGTATTGGCACGTGAGGGATTACGGCTTGTTCTCGGCCAATCCGCTGGGGCAGGGCGATTTCCAAAGACAAAGCAAATACAAAACCAATCCTGTAATACCGCTTCGGCTGACGCTAAAACCGGGCAGGAAAGCGCATTTCAGGTTCCTCGTGATTGTTTACGAAGGTATCAGGACAAAAGAGCAAATCGACCAGCGATTCGGGAGGTTTGTTGATTAGAAAATAAGCGTCTGAAAAAGAGAAAATATACTCTCTGTCATTCCCGCGAAGCTTGTGCATGTGAAACTTGTGCCTGCGAAAACGGGTAGCGGGCAGCGGGAATCCGGAACTATCGAGTAAACTGAAAATTCATTTTGTTGCTCAGGTTCGATGCCGGGCAGGAACGCTTTATCGATGATGCCGAGGCCAACGCCTATCTTACCAAGCCGTATCGCAAGGACTTTGAACTGCCGACGCTGTGACCGAACAAAACAAAGAGCAAATACTTTAAAGTGGCTTTTGCTTCGGAGTAGCGGTAAAATTCGAACAGGTCATGGAAAAACGTAATTGTTTTGGAGGCAAAAAAAAATGGAGATTAAAATTACCAGTTCAGCCTTTGAAGAGGGCGCTTTGATTCCCGCTAAGTACACCTGCGACGGTGAGGATATCTCGCCGCCACTGCAGTGGGAGGCAGTCCCCGAAGGGACCCAAAGCATCGCTTTGGTTTCCGATGACCCGGATGCGCCTGTCGGCACCTGGGTCCACTGGGTCCTGTATAATCTGCCGGCCGAGGCTGGAGAGCTGCCTGAGGCCATACCGGCTGATGAGACTTTGCCCAGCGGAGCCAGGCAGGGAACGAGCGATTTTGGCAGAATCGGGTATGGCGGCCCCTGTCCCCCGAGCGGAACGCACAGGTACTTTTTCAAGATTTATGCCCTTGATACGGACCTTGACCTGCCAACCGGCGCGGACAAACGCGAGCTGCTCGAGGCGATGCAAGGCCATATCCTGGGCGAAGGCCGGTTAATGGGCAAATACGCAAGAAAATAAGCCCTTAACTGCTTGGTTGTTGTCCGGTGGGTACGGCGTACCGGGGCCTTGTTGTCGTCAAATTACCCTTATTATCGTTGACAATTGTGCCGAAAATAGTGTATCATTAGCGCTTGAAGCGCCCGACAAAAACTGATACGAAAAATATGTAATCGCTTCGTTGCGATTTTGACTTCGCTTGATTGGGTTTTGTTTGAAAATCGAAATTTGAGAACGAATTAACAATTCTTTTCGAAGGGAGGCTGGAATTATGAATAAGATTCTTAACGCTTTGCTGATTATCTGCGCCGTGGCCCTTGCGGGTTGTGTGGAAACAAAGGATGAATATATAATAAATCCCGATGGTTCCGGAAAAGTGATTCACGAGGTAACTATGCAGTCTATGGACCTCGGCGGCATGCTCGGCGGAATGGGTGGTACGATGTCTATGGAAACCGGCGAAGAACCCGCTTTCGAAGAGGGTAGCTCGTCGTTTTTTATAACCGAAGGCGAGCCGCCCTCAGATATTGGGTTAGGTTCCAATCAGCCTCCCGATCCCTATAGTGGGTCGCTTGGTATGACTTCTTCTGAACCGTCCACGGGAATGTTCAGCAACAAACCATCCGACCCACAGGCTCAACTCAGGAATAAAGTCAAAGAGATACTGGAAGGCTCCCGGGGAGTCGATGTCTGGAAGGATGTTTCTTACAGCCTTCTCGCCGACGGCAGAATATATTTCAAGGGAACCGCTTATTTCCCCGACATCAACAAGCTGTCTTTCCAGAACGGTGGTTTTAGCGATGATAGTGCACTGACTTTCACTCGTGACCTGCGGGGTCGAATCACCATCGAGTTGAAAAGCGAACGGCAGGAAGAACCCGGCCAGGTAACACCGCGTCCTCCTCAGATGACCGATGCAGAGGTGGCCGCGAAGGTTCAGGAAGCAAGAATGGGTTACAGCCAAACTAAGATGATGATGGCGAGCTTTCTTTCTACTATGAAGATTGAAACCATTTTGCACCTGCCCGGCGATATTGTTGAGATTTCCAACTTTGAGCAGCTTGGCACCAATACCGCCCGTATAGTGTTCGAGGGCGGCAAAATGCTCGAGGTTATGGACATGATGATGCAGGATGACCTCTGGCTGGCAGAACAAATCCGCAGCGGAAGGGACCCCAAGGATGGTCCCGCCGACGAGCTTGCCTTCAACGAAATGCTTTTCGGCCAGAGGGCGCCTTTGCGTGTTGTCGTTCAGCAGCCGGCTGGAATGTTGCCGTTTTTCGATTACAATGCCGAGGTAACCGCTGCCCAGGCGAACTATGAAAGCATGCTCACGGATTTGGGCCTTGATAAAACAGATTCCGCACTGCCGGCCGTTGATGAGGTTTTTTCGTTTGATGATGTTCCGTTGGGCGATACCGCACTATCTCCCGTTGCTACCGAGAGAAGCGCCGAGGATATGAAGGTGAAGGTCGGAGGTATGCGGTTGATTAGGTATTCCGACTTCGACCGTGGAATAATGCCGCTCGGCAGAGGTAATGGTTATACTCTGTCGTTAATAGTCGAGCTGCCGGAGCCGGTTGTCAAGGTCTCAGGCGGCAATGTCGAAAAAGCTGTTACCGACGGCGGAGGAGACCTCCTCCCAAAGCAGCAGTGGGACCGAGAAATAAGATTTGCAAAGCTCTCGAAGGACAGGACAATTGCAGTATTCGATATTGATTTACTCGTGCCACAGGAGGGGACAACCGTCCTCGAGGAGCTTTCCGGCACGTTGGAGTACTTGACTGCAAGCGGCTCCAAACAGGTGGATTTGGGCGCTATGGATTTCAAGGCCGGGGCCAAAGGAGGACAGTTCTCAGCAGTAATCACCGCCGTCGAGGACGACCCGTTTCAAAGAAACGCTACAATGCTGAGTTTAAGGTTGAACCTGGCGAATGAAGAGGTCGAATCTGTGGAATTCTATGCCCAGGATGGCACGAAGCTGGAGGTCGGCAGACGCGGTTATATGTCTATGGCCGATACAACTACACTCGAATTTTCCATTAAAAGCGAATTGCCCGACACCGGAAGGATTGTCCTCAATGTGTACGACCAGCTCCAGAAAAGCCGGATGCCTTTCCAGATAACGAAGATTTTACTGAGCGGACAGCCCGTCTGGTAGCGCAGAAGATTTGAGAGTAAGTTTGAGGCCGGCGGTATGATATAAACCCGGATTTTGCGGATGAAGTTGTGCAAAGGAAATAAAATTTGTTAGAATAGAGCTTATAGAAGGCTCTGCCTACAATGGTCATTTTGGTTGCACATGTTTCCTGCCATGATTTTGTCGATATCCACGAAATCAGTTGACTTTTCTATTAACGCGGTTTACTTTATGAAAGTAGAAGTTGGTATTGTAAACGGTCTAAGAGGCAAAAAAACGGTGTAGAATGCTCGTTTGATAGTTTTATATAAAATTATCCGTAGAAGAAATGGAAAAATGGAGATGTGAAAATGTCACATACAGAAATATTAAAAATACTGAGAGCATTCAAGAAAAATTGTGCTGAACAATATGGAATAATCGCTCTTGGCCTGTTTGGCTCTGCAGCACGCGATGAAAGTCAGGCTGACAGTGATGTTGATATTGTTATAAAGCTGAAAAAACAGGACCTGTTTAATATGATAGGTATAAAACAGGATTTGGAAGAAACGCTGCACACAAATG
>JAUWPZ010000135.1 GCA_030611315.1 Sedimentisphaerales bacterium
ACATTGCCGTCGCACAGTCCGAAATCCCGGCCGAAACCCTGCCTCTTGCGAAAACACTGCTTCATGTCCGGCAAAATATCGAAATCTACGCAAAGTCACCCCAAAGACAAGCCGCATAAGAACCGCCAGAATGCGTTGCGACACAGCCTCACTGCAGGGGGTTTTGTTTCTAACATTTGTCCCGCACGTATTGGGCTTAAACCTATGTTTAATTGGTGCGGGATTGGGATTTCGATATTAGCCTTTTGCGCTATCATTTTCTAATAAAAGATTACTAAATTCGAGTGTCTTACTCTGCGGCTTATTCTTATCAAGCAATTCATTTACTTTCAACTTTAATGGCATAGGCGTAGCAATACCACTAAAAATACAAGTTCCAACAGGTAGCGTTGGTATAGATTCCTCTGTTATCTTATCAATATAAGAAACAGCATTTGATATAGTCAGTAAGTCTTTATGGTTTATAAGCTGGTGTATAAAATAATTATGTGCCTGCGATATAATTGTTTCTGATATGTCATTTGGTCTTTGGCTTGCTATGGTCATAAACACGCCAAATTTTCGACCCTCTTTTATTAACTCTTCAAAAGTCTCAAGCCTGTAATCCTTCCACTCCTCAGTTTCTCTGGAAGATTCTTTTGATAATATATTATGAGCTTCGTCTACAATGATATTAAGTGTTTTTTGATTTTTCTCTTTTTTATGTTCATTATATAATGTTTTAGCAATCAAAAGAGGGATGGTTTTTTTCATATCCAAATTAACATCGAGAAGATTCATAACAACGAAATTTTTGCCTTGCCATATATCGCTATTACCATCAATTGTCTTGAATATCTTACTTATATTATTTTTCTTTGCTCTTATTCTATTTATAACAGGGTATATGTGATCATTCTGTACTTTGTATTGATATAAATCTATGATAAGTTGAAGATGTAGATAATTAATAAAATCATCTAACAATGTAAGGTTGGCATCAACCAAGTCATTGATTGCTTTATAAATATTTGTTTCTGTTACTTTATCAGGTTCGGAATAAAAATAGATGTTCGTATTCTTAATAAAAAAAGCCTTTGACTGATTGTGAAAATCTAAATCTTCCGTAAGTTTTTTTATTTCTTCGTCTCTTGTTTCGTTATTAATCAAATGACTCGATAAAATTTCTATGATGTAGTCGAGCAATTTGAATGAAATGTCTTTATTAGTCATTCTTAATATATCTGTGAGTTGGTTCTTTAAAATCCCCTTAAAATAATCAAAAGGCCTATCCTTGTCTTTTACTTGCTTATATAATCTCAGTGCTCTTTTCAAAAACGGTTTTTGTGTTTTTTCTGTTGCTTCTACCAATATTGAAAACGTTTCTATTTCTAATAAATCGGTTCCTCTTATTTTTATTTTTAATTCGTCCTCATCTTTACTTGTTGAAAGATTATATACTTTTTTGTGCTTTGTTATACAATCATCTCCTGCATATTCACCACTAAAATCAAATAAAAGAAATCTGTGATTTTCTCTAAACTTATCTCCATTTTGTTTAGACATTACTTTGTACATCTCTTGATATAGCGACGCTAATGTATTTGATTTGCCACTGCCAGTATTACCAAAAATTGCGATATGGCTATTGAATATTCCATCTATGGGCAAATCTATATCGATTTCTTCAATATCCGTTTTGGCTATATTAATGTAAAGAGGTGATTTGTCTTTGATAAGGTTGTGTATTTTGTGGATCTTTTCTTCAGTTAAGATATAGGCTTCGTTTCCTATTAAAGGTAGCTCTTTTATTCCTCCTTTGTAACCACCATCATATCCTATATATCCTATCAGGCTGACAGTTAGTGTTCTTTTATTCTTATCAATAACTTCATAACGACTATCTTCTTCGCTCTTCTGGTGTAGTGTTTCCTTCTCTAACTTTTCGCCGTCAACTTTACCTATAATGCCAAGAAAACCTTTTGCAATTTCTATATAGCTGCCAACAGAAACGTTTTTGATTATCTTTCCGTCAAATAAAAGATCAGAAGAATTCTTGTTTTTATCTACTGATATATATATCTTTCTTCCGTCAATTCCAGTAACTTCACCTATACGCAAGATTGCATCTTTTGTAAGATTTGTACTAATCATTTTCTTCACCCTTTTGTGATACAACATCTTTCTTTACTGATGGTTGTTCTTGCGTCAAAACCTCTGGCAAGTTAAAGTGATTATTAAATTCAGAAAAATCCAAAATGCCGTCTTCATTATAAACAAGATATATGTTGTTATATTGGCCAAACTTTTGTTCATATATTTCAACATTAGCTTTTTCATAACAAGATATAATTAGATGTAATGTTGGATTCTTTAAAGCTCGTCGAGTTATATCCAATATATGTTCATCTTCAAACGAAAACCCTTCTGCAATTAGTAATGTGTTTTCTTTATCAAGTTCATTGGCATAAATTCTCAAAAGATCATAATAGACTCGATTCAAAAGAGTATCTCTAAATTTGTCTTTTACGGGAAGTATAATGTAAAATTGATTGCTGAACTCTTTTAGCAGACTCAGTAATTTGATATCATCTTTATTTGTCTTAGCATCCTGAATACCTTGGATATTATCCTTTAATTTCTCCAAAGAATTTCCCTTTATTTGAAATATAATGTCTGTATCTGATTTTTCCCAACTTAACGAGCCATGTAATTTAATTAGATTTAAAGATGGTATCTCGACTTGATAGTTATATAGATTGCCTTTATTGTAGACAATGTTGAAAAATTCGGTTGTAGAAAACTTGAATCGACTATCCAACTTCGGGTTACGATCAAAACCATCATGCAGCCTTAATGAAGATCCAATTTCTTCAGAAGCTTTTGTTATAAACAAGTCATAGTTCGTATTAAATATATTTGCTTGCTTCAGAAGTATATTGCTTTTTCTCCTTGTTAAAATTTGTATAATATTCCCAAGAAAAGTTTTATAATTATTTAATGTCGTAGTTGTATTTTCATCGACATTGCCGCCTATTAGTTTATCGTTGGACTCTGCTATTGGTTTTAGAAATTTGCACATAAGTTTCTCAGCTTCTAATTCCTTGCCCTCATCTAAAAGATTGCATATCTCTTTCTCAACCTCTCCTGATGGTTTAATTGCAGGGGAGGAACATCCCGAACCAATCAGAAAATTTATATTAGCTGACTGAAAACTTTTTCTTAAAATAACATTTAAGTTACTTTTATCGTCATTGTTAGAAACATTTATTTTATTTGACATCTTGTCGTCTCTCAT
Organism: Sedimentisphaerales bacterium; assembly: GCA_030611315.1. GTDB lineage: Bacteria > Planctomycetota > Phycisphaerae > Sedimentisphaerales > Anaerobacaceae > JAUWPZ01. The sequence goes on from JAUWPZ010000135.1 coordinate 3,278, forward strand.
TATTTCCCGTTGTTTTTTAACCTGTTATTTTTCACTTCCAAACCACCCACCTACCCCAATCCCACAATTCCCTCAAGGCATCACTTAATTTGAATACCCTCAACTCCTTTAATTTATAACCACAAAATAATTGTATGTAATCCACCCGCAAATGTCAATCGAAACTTGTCCCCTATGGATTTATCCCCAAGGGAATCCCCTCCTATTCCGCTATACACTGTATTCTGCCTTCTGTCATCTGCCCTCTGTCTTCATACTTCGCTCTTCGCTCTTCGTCCTTCACTATCCCCTATCCCCTAAACCCTATCCCCTATTCTTCACGCTTCACAAGCTAAAAACCGTTAAACTCACTTGCCCAAAAGGCCGAATTTCCATTGGGCCTAACTTTCTTAAAGAATGTCCAGATTTTCTTTGACAACGCTTTTTGTTGTTCGATAATTAGCGCGGCAGTATGTATTATCGGAAGTGTATAGCAGAGCTAAGGTGATTGATGCCTCAGCGTGCAATTTTTTGCTAAGCTGAGCAAACTAAGGGTATCTGACAATAAGAAAGTATTATCTCTGTAGGAAAGTATTAGCTTTGTCATTCCCGCAAAGCTTGTGCCCGCCGAAGCGGGTAGCTCCGAATCCAGAGCCATCGGGTAAACTGAATTAATTTTTATAGTTTCTTAGACTTATGACAAACGAAACAAACTACGATACGGTATTCGGCAAGATGGCTCTCGATCAGGGCCTCTGCACGGACGAGGAACTCCAGCGTTCGCTCAAAAACCTGGAATCTCGCCATAAGGACAATCCTGTCCTGCTCAAGGATCTTATGATTAAGCTGGGTTATCTCACCAAAACCCAGGCCGAACGCCTGAAAACAAATATCAAGGAGAGCAAGGACGCCGCCCACCATATCCCCGGCTATAAAGTCCTCGGCAAAATCGGCGCAGGCGCAATGGCCTTTGTCTATAAGGCGCGGCAGTTGAGTTTGAACCGGATGGTTGCGATAAAAGTTCTTCCGAAGCGTTTCACGCAGAATCCCGAATACGTCAAGCGGTTTTACAAGGAGGGCCAGGCCGCGGGCAAGCTCAATCATCCGAATATTGTGCAGGCCATCGATGTCGGCGAGGCGGGAGGGTATCACTACTTTGTAATGGAATATGTCGAGGGCAAGACGCTGTCCGACGATTTGACGGCGGGCCATGTCTTCGAGGAACGTGAGGGGATTGAGATTATTATACAGGTCGCTCATGCCTTGGCCCACGCGCATGCGGTTGGTCTTATTCACCGCGATGTCAAGCCGAAGAACATAATGATAAATAAAGCCGGCGTGGTCAAGCTGGCCGATATGGGTTTGGCACGTGAAACGACGGATATCGAGACGGCGAAAAGCGAGGCGGGCAAGGCATACGGCACGCCGTATTACATTGCCCCCGAGCAGATTCGAGGCAAAATCGACATCGACGGCAGGGCGGATATTTACGGCCTCGGCGCCACTTTGTACCACATGCTGACCGGCCAAGTGCCCTTTATGGCCGATGATACTTCCGACGTTATGAGAAAACACCTCCGGGAAAAGCTGACCCCGCCGGACCATATAAACACTTCGCTCTCGGCGGGAGTTTCCGAGGTCATTGAGGTTATGATGGCCAAGCACAGGGAAAACCGCTACAAAAACGTCCAGGAGCTGCTCATCGACCTGGAGGCCCTTCGAAACGGTCAGCCGCCCCTCCAGGCCCACAGGCGGTTCGACGTTTCCATGCTCAAGCAGCTCGAATCCGGAGAAGCCGTCGAGGAATACCACGAAGATGTTTATACGGAAGAGACTGTTACTCGCTACCGTACCGCTATTTTGATTCTAAGCGCGTTTGCCGCGTTGTTCTTAGTGGTTATTGTTATTCTGCTGCTGATTCGCAATTAGCCACGAAGGGACGGAGGACAGGGACGAAGTACGAAGAGCGAAGTATGAAGAGCGAAGGACGAAGAGTGAAGTATGAAGACAACAGAGGTCATAAGACGGCGGAGGGCAGAGGACAGATGACAGAAGGCAGAATACAGTGTATAGCGGAATAGGATGGGATCCCCTTGGGGATAAATTTCGATTAACGAATTAGAAAAAGGGGTCAGGAAAACAGTAGGATATGCCCAGAGGCGGAGCACATTTTTCTTCCGAGGAGCTTGTTCGTGTCCTCAGCCATTATGATATCGGCGTAATTCACCAAGTCAAGAGCCTGCCCAGAGGCAACAGGCGCACTCCTAAAGTGGTATTGATATCGGAGCAGGGCAAGTTCCTGCTCAAACGCCGTTCCAAAGGTAAAGACGACCTGTACCGCGTGGCCTTTGCGCATGCGGTCCAGAACCACCTGGCCGAAAAGGGGTTTCCCGTCGTTTCCCTGGCCCTTACCAGCGACGAAGACAATACAATCCTGCAACTCAACAAACATATTTACGAATTGTTCAAATTCATCTCGGGCTCGCGTTACGACGGCTCAGCCGAGGCCACGGCTGATGTCGGCCGGCAATTGGCAGTGTTTCATAATAACCTGGCCGATTTTGCCGGCGAATTCAAGCCGCTTCGGGCCTGTTTTCACGATGCATCCACTGTCCGGAGGCATTTGAAGAGCTTAGGCTCGGACAAAAAGGCAGGGCCTGAAAAGGAGCTGTTCGATACCGCCGAGGAGCTGATGGTCCTTTATAACGACTCCAGCTCACGCGTGAACCAGTTGGGCTTCGATTCGTGGGAGCAGCAGGTTGTCCACGGCGACTGGCATCCGGGCAATATGCTCTTTAGCGACCACAAAATCGTGGCAGTGCTCGACTTCGATTCGGTGCGGGTGGCTCCGCCGCTGACGGATTTGGCCAATGCGATGCTGCAGTTCTCCATCGTGGGCGGCCGTCCCAACCCGGCCGACTGGCCGGACTATTTCGACCGGGCCAAGCTGCTCCAAATCCTCAACGGCTACCGCCAGGTAATCACCTTAGACGCCAACAAGCTCGATTCACTGCTGGATTTGATGATTGAGACGATGATAGCCGAGGCCGTACTGCCCGTTGTGGCGACCGGATTTTTCGGCCACCTCTCAGGCCTTGAATTCCTCAAGATGATACTCCGCAAGGCCCGCTGGCTGGAAAAGAAGCGAAAAAAAATCACCGCAGAGTTCGCGGAGAACGCGGGGAAAAAGAGAAATTAGCCACAGAGGTCACCCCAGTAGATACCCACAGGCAAGCCCGTGGCACTTAAAAAATCAAAATTCAAACTTCGTTTGACCTGAATCCTGGCGACCTTGCCATTCCACGTATTTCAGTATCTTTTCCTCCTCAATACCTACCGTCGATACAAAATAACCTGGTGACCACACTACATTCTCTTTCCAGTAAACCTTCTTGGGCCAGCCAAACTTTTTCCTTAATCCACTCGCCGTTTGTCCCTTTAACCGCCCAACCACTTCGCTTACCGAATACTTCGGTGGAATTATCATTACCATGTGAATGTGGTCAACTTGCATATTGTAGCTGACGATTTCGCATCCGGGCATTTTCCTGAGAGCTTTCGGAAAAAGTTTGGCTAAATATCCCCTCACGCCAGGATTCAGGATACGGCGGTGATATTTGGGTATCCACACAATATGGTATTCCGTACGATAGGCACCGTGTCCTGATAATCGAATCTCCATTCAAACAGTATACCATATCGCCGCCTACTCATTCACCCACGGGCAAGCCCGTGGAACTCTGCCCTCCGGGTTAGTAGAGGTTTGATACCCGGCAACATCGCCGGACAGCAGAAACCAAAATTACATATTTTAATTGACTGGACAGCTTATGCCCATGCTCCCACTTTCCTGTGGTCTCCTGAAATCTACCGATTCACACCTTCTCCGGCACGACAAAGCCCTTGCGGTACTTCCTGCTCAGAAGTTCGTTTGCCCGGTCGAGCCCGTGCCCTTCGACAAATCGCTCCCTGCGCGTGTCCATTTTGAGTGCTGGGCCGAGTACTGCAGGGGTCTTGCCCGGGTCAATTTCGTTTGCCGCCAGATGCTCTTCAAAACGCTCGAAGACTTCCAGCGAGTTCTTGTCGCCCCGGATTGCTTCTCTGATTTGACCGGGCTTGCGCTCGGCGCCTATCCTGTGTGAGATATTGCCCATGTGGCATAAGGCTGTCGAAATATGTCCGTCAAGAATGTCGGTATATTGGTCGCTGACCTTGCGGCTGCGGAGAACCTCGATAAAATTTGCGTAGTTATTGCCGCTTCCCTCGAACTGCTTGATTACCTTGTCGTTGTTGTCGTACGCCAGAACTTTGCTCGCGCCGCTTGCGATGTAACCGCCTTCACATTGAATTACCACACCAACGCGAATCCCGCGGTAGGTTGGCAGCTTTGAATCAGCCTTGCTCTCGGGCAAACCCCGCACCTCGAATATGAGCGGGGCCGGCTTGTAGTCTAAGATTATGATTTGCGTATTCGGCGTCTGCCCGTCGTCGATGTATCCGAATCGTCCGCCGATGGACATTACACGCGGCGCCATCTGCGATTGTCCCAGTGCCCAGCGGCATATATCCATCTGGTGAACACCCTGGGTGCCGATGTCGCCGTTACCGGTGGTCCATATCCAGTGCCAGTCGTAATGCAGGTACTTGCGCATCAGCGGTTCCATAGGGGCCGGACCGGACCACAGATTGTAGTCAATCGATTCGGGAATTGGCTGGGGGCCGTTTACTTTCCCGATGCTCTGACGTCGCTTATGACAAAACCCGCGAGCAACCAGTATTTTGCCGAGTTTGCCCTGCCGGATATACCGGATAGCTTCGGCTAAGGCCTTGCTGGCACGTGAGCCGAGACCTGTTTGCACAATTCTTTTATACTTGCGGGCGGCCTCGACTATCTTGCGGCCCTCCCGGATATTGTACGAAACGGGTTTTTCGACATAAACGTCTTTGCCCGCCTGGCAGCCCCAGATGGTTGCCAGTGCATGCCAGTGATTAGGTGTAACAACCGAAATCGCGTCAATGTTCTTGTCTTCGAGCAGCTTGCGAATATCAGCGTAGGCGCCCACTTTTTCGCTGCGGTCATGGAATTTTTTGACCTGCTCGTTCAGAATATCGCTGTCCGGGTCACACAATGCGACAACACGCACACCCTCAAGCTCGCGAAATTCCCTGATGTGCTTTTTGCCCCTGCCGCCGATTTTTATCGTGCTGCCCATGCCCACTACGGCCAGGCGTATATCTTCATTTGCCCCGCGTACCCTGGAATAGGGAGCTGGCTGAGTATTGCAGCCCGACATCGCCAGTGATGTGCCGGCAGCAACCGAACCTGCCAAAAAAGTCCGTCGGTTAATACGTTTCATAAGTATAGTGCTCTCAGTTGAATTTTTCCGTTTGTTCGCGGGTAAGTAACTTTAAAACAGTAATTTACAATCCCAGTCGCGGGAATTTATTACCCTTAAGGGTATAGTTTCCTTTCATAATCATTTTCGATAGGCATTATTTCTACCGGGTTTTCTGTTTTCTTGCAACTTTTTTATAGGAGATTTGCAGAACAATCTTATTGAATGGAAATGTAAGTAGCTATATATTGTGCTCACGATTGAAATTTCCCGTTTGTTCGCGGGCAAGTAGCCTTAAAACAATAATTTGCAATCCTAATCGCGGGAATTTATTACCCTTAAGGGTATAATTTGGCATACGGAAGTCCGGATTTTCGGAAATTATTTTGCATTGTGTGTACCAACGTTATCATCGCCAACGAAAAAGCACATTGGGGCTTGAGCCGGTTACATATCGGTCCTGCCCGGGCCTTTTTTCAAAAAAGTAAATTCCCTTTTATTTTGTCTATCACGGAACGTCCCGGCCATGCGCGTCAATTAGCCGCAGAGGCGGCAGCTCAAAAAGCCGAGGCGATTATTGTGCTCGGAGGCGATGGGACAGTCAACGAAGTGATAAATGGTATCTTAACATCCGGTTGCCAATCAATCCCGCCTATCGGTATTATTCCCTGCGGTTCATCCAACGATTTGTCAAAATGCCTGGGTATTCCTCAACGGCTGCAGCAGGCCTGCCGGACAATCATGAATGGGAAAACTAAATACGTGGATATTGGCCGGGCAGGGACAGAATATTTTTGCGTGGCTTCCTCTCTTGGCCTTCTTACAAACATCGCGGCCGAAAGCATTCATATTAAAGGCTTAAGCGGTTCGAGGCGTTACATGGCTGCCGCACTGAAGGTAATCGCAAAAATGCCCTCCGGCTGGGAAATGAATATCAAGGCCGACGACAGAACATTTCAGGGCGTTTATGGCGTCCTTCTTATCAGTAATACGCCTCGGTTCGGGGGAATGACATTAGCTCCTGGAGCAAAGTGCGATGATGGTATTCTGGACTGCGTCCTGGTCGAAATGATGGGTAAGCGGCAGGCCCTGCAAATGATGTTTTTGGCGATGAGAGGGGCGTTGGCACGTCATCCGAAAGTTACCGTGTTTCAGGCAAAATCGCTTTCGGCCCGGATGGAACCGGCGGCGATGCTGAATAACGA
>JAUWPZ010000052.1 GCA_030611315.1 Sedimentisphaerales bacterium
CAGGGTTATCCCTGCAAGTCTCACGACTAAGAGCTAACCGCCTCAAGCCTGCGATTAATTAGTTCCTGTTGCCCGAACGGGTTTTGTCATTCCCACTCAAGCAGAAATGGAAAATTGTGCTGTATTAATGATAGATAAGCACTTGTGGCGATATCCTATACAAAAAAAACGGTTGGTTTGAGTATATTGGCCGCCTTGGGGGATGATACGGCCTCCTTGTCAAGAGTATGTTTTTTTACCGGTAAGCGAACGGTGTCAGGCAGGAGTATCGCCCGGCGTGGTAAGGCCAAGCAGCTCGGCGGCGTTGGCAAGAAGGTGACCGGTATTACGAAAAGAAAGTTTAAGCCGAATATCCAGAAGGTCAGGGCGGTGGTTGACGACCAGGTCTATCCAGGCAGCTAGTTTGTCCATTTCCTCCCTTGTCATTGTCACGCCTCTATGCCCTTTTTCCAGCATAGTAAGAAGACCGCTTTTTGATGAACCCGCCGTGTAGGCAGGAATGACGGAGGGTTGGGACTGCGAACTCAGCCAGTTGATATGCTTGCTGTTAATATCATTAGCCGTTTTACTTTTTGTATGGTTTAACACCAGGGACAGATAGGCCTGGTTCCAGTTTTTCTTCTCTTTTTGGCTCCAGACCTTAGTGGCCTGCAGGTCGATGCCGTTCGCATCCTTATGGCAGCTCACACATTTTGCATTGAATATGGGCTGGATTATTTTCGGGAAGCCGAATCTCTGGCCGGATATATCGTAGAAGGGCTCCAGTTTTTTTATGCCCGCTTTCATGGCCATGGACATCTTGCCGATGGGAGGAGCCTCGTTCTTGTCCTCATGACAGCCCACACAGTTGAATGTCTCCCCGGGCTGCAAGGTAGGCCAGCTGCGCATGGTCTGGACTACATGCCCTTTGGCGTCGATTGCCTGGAAATAGACGGGTGTTCTGGCGGGCACCTCAAAAGCGGCGGAGCCATCCTCATGCACAGGCGTCTCCCCGAGAATTGCCTTTACATCCCAGGAGGCTTCTCTCACACCAATAGGTTAGAGTCCATATTCTTGCCCACACGAGCACGAACAATGCCCTGCTTGACAACATCACAATCTCCGTTAGAGTGGATGTGAGTTTTGATAGGAATATATACCCTTAAGGGTAATAAATTCCCGCGATTGGGATTGTAAATTATTGTTTTAAGGTTACTTGCCCGCGAACAAACGGGAAATTTCAATCGTGAGCACTATAGTTCTTTGCCGTATATTTTGACCCGATTGCGTTTGCGAAAAGAGCTTTTAAACTGTAACCAAACCCAATTCCCGGCCACTTACTAAATGAAGGGGCGGTGCGTCGGCACTGCTGGTGTGTGACGAAACAGGTTTTTGCCGGGCGTTGCAATAAAGCCGCCCTTCGGATGCGTCTTATATCGATGTGAATCGTAAATAACGTGAAGATAGGAGAATTCTAATGATTGAACATCCGGATAATACTACGCAAGAAAAAGTATGGCTTCATTTTTACATACCTTTGATACTGTACTTGACTATTCTCGCCTGGATTCCAGACGTATCGGCAGCGGAGGTATCAACCGACAGAGTCCCATACACGATTGTCGATACCGCCCAGATCAGGTGTTACAGCAACAATGCAGAAATAGAATTTCCTAAAGCAGATGCCGACTTTTTCGGTCAGGATGCACAGTACACCGGCAATGAGCCTGCTTACAAAGACAACGGTGACGGTACGGTTACAGACTTGAACACAGGGCTGATGTGGCAGAGTGATCCGGGCGAAAAGAAGACATTTAAGCAGGCCGTCGCAGGAGCCGCTATATGCAGGGTCGGTGGGTATGATGACTGGCGACTGCCGACCATCAAAGAACTCTACTCGCTTATTCTGTTCAGCGGAACCGATCCGGACCCCAGGAGCCGGAATTCCTCCAGGCAGCGGCCCTTCATCGATACAAAATATTTCAAGTTCCGGTACGGCAATCCTGGCCGCGGTGAGCGTATCATTGATTCCCAGTTTGCCACCTGTACCAGGTACGTCAGCACAACGATGCGTGGAAATGAGACCATGTTCGGCGTAAACTTTGCCGACGGTCGGATCAAAGGCTATCCTATCGGCAGCACTCCGGCCCGTAGAGAAAAGACGTACTACGTGATGTATGTGCGCGGTAATAAGAGCTACGGCAAAAATGATTTCAAAGACAATAACAACGGCACAGTTACAGACAAGGCCTCCGGGCTTATGTGGATGAAGGTTGACAGCGGCAAACTCAAAGCCGGTAAAAACAAAGACGGAAAGCTGAACTGGCAGGAAGCCCTTGATTGGGCCGAGAACCTGGAGTACGCAGGGTATTCAGACTGGCGGCTGCCCAATGTCAAGGAACTTCAGAGCATTGTCGATTACACACGTTCGCCTGCCACGACGAATTCGGCGGCGATAGATACGGTTTTTCAGACGACTTCGTTTATCGCTGAAAGCGGCAAAATGGATTATCCCTTTTACTGGACCAGCACAACTCATGCCAGCCTGTCGAGGGCCGGTACTGCCGCCTATGTCGCTTTTGGCAGGTCATTTGGCTGGATGCAGAACAGACGCACCGGTCAGTACACACTAATGGACGTTCACGGCGCCGGCTCGCAACGCAGCGACCCCAAGTCGGGCGATGCGTCGAGATTTCCGCGAGGACGCGGGCCGCAAGGTGATGTGATTCGGATCAATAATTTCGTCCGATGTGTCCGCGGCGGCGCTGCAAAGGCGCGGGCCACCGGTAAAGAAAGTTGAGATGAAGCAGGCAACAAGGCGCGGTCCGTTCGACTTCGCCTAATACAACACTTTCTCGTTGTTCCGCGCTCAAAGTTTCTGTAAAGAGGCGGCTCAGCTCGTCGCCGGGGCCTTTTTAATCGTCGCAGCGCATACTTTATATTCGGGTATCTTCGCCAGCGGGTCAAGCGCATCTATTGTGAGCATATTGGCAGGGCCTTCACGGAAGTGGAACGGCATAAACAGCCAGCCCCTTCCGATATTTCCGGTAACCTTTGCCGGCGTGGTAACTTTGCCGCGGCGGGTCATTACTTCGGTGTTGTCACCGTCGGCGATTCCAAGCTTTTTCGCGTCATCAGGGTGGATTTCTACGTAACCCGTAGGCGAGACCTGGTTTATCGCGCTTGATTTTCTCGTCATCGTACCTGTATGGAACTGGTACAAAAGCCTGCCCGTAGAAAGAACAAAGGGGAACTTCTTGTCGGGCGGCTCGGCAGGGGGGATGAACTCAACGGCGTGGAATTTGCCTTTTCCTCTCGTAAAGCGCCCCTTGTGCAGGTACTTCGTACCCGGATGGCTCTTGTCCGGGCAGGGCCACTGCAGGCCGACAGAATCAATTCTCTCGAACGACATCCCGCCGTAGATTGGCGTGACCGATGCGATTTCGTCTAATATCTTACCCGTGCAGTCGTAGCTCATCGGGTAGCCCATTTTCGTCGCCACCTCACAGACGATTTCCCAGTCACTACGGGCCTGGCCCGGCGGGGCGACGGCGCTGCGAACGCGCTGGACGCGACGTTCCGTATTCGTAAATGAACCGGTCTTTTCCGCGAAGCAAACAGAGGGCAAAACAACATCCGCATACTCGGCCGTCTCCGAGAGGAAAATATCCTGCACCACCAGAAATTCCACCGTCTCCAGCGACTTTCGCGTTCGGTTGAGGTTCGGGTCCGAAAGGGCCGGATTCTCTCCCATTATATAAAGCGCCTTTATCTCGTCATTCTCCACGGCGTGCATCATCTCGACAACCGTAATGCCTTTATTCGGCGAAAGCTCTTTGCCCCACGCCCCTTCGAACTTGGCCTTTATTTCCGCGTCCTCCACCGATTGATAACCCGGATAAACGTTCGGCAGGGCGCCGAGGTCGCAGGCGCCCTGAACGTTGTTTTGGCCGCGCAGCGGATTTACGCCCGCCGATTTTTTACCCATGTTGCCCGTCAGCATCGCCAGATTTGCGAGGCTAAGCACGTTGTCTGTCCCCGTCGTGTGCTGGGTGATTCCCATGCTGTACACGATACTCGACGCCGAGGCTTTGGCGTATATCCTGGCGGCCTGGCGAATCTTCTCAGCCGGAACGGTAGTAATTTCCGCTGCCTTTTCCGGCGTGAAATCCTTCACCGCCTCAGCCATTGCATCGAAGTCCTCTGTGCGTTCTTTTACGAAATCGCTATCGAGCAGCTTCTCACTTATTATGACGTTCATCATAGCGTTTATCAGCGCCACATCGGTGCCGGGTTTTTGGGCCATGTGCAGCTTTGAGAACCGCACTAAGTCGATTGCTCGCGGGTCGGCCACTATCAGTTCGGCCCCGTTCTCGACAACCGCATCTTTTATATTAAGGCCGATTACCGGATGCGCTTCGGTCGTATTGGAGCCGATTACGAATATGCACCCGGCGTTTGTCAGCTCGTCAATCGAATTGGTCATGGCGCCGCTGCCGAATGCCCTTGCAAGGCCCGCGACGGTCGAGGCATGGCAGAGCCGAGCGCAGTGGTCAACGTTGTTCGTGCCTATGGCCGCCCGGATGAATTTCTGGAATACGTAATTGTCCTCGTTCGTACATTTTGCCGAGGACAGCCCGGCGATACTGTTCGGGCCGTGTTCGGCAATAATTTCGCTTAGCTTCTTAGCTACATAGTCAGTTGCTTCGGACCACGTTGCCTCCTCGAATTTACCGTTTCGCTTTATCAGAGGCGTTGTGAGCCGCTTGTCGCTGCCGACGAATTGCATACCGAACTTGCCTTTGACGCACATATTGCCGTTGTTCGGGATGCAGCCTAAATAGCTCGTTACAGTTGCAATGCGATTTGTTGTGGGATTTGTAAGCAGCTCAAGCTGGCAGCCAACGCCGCAGTAGCCGCACGTAGTTCGTGTTCTAATCAAGTCCTTGTGTCGGCCTTTGCCTATGGCCGCGCGGTCAAGCATAGCTCCGACAGGGCAAATCTCAACACATCCTCCGCATAGGACGCAAGAGCTGGTGTGAAGGTCTATTCCGAAGGCTGTACCGACTTCCATTTGGCCGAGGCGGCCGGCAAATGTCAGTGCCTCAGCCATTTGCACTTCTTCACAGTAATTGACGCACAAGCCGCATAGAATACATTTGTCCGGGTCATAAAGTATCGCTTCGCTGTTTGTCGCGTAATTCGGTTTCGTCGGCTTTCGCTTTGCCAATCCGAATCGTCCTTCGTCAGCCTGGTATCGGTACGCGTAGTCCTGAAGTGCACACGCGCCGTCTTTGTCGCAGCTTGTACAGGCAACCCTATGCTCAGACAGAATCAATTCCAGAATCGTCTTGCGAAATGCTGAAATCTCCTCATTTTCAGTCAATACTCTCATCCCTTCGGCCACAGTTGTGTTGCACGATATCGTCAGACCGGCTCGGCCTTCTATCTGCACAACGCAAAGTCGGCACGTACCCGCCGGCTTGACTCGCGGGTCATAACACAGATGAGGAATGTCAATCCCGGCCGCCTTTGCCGCTTCGAGAATCGTTGTGCCCTCTGCGGCGGTAATGTTCTTACCGTCAATTGTCAGACTAACTTCTTTCATTCTTGTATCACCTTGAAAACAGCTTACTATGCCGGAGCCTGGGCAATAACTGCCTCGAAATCTTCCGGGAAAAGTTCTAACGCTGAGAGCACAGGAAGTGGAAACGCCTGGCCCATTCCACACGTGGATACGCTTACACACGCTTTACCAATTTCGCGAAGATGCTCCAAATCCTCGGTCGTGCCCTTGCCATGAAACAACCTTTCGATAATCTCCTTCATTCGCACAACTCCAATCCGGCACGGCGCACAGCGGCCGCAGGATTCTCTCCCGTAGAAATCAAGAAGCCCTTTGACGATACCAACGGCGCTTTTGCCCTCTTCGTAAACAATCACCCCTGCGGTTCCAAGTCCGCTGCCGGCCTGGCGAATCGCCTCGTCGCTGAGCTTGCAGTCCACAGACCGGCCGCTTAGAAACGCACTTGTTCCTCCTCCGGGCTGAACGGCTTTTACACCTCGGCCGCTTTTTGTTCCTCCGCCAAATTCTTCGATAAGCTCCCTCAGAGTCCCCGAGCCTGTCTCAAGCTCATAAACCCCGTTTTTCTTGACGTCCCCGGAGAGGCAGAAAAGGCGTGTGCCCGGTTCTTTTGCCGTCCCCAGTTTGCGGTATTCCTCGGCGCCCATTGACAGGATAACCGGAATATTCGCAATTGTTTCTACGTTATTTACTACCGTTGGCCTTCCAAAAAGACCTCTTTGAGTCGGATAAGGTGGTTTGAGCTGCCCTGTGGCGCGACGGGTCTCAAGGGACGAAATAAGAGCACACTCCTCACCTGTAATATAGAGCCCCTTGCCCTTTATCACCTGCAGGTCAACCGAAGACTTTGAACCTGAAATGCCGTCCCCCGGCAGCTTAGCCTTTCTCGCCTCAACGACGAGCTTCTCCCACAGCTTTACGGTCTCTTCATACTCCCCGTTTATATATATGTAGCTTTGGCCGGCGCCTATTGCATAGGACGCTATTAATATCCCCTCAAGAACCAGCCAGGGGTCGCCGTCAAGCAGCACCTTGTCCTTGAATGTTCCCAGTTCGCCCTCTTCGGCGTTGCAAATGAAATACTTAGGTTCCTGCTTTTCACGAGCGGCCATCTCCCACTTTGCTCCCGTGGGAAATCCTGCCCCGCCGCGACCGCTCAGGCCTGAACGCTTAATCTCCTCGATTACTGACTCCGGCCCTATAGCCAGCGCCCCTTTCAGACCTGCAAAACCTCCGTCCGCCTCGTATCCTTTGACATCGAGAGGCTCATATTTGCCTCCACGACCCGTTAATATCTTGTTTTCTTTCATTTTTAACCGTCGCCCTCCAGCTTGAGGTTGAAGTCTCTGTAGGATGTCAGAGCGCCGTAAATCCGGCTCGGTGAAAGACCCGTTCGCCTCGCGGTGTCCTCGATTACCTCTCTGGGCACGTATCCGAACGTATCCTGGACCTTGCCGAGAAAGCCAAACAGATTCTCGACACCGAGTTCACCGATGTCGTTTAACATTTTTTGATATCTTGCCGTACCGAACTTTTCCATTAGTTTGCTCCGATTCAATCCCCCGAAGTCATAGCCCCTGGAAAGTAATGTTGCTATATGATTTCTTGGCAGCAGAATCAAACTTCCGGGCGAGGCAGCAGGCCGGCTCGTTCCAGGATGACGGGCGTGATGCTCTCCCAGCCTATCGGCATGAGATGAATGCCGGCAACCCCCTCCATATTTTTTACTTTTTCTATCATTTCAAGGCAGATTTTGATTCCTTCTTCTTTCTTTTCCTCCTTGTCACCGGCCGCTTCCATCCTGCTTATAAGCTCGTCGGGAATGCTCATACCCGCTACTTCGGCCTTCATATACTTCAGTGCCCTTTCCGAACGCACCGGCGTCAGACCGGCGAGTATATATACTTTTTCGTGCAGCCCCGCTTTGACCACAAGCTCCATCCATCTGGCGAATTTGTCCACGTCAAAAACACACTGCGTCTGGATAAAATCGGCGCCGGCCTCGATTTTCTTGGCAAGCCGGATTACTCTGAATTCGAACGGGTCCGCAAAGGGATTCTCAACGGCGCCTATGAATAATCTCGGCTCGTGCTCTTTTATCGGGTCCCCCGAGAGAAACTGCTTCTCGTCCCGCATCTTCTTGACCATAGCGATTAATTGTACCGAGTCAATGTCGAAAACGTTATTTGACTGCGGGTGGTTTCCGAATTTCTGATGGTCGCCTGAAAGGCAGAGAAGGTTTTTGACCCCGAGCGCCGCGGCGCCGAGGATGTCACTTTGCATTGCGATTCTGTTCCTGTCCCTGCACACCATTTGCACCACCGGCTCAAGGCCGCAGGATATCGCAATCGCCCCGGCTGCTATGCTCGACATCCGAACTATTGCGGTCTGATTGTCCGTAATATTCGCGCCATCGACGTTCCCAAGACAGTATTGTGACTTCTTTTTGATCACGTCCGGGTCGGCGTTCTGCGGCGGGCCCAGTTCTGCCGTAACCGCAAATTTCCCTGCACTCAGAACCTTTTCGAGTCTGCTTCTCTGTTTCATAACATCGCCTCTTCGAACTTGATTTTTCGCTGGCCTGCGTTCGTGCTGGTTCGCCAGTCTTTGGCCTCTCGCACAACGGTAAGATTATCGAGTTTATTCAAACTTTTCAGCCTGTCATAAATCAACTGCCACACACAATCCGTGTCCTTATCGACTTCGCACTTCCCGTCGCTCGAGCCCCCGCAGGGTCCGTTCAGAAGTTTCTTCGCGCACCGGGCGATAGGACATATCCCGCCGGTCCATTCCAGAACGCAATCTCCGCACCCGGCGCATCTTTCCTCCCAAAACCCGTGCTCCACCGGGTAACCCATAAACTTGGTGTTCAAACCGGGAATTGTTATTGTCCTGGGATGTCTTTCATTCATCGTCTGCACCCCGACCCCGCATGCTATCGACAGTACCGCTTCGACCGATTCGATGTCTTTTTTCAACGCATCTATAAATTCGTATTCGCACTGCCTCTCGGGTGTGCACTCGATTATTTCAATGTCCCGGCCCTGCTTTTTTCTCGCCATCTTTATCTGTGACGCCAGAAGTCCCACAGCTTTTGCGCCTCCGGAAAAACATACCGTAACGCACCCGCCGCAGCCCATCAGCATTATCTTTTTATAATCCTTGATAGAATTGAGGATTTCTTCCAGCGGCTTCCTGTCACCTACAATCATACGAACACCCTTTCTTTGAGAAAATCTTTAACCTCTGTAAGATGTTTGAAAACGCCCAGTTCTTTCGCGTCGATTCCCATCGCCAGGCCCATAAGTTCGGTAAAATAAAATATGGGAATATTGAAATTCGTTTTGAACTTTTTATTTATCTGCTGCTGCCTGCCGTCAAGATTGGCATGGCATAAAGGACAGCCGACCGAGATAACATCGGCCCCGGCCGATTCGGCATCTGCTAAAATTTTTCTCGTCAGCTCAAGCACCACTTCGGTCTGTGTCAACGCAAAGCCTGCCCCGCAGCAGAAAGTCTTCATATTCCAATCGACCGCCTCCAGGCCGATGGCCTCCATCACCGATTCCATATATGTCGGATTCTCGAATTGCTGCTTGCCGGTTACTTTCGGGGGTCTTGTCATCAGGCATCCGTAGTAACAGGCCACCTTAATCCCCGCAAGGGGCCTGACCACCTTTTTCTTGACGGCCTCGGTCCCTACTTTCTCCACTATCACGTCAAGCGCGTGCAGGACTTTAATATCTTCGGGATACTTCGTGTCGATAATTTCCTCGACGTCCCTCTTCACGCCCTCGTCCTTCATGCTCTCCTGGGCGAACCTCAATCTCGAATAGCACGATACACACGGTGCGCATACCTCTTTCAAATCATCAGTTTCCCGCACCAGCGAAAGAATTTTGGCCGGCAAAGCCACCGACATCAGTTCATCGGACTGGTGCGCCGGCGACGAGCCGCAGCAAATCCAGTCCTTGACCTCCACCAGCTCCACCCCCAGCGCCTCACAGACCTTCTTCGTCGAAAGGTCGTATTCAATCGCTGTCGAATGCAGTGAACAGCCTGGATAATATGCGATTTTCATTTCTTTAATTTCCTGGCCCTTGAAAACATCTTCATCATCGAAAAAGGCTTCTTTATAGACGGCAGCAGTTTTAGCTTGCCTTTCTTTATCATCTTGAATCCTAACGGCAAATCCTTAAAAGGTTTGCCGCTCAAAAGATTCAACGCACCCACTAACCCGACCTCGTAACCTCTTCCGAGATACTTGATTATTGTCATCCAGAGCCGGTTAAACAGTCTCGAATGGTTGTCATCCGCCTTGATATTCTTCTCCTCAACGAGAATCCTTAATGTATCGACCACGCGAGGAATATCTATATCTTCGGGACATCTTACCGAGCAGGTATGGCACGACAGGCAGTACCAGATGGTATTTTTTTTCATCGCCTCATCGACCATCCCAAGCTGCACGTAACGCATCAGCTCGGTAATAGTACTGTCCATAAACTTGCGGTTCGGACATCCCGATGCACATTTCCTGCACTGATAGCACAGAAATACATTCTCTCCGCTTCGCCTGGCGATTTCTTCTGCCAGCGAGCTGTCTGCCTTTATGTCTTTTTTGCCGATGATTTTCATGTCTTTACCGGCTCTTTCTGCTTACCTATATAAGTCGGCCCCAGTTTTTTCACCTTCTCCGTCATTTCCTCCACAATTTCCGCGAACCTCCCGCCCATGGCCGCGGAAAGATTAAACATTTCAACTCTTTCAGGCTCTATTTCCACCTCCACAAGGAGCCTTTTCACATAATCGACCCTCTTCTTTGCACGAGTGTTCCCTTCTAAAAAGTGGCATTGCCCTTCGAGACAGCCTGCGACAAATACCCCGTCTGCGCCCTCCTCGAATGCCTTCATAAGATGTATCGCGTCAACCTTGCCCGTGCACGGCAGGCGGATAATCCGTACGCTCGGCGAATACTGCAACCGCATTGCGCCGGCCAAATCCGCAGCCGCAAAGGCACAGAAATTGCAGCAAAATGCCACTATTTTCGGTTCGAACTCACTCATTTTTCACCGGCTCACATGTCTGCTTAAACAGCGCTTCCGTCTTGGCGATTACCTGCTCGTCTTTATAGTGCATCATCTGGATAGCTTTTGCCGGGCATTCCGATGCGCAGATGCCGCACCCGTGACACATCGCTGCTTCAATTTCGGCAACGCCGTCGGCATTTATTTCCGGTACGTCATACGGGCAGACCCTCACACACGTCAGACATGCCGCGCATTTGTCGCCGTCCACTACCGAGACAATCCCGCTTATTTCCAGTACCTTCCTGGAGAGAATACCAACGGCTTTGGCGGCGGCGGCTTGGGCCTGGGTGATACTTTCGTCGATGAACTTGGGTCCGTGGCAAGTGCCGCACAGAAACAGACCATCGGACGAGAAATCAACCGGCCTTAGCTTCATATGAGCTTCGAGGAAAAATCCTTCGAGAGTAAGGGTAACCTTGAAAGCCGTCCTTACCTTTTCGCTGTCCGGCGAAGGTATCATTGCCGCGCTTAACGCAAGCACATCGGGCGAGAAGCTCAGCTCTAATGAAGAATTCAGGTCCTTTACACGAACTTCGAGCTGCCCGGAGCCGTTTTGCGTAACGACCGGCTTGCCGTCAAGGTCGTACCGGAAAAACAATACGCCTAATTCACGTGCTTCGTTATAGTAATCTTCCTTGAAACCATAGGTTCGGATGTCCCTGTACAGTATGGCGACTGTCGCTTTCGGATTTATGTGTTTAATAGCTATGGCGTTGCAAATCGCCTCGGTGCAGCAAACCCTGCTGCATATCATCCTTTCAGGTTCTCTCGAACCGACGCACTGAATCATCACTACCTCGTTGAGCCTCTTTATGGACTCCTGGTCACTTTCAATTTGCTCCTCGAGTTCCATCTGCGTCAGCACTTTATCGTTTTGGCCGTAGAGGTATTCATCCGGCTTGGATTCTTCCGTACCGGTCGCGATGATTGCCGCCCCGTGTTCTATTTCTGCAATACTGCCGTCGTGATTTATCTTGCTTTTGAAATTACCGACAAATCCTTTGCACTCCTCCACCGTACTGTTCAGGTGGACGGTTATATGTTTATTCTGCTCGATCTGCTTTTGAAGTTTCTCCAGAAGCTCAAGAGGCCTGAGCCCTTCCGCTGTGGTCTTGATTTTGGTTAAATTCCCGCCGAGGCTCTCGGTTTTTTCTATCAGATGCACCCCGAATCCCTGGTTTGCTATGGACAGCGCTGCGGTCATCCCTGCGACGCCGCCGCCCACAATAATCGCGCTCGTTTTTGGAACATAGGTTTGAGTGGCAAGGGGCTCTATCACCCTTGCCCGTCCGACAGCCATCTTTGTCAGTTCTATCGCTTTTTCTTCGGTTGCCTCGCCGAGACGGGTGTGGACCCAAGTGCACTGGTCGCGGATATTAGCCATCTCAAACAGATAGGGATTGAGCCCTGTTTCCCTGATTGTCTCCTGAAATAGAGACTCATGTGTTCTCGGCGTACACGACGCCACAACGACCCTGTTCAACTTATGCTCTTCGACTGATTCTTTGATGGTTTTCAGCCCGTCGGGAGAGCACGTGTACATAAGGTCGGTGGCAAATACCACGTCGGCCAAACCTTCTGCAAAGCTCGCGACTCTTTCACAGTCGATAAATGCTCCGATATTTGAACCACAGTGACATACAAAAACGCCTATCCGAGGCTCTTCTTGTGATATGTCTTTTTCGGGAGGATATTTCTTCTCCTCGACCTGCGTACCCCGGACGTCGGCAAGCAGTTCCATCGCCTGCGCCGCCGCTCCGCTGGCCTGCGTAACGCTTTCCGGAATGTCTTTGGGGCTCTCGAACGCCCCGGCAAGGTAAATCCCGTCTCTCGACGAAGCGGTCGGTACAAAGTCTGCTGATTTGGCAAAATTATACTTATTCAGTTCGATTCCGCATACCTCGGCCAGCCTTGTTGACCTCTCAGAAGGGCACAGCCCCGAAGACAATACGACCATATCGAATTCTTCTTCGACCCAGTTCTTACCGTCCTCCGTGAATTCCAGCGAAAGATTATGGGTCTTGAAATCCTGCCTTATACCCGAAGGCCTCGTGTAAATGTACTCAACACCGTATTTGTCTTTCGCTCTTTCGTAATATTCGTCGAACCCTTTGCCGAAAGTTCGGACGTCCATTACGAATATCTTGCATTCGGCGCCGGGTGTGTGCTCGGCGGTTATAATCGCCTGCTTGGTCGCGTACATACAGCAGACCGAAGAGCAGTAGGGCCTCTCGTGGTCACGGGAGCCGACACATTGAATAAAGGCGATTTTCTTCGGCTCGGCGCCGTCGGAAAGTCTTTGTATATGACCGCCAAACGGTCCCGATGCGCTTAGAATCCTTTCATAATCCATACTGCTGACGACGTTTATAAAACGCCCGTATCCGTATTCTCCCTTCTTCTTGGCGTCGTACAGCTCGAAGCCCGGAGCTAAAATCACCGCACCGGCGTCAAGCAACCGTTCTTTAGGCTTATCGTTATATAGGATTGCATCTGCCTCGCAGACCTTTTCGCATTGCTTGCAGTAAGAGCAAATCGCGCAGAAAAGGCACCTTTCCGCCTCGGCCCTGACCATTTCCTCCGTAAATCCCAGGTCAACCTCGTCGAACTCCGAAACCCGCCGCTCGAGCCGAATCGTGGGCATCTCCTGACGCGGCAGAATTTTTTCACCTCTGTTTTTTAGCTCCTCGGCGGAAATTTCGACGACCGGAAGGCATTCCTCTTCGCCCTCGTAGTCCTCGCCTTTTATATAAGCGTCGATTGCGCCGGCCGCTCGTTGCCCGTCGGCCGTAGCCTGCACAACGCTGGCCGGACCACGGATGATGTCGCCGCCGGCAAAAACTCCTTTCCAGCTTGTCTCGCCTGTTTTTTCATCGATGTCGATTATACCTCGCGGCGTCAGTTTTATTTTTCCATCCTTGCTCAGGAAATCAAGGTTTGCCTTTTGGCCTATGGCCACTATTAGTTCGTCGGCTTCGAGAGTTGTTTCAGTGCCGCTTACCGTTTCCAGCTCGAGTTTACCATCGACAAACGCCATCCTTTTGACGTCTAACAATTCCAGACCGGCGAATTTGCCGTCTTTTCCGAGAATCTTACTCGTGGCCTTGCCGTCGTTTATCACCACCCCTTCTTCTTCGGCCCACTCGATTTCCCACGGATAAGCCGGCATCTTGTCGTATCCTTCAAGACAGACAATTTCGACCTTTTTGCCGCCGAGCCTTACCGCCGTCCGTGCGCAGTCCATCGCCACATTGCCGCCGCCTATTACTATCACCTTGTCTCTGACGCCCTTTTTGTTGCCCAGCCTGACATCTCGAAGGAAATCGATACCGTGTGAAATGTTCTCAAGCTCCTCACCGTCCATACCTAATTTGAGGCTCGTATGCAGACCCACCGACAGGAATACCGCCTCGAATCCTTGAGCGAAGAATCCCTCGATATCGCCCTGGCTTTTGACGGGGCTGTTCAATTTAAATTCAACGCCGTAATCGAGAATGTCCTGTATATCTCTTTGTATAACATCTTCGGGCAGCCTGTACGCGGGAACTCCGAGACTCATCATGCCGCCTAAAACACTTTGCTTCTCGAAGACGGTTGTTGCATAGCCCATCTTCCTCAATTCCAAAGCCGCCGACAGGCCCGCAGGCCCGGCTCCCACTATTGCCACTTTTTTGCCGTTCTCTTCTATCGACGCCTGTTTCTCTTCAGCCGTTAGCTTTTCGCCGTGTTCCTCGAACCAGTCGGCGAGGAATCTCTTTATATAGGCTATTGAGACCGGGCTGTCCAGATTCGCCCTGTTGCAGCTCTGTTCACACGGATGTTCGCAAATCCTGCCGCATATCGAGGGGAATGGATTTTTTTCTGTCGCTGACTCGTAAGCCTCCTGGTATTTACCCACCGCCGTCAGCGCGACATATCCGCTCGGATTGCCGTGTATCGGACAGGCGTCGTAGCAGGGCGCCGTTCCCAGCCGGCTTATCGCGAATTTATTCGGGACAGCCTGCGGATATTCCTTGAAGATTGCCTTCCTGTCGCAAAGGAGCTGGTTATATTCGTCTTTGACGCTGACCGGGCAGCTTTCTGCGCAAAGCCCGCACCCCGTACATTTTTCAAGGTCCACGAAGTGCGGTTGTGTCGTGATTTTTGCACTGAAGCTGCCCGCTTGGCCCGTCAGTTCGCTTAGCTCGCTGTTGGTTATTATCTCGATATTTCTGTGAGTCCCGGCAGCAACGAGGCGGGGCGATATAATGCACATTGAGCAGTCATTTGTGGGAAAGGTCTTATCGAGCTGCGCCATATGTCCGCCTATAGCGGTCCGGGACTCGACCAGATAGACCTTATATCCCGAATCGGCCAGGTCAAGCGACGCCTGAATACCTGCTATGCCTCCGCCTACTATTATTACCGAGCCTGTCTTTTGGTCTTTTTTCATATATTTTTCGCTGACAATGCCTTTTGATAAACCAAATATTCTAAGTTGTTGTGATGATTATTGCAACTAAAAAGGTGTGTCAAAAAAGGTGTAGCCGGATTTTCTGGCAAAGTTTTTTATTTTGTAAACACGTCTCTATTTCGTCTTATTGCTTCGGCGCACCGACACATCAGGACTCCCTCGACTGTGCTCAGGTTTCACCTCGCAATGATGACGACATGTAACTTCTTGTCACAAAAGACGTTATCTGCTGCCGGAGAAAATCGTCACACCTCGAAAAATCAACCCTTCAATAGTTTTCTATCGTCGACTGTTACTACGTCAACAGTAGCAGAAAGTACAAAACATAGTCTCACAATATTCCGCTATTTCGTAGCACAATTTTACTAATCTCGGTTGTGGGCTTCTTAAGAATAGCTCTAAGTGTAGGATGTGTTTTGGTTGTTTAGATTATTGTTCCCCCGGCAACAACATTATCTGCCTCATCATACAGAACGAGCTTTTGGCCGGGACACGGCGCGAATTGAGGCTCGTCGAACTCAACTGTTATCTGGTTTTCACTCACCTCGGCAACCTTGCAGGAATGAGGGTCTCCATACGAGCGAATCTTGCCGAATAGCCGCTTATCCGAAGCAAGCTCCTCGGGTATAAGGGTGTTAATCTTATTTGCCTTCACGACGTGGCAGCTCACCTCGTCTCTTGTGCCCAATGCGATAGTATTTGTCTCTGCGTCTATTTTGCCCACGTATAGCGGTTTGCCGCCCGCGAAGCCGACGCCTCGCCTTTGGCCTAAGGTATAATTTGAAGTCCCTTTATGCCTGCCTATGTTATTGCCCTGCATATCGGTCATGTCGCCTTCTTTATTGGCCTCACTGCCGCTCAAAGCCGCTCGATAATCGCCTTCGCCGGCAAAGCATAATTCCATGCTTTCGTCTCTATCGGCAGCGCTTAAGTTAAGCTCCGCCGCAATCGAGCGGACCTCCTGCTTGCTGAAGTTTCCTAAAGGCAGGACAAATCTGTTGAGCTTTTCCGCGGCGATACCGTATAGAAAATAGCTTTGGTCCTTCGTTTTGTCCTTTGCTCGACCGAGTCGCACCTTGCCGTCCGTATTGATGACTCTCGCGTAATGGCCGGTAGCAAGGTAGCTGATTCCGAATGTTGCCTCCAGAAAGTCCCATACTAATGAGAACTTCAGCAGTGTATTACATTCCACGCAGGGATTCGGAGTTTGGCCCTTTGCGTATAGTTCTCGAAATCTCTCTATTATCAAATTCT
Organism: Sedimentisphaerales bacterium; assembly: GCA_030611315.1. Taxonomy (GTDB): domain Bacteria; phylum Planctomycetota; class Phycisphaerae; order Sedimentisphaerales; family Anaerobacaceae; genus JAUWPZ01. Next base: position 16,361 of record JAUWPZ010000052.1, read on the forward strand.
CGAAGGCCTCGCTTACATCTACGAAGTAGTGGGGTATATCTATTTCGTTGCAGACAAAGGCCGCATCCGCTCCGCAGCAGCACCGCGAGCCGCTGCTCAGTGTGGGAATTTTCATCGTAATGCCCAGAACCTCCCACCCTTCCTCCTTCAGCAGATGGGCGGCCGTGCTGCTGTCAACGCCGCCGCTCATTAAAACGGCTATCTGCCTGGAGGATTCCTTCTTCGACTGCCACGGCGAAAAGCTCGCCGGAAGTAATTTGATGTCCCATTTGTTCATATCCGGTACCTTCATTTTTTGCTCAACCACAGTCTTCGCGTCGCTGAGACTAAGGTGCTCTAACAAAACCTGATTTGTCATTCCGAGCGCAGCCGAGGAATCTGTTCAAATAGCCCCGCGAAGCGGCCCGGCATTTTGAAGTCAGGTATCATAACAATCCCATTTTATTTGATATTACCGTGAGCAAAAATGACAAACATAAAGAAATTAATCAAATTCAGCCCTTCTTAAAATCCTCACATTGAGCTCCACCGATTAAAAAAAGACTTTCCCATTCACGGGTTGATACACTGAATTTTGGCCATTTTATGGCGGTGCAAGCGAGGCAGAGCCGAGCGTGGCACTTTCTCTCTTGCGGAAATTTGAGACTGCTTCGGCCCAAAGGCCTCGCAACGACACAAAAACGCCATTCCGCTCCCATAAGGCGTTTATTTGGCTTTGCCGCCCCAGAGTTTCGCTAAGAGTTCGCAGGTCTCCTCATCGTGCTGCCTCGTCTCGAACTGTAAAAATGGATAATGGTCGTTCACCCCGTAGTACGCCTCCGTCATCTCGGCGAAAAATTCCAGCGGGCTCTCCAGCGCCGGGTGCCGAACGTGCTTCCCATCGAATCGCAGGACCTTATCATATTTCCCGCTCTTCCCAGCCTTTTCCCAGGCCTTCTTTATTTCCTCTTTCTCCTCCTTCGAAACGCTCTCGTAATATGCCTGCGCCAGTTGATTCAAAACCATAAATTGCTGCAAATCCTGCCATTGCATAAATCTCGCGGCATTGCCAATCTCAATCGCCCCGAGTTTATCGGGATTCTGCTTATCTGCCTTGAGCTTTTCCGCCGAAGCGTGATACGTCATATATGGCACAGCACGGTTGTTTCGTTCCAGCCAGATAGCCACCTTCTGTAATTCCTCTAATCCCTTTTCAGGCACATAGCGTTTAACCATGTGCAGTTTATTTCGCAGCAGCTTGCATACCTCGTCCCCGTACGCCTTTTGCTCAATCAGCTCCGGGCCGACATATACCGTCCATCCCTCTATCTGACGTTTATCATATTTGCCCGTTGGTACATGAGCCTTTCGTTTTTTCGCTGATGTTCCGGTCTTTTTTTCATTTTGTGATTTGATAAACCCTGCCAGCGACCTGACTTTGCGCTGTTGCTCTTTAACATCCACCCCCCAAAGCTCTTCCAGCATAACGCATGCCGCCGGGTCGTGCTCCCTGAGTTCCGCCCGAACAAAGGGATAAAAGTCATTCGTTCCGAAGTATGCCTCGGTATTTTCCGCGAGGTATTCCATCTTGTTTGTGATGGCGTAATGTTTCGCCCCTTTGGAATATCGGCACAGGACCTTTTCGTAGTGTCCTTTATCCTTTGCGCGTTTATAGACCTCCTCGATTCGCGAATTGCCGTATCGCCTGCCTTCTCCCAAGTATGTATAATCGTAGCCGTGCGTCAGCTCGTGCAGCACCACCCACGGCTGATGAAGCGTGGTCCGGCAGAAACCCTTGGCATGGCAATTACTAACAAGCGACCGCAGCCCCTCCGGCGAAGGATACCCTCTGCCCAGCAGCCATTTATAGCTCGGATGAAACGACAAGCCCGGCCCCGAATCATATTCAACCCAAAAGGGAACCCGCTCTTGCGTGATGGCCACTGCCGGCCCCGGCGCGACTAATCGCGTTTGATAGAGCTGGTTTTGCATATGGTCGAGCGCCTTGTCCATCTCTTCGGCGTGTTCTTCCAGGTCCTTTTTATTGATATAGACCGTCCATCCTTCGATGTTGCGTATCTCGAACACATCCTTAGCTGCCGCCGGAACTGCCTTTTTCTCCTCTTCTTTTTTCTTTTCCCTCTTCTTCTCCTCAGCCTGCAGAGCCGTATTTGTCGTCAGGAACAGAATAGAAATCAAAAGGATTATTGTGCCAAAGCGATAATTTTTCATACAACGTTACTCCTTATAAGGCAAATTCGACATTCGACATTCCTTGTTCGATATTCAATATTCAACCCCCCTGATATCCTTTCTCCTGCTTCCCGGCTATCGTTTACGTTCTTTCGATTGTCTGTACGCGTGTGATATCTCGATAGCTCTGGCGCGGTCCGCTTCATCGTAGTCCCAGAATTCCTCTATCACCTTATTGAATGCGAATTTCGGGTCATCCTCTTTATATTCCGACCGCAGCCTCTTAAGCTGCCGCTTGAGCCTGGTGATGGCCTCCTTGTACTCGGGCTTATCATATACGTTGTTCATCTCGTATGGGTCCTTCTCCAGGTCGTATAGCTCCCAGCCCGGTGGTGTTTGCGGGACCGATGCCTTTTGAGCGGTACCATAGAAGAAAATCAGCTTGTAATGTTTGGTACGAATCGCGATGTGGCCTGGATTGTCGTGATGCGCCATATGCATCCAGTAGTGGTAATACGCTGCCTTTTTCCAGTCCTTGGGTTCTTTGCCGGTCTCCAGAATAGACTTGAAGCTCCGTCCGTGCATATACTTCGGCGTATCAACACCGGCAAAATCCAGCATCGTCGGGCCGAAGTCCACGTTCTCCACGATAGCGTCGGTTCGGCTGCCCGCCTTGATGCTTTTTGGATAACGCACAAGAAACGGCATTTGCATCGATTCTTCGTATGCCCACCGCTTGTCCTGGTAGTCATGCTCGCCTAACATAAAGCCCTGGTCTCCCGTGTACATAATCACCGTATTGTCATATATCCCTTCTTTTTTGAGGTAGTCGATTACTCGTTTGAGGTTGTCGTCAACCCCTTTAACGCACCGCAGAAACTTCTTGAGATACGTCTGATACGCCTGCCGCTTGGCCTCCTTGTCGCTCAATCCGGGGTCTTTCGCCCAGTTCTTCGTATAGTTCCGCCTGATGTTTCGCCTGCCGATTGATGTCCCTAAGTATCGCAGAAGCTCATCCTTATGCCCGCGCGTCGCAATCGAGCCGTTATTCCTGTTGTCCCATAGACTATCGGGCTCCGGAATGTCAACGTCCGCCAGGTACGATTCGTAGCGTGGCGCGTTCTCGAACATATCGTGCGGCGCCTTGAAATGGTATTTCAGGAAAAACGGTTTATCTTTATCTCGGCCTTTCAAGTACTCCAGGACGCTGTCCGTGATGCAGTCCGACGAATGTCCCTGCATTTTAACGGTCCCCTTGCCTTTTTCCTTGAACGTCGGATTCATATAAGAACCTTGGCCGGGCAAAACCTTGTAGTAGTCGAAGTTCGGGTCGGTCTTCAGGTGCCACTTGCCTATCGCCGCTGTCTGATAGCCGGCCTTCTTCATTTCAATCGCTAAGTATTGTCGCTCCGGCTCAAGCCTGCCTCCGAGGTCATATACGCCGTTGACAGCGCTGTGTTGGCCGGTCATTATGCAGGCCCGGCTCGGCGTACAAATCGAATTCGTACAGAAGCAGTTCTCTAATAGAATCCCTTCCTTGGCAAGTGTATCAATCGTCGGCGTAGGATTCAGCTTGGCCAGTCGCGAGTTATACGCACCGATGGCTTGGGCGCAATGGTCGTCCGACATTATAAATATAATGTTAGGCTTGCCTTGTGCTCCTTTTGCTGCCAACGCGCTCGGCAGCGCAGCCGCCGCAGCCGATGCCCCAACGACCTTCATGAATTGTCGACGAGTTAGTGTTTCCACAATTCCTCCTTTCAATTATTTCCCATAAACACAATTCTTTCAGCCTGCATAGGCCTATGATTGTGCTAAATTACTGAATCATTCCCGAATGTTCAAGCTATTTTATTTTCTTCTGTCCCCTGTCTTCTGACTTTTGTCCTCCGCCCTCTGCTCTCTGTCTTCTGTCTGGCGTCTGTGGTCTGAGGTCTTAACCGCAAAATACGCACGCTTATCCCTTCGACAAGCCCCTTAGGGGCAAGCTCAGGATAAACTTATAGCGTAGAGCGGACAGGACAAAAAGTACAAAAAATGTATTGAAAAGTGATTAATTATGGGTAAAATTTAGCGCGGCAACTTTGAGGAAGCAAACTGAAGAAAAGTGATAAAGTCAAAAGGAGAAAGGGAAAAGGCAAAATAGACGCGGGTTTCTATGAAATTGATGGCTGGGTTTTGGCCTTACAGTTGTGGCTTTTTATAGTCTCTACCGTAAGTATGGGTGGAAAATACTCAACAGTTGTACATTGTAAGGTAATTGGAAATTATGGGTGAGTCTAAATATATAATAGATTGTGTAGAAGCCTTCACCGCAGCAACAAGAAAGGATTATAAAAAGTGGAAAATTGAATTCCCATGGTTTCGTGGGGAACCGAACTGCAAAAAGCCCTTGCTACCGAGGCTTTACAGAGAGGGAAAGGAATACAAAGGTGATCCCTTAGAAAATCGCCTTCTTCAGTACTTCCGAATGAAAGCACCGTCTCTAGGGTATGGAAGTATGCCGGATCGAGGTTATATAGACCAATGGTTATTCATAGCCCAACATGTTGGTCTACCAACGCGCCTTTTAGACTGGACGGAGGGCTCGTTGATTGCACTTTATTTTGCTCTACAAGAGAAACAGCCGATTGTTTGGATGCTGAACCCATTTGAATTGAACCGCTTGACAGCACACACCGATGAGCCAACATATAACATATATCCTATTACGTGGATGCAACACGTCGGCAGTGCGAACATATATGCTGCATGGGCGAATGACAAGGGTGGTGTCTATCTA
>JAUWPZ010000207.1 GCA_030611315.1 Sedimentisphaerales bacterium
TCAATCGGGGGAAAGAAATAGCTGCAGTAAATTTGCCGTTTATGGAGACGAACATGAATCGACGTCGGTACCTCAAATTTATGGGTCTCGGGGCGACCGCACTAGCTGTGCCGGGTTGTTCGAGTCTCAACATGCGCAGCCGAAGACAACAACCGCCGAACATTCTTCTGATTGTCTCCGACGACCAGGGCTACAACGACCTCGGATGCTACGGCGGCAGCGAAATCAAAACGCCGAATCTCGACAAGCTGGCTGCCGGCGGCGTTCGATTAACCAGCTTTTACGTTACCTGGCCGGCCTGCACCCCATAGCGGGGCTTCGATGAGTTCTACGGTTTTACGAATACGAGTATCGACTACTGGACGCACGAACGCTACGGAGTCCCCCTCGATGAGAAGAGGCAACCGGCAAGCAAAGCCGAGCCCGAATAAACAGCCCCCTTGTCTTACAGGGTTTTGTGTGTATGATATCTCTTGAGTTGAAATTTCGTAAAATAAACAGCCTGACACAAATGAGCGAAGGAGCGTTTTATGAGACCAAAAGTGAGCAGACGAGAGTTGTTCAGGGCCGCAGGTATGGGTGCGGCAGGGATTATCGCCGGGCAGAATTTGGGATTCAGTAAGCCGAGAGCAGGCAAAGAGAGAAAGAAGCCCAATTTGCTGTTTATCTGGACCGATGAACAGCGTGCCGACACGATGGCCGCTTACGGCAATACCAAAATCCACTCGCCGAACCTCAACAGTCTGGCCAGTGAAAGCGTGGTTTTCGAAAAAGCCTACGTGACCCAGCCGGTATGTACACCCAACCGCTCGGCGGTGATGGCCGGGCTTTGGCCGCATACAAGCGGCTGCACAAGGAACAACATCCCGCTGCCGAGGGATATTCGCTGCCTGGGGGAATTGCTCAACGACCCCGATTATCGAACCGCCTATATGGGCAAATGGCACCTGGGTGATGAGATTTTTGCTCAACACGGCTTTGAACAGTGGACCTCGATTGAAGACGGATATACGAGTTACTACGGCGAGGGGCGCGACCGCAGCAAAAGGAGCGACTATCATCATTTCCTCATCGGCAAAAGCTATAAGCCCGACCGCGGCACCAAGTTCAGTCGGGCATTCGCGACACGACGCCCTATCGAACACTGCAAACCCGCCTTTCTGGAAACCAGGGCCTGTGAATTTCTGCGGCGTCATCGCAACGAGCCGTTTATCTTGTATATCAACTTCCTCGAACCACACATGCCGTTTTTCGGGCCTCTTGATAACGAGCATGACCCTGATGATGTGGATTTGCCCGCGAACTTCGCAGACCCTCTGGAAGACAATGAGCCTTTGGTCTATCGGAAGAAACGAGAAAACTGTATAAAAAAATATGGCGGCAGTGAGAAAGATATAAGAAACCTAATCGCCAAATATTGGGGCCTGGTGACTCAGGTGGACCGCAGTGTGGGGGCGATTCTCAGAACGCTTGAAAAGCTGGGATTGGCGGAAAATACGATTGTCGTCTATACCAGCGACCACGGTGATATGATGGGCTCACATAATCTGGTGGAGAAAGGCGTGATGTATGAGGAGGCAGCGAGGATTCCCTGGCTGATGCGCATCCCGCAGAGCAAGGGCAAGGGGCGCCTTGTTAAGAACTCCGTCAGCCATATCGACATGGTGCCGACCCTGCTGGAATTATTAAACGCCAAATCCGCCGACGCTCTGCCGGGGCAAAGCCTTGTTCCGCTGCTCAAAGGCAACAAAGTCGAGCCCAGAGATGTATTTATCGAATGGAGCCCCTCACACAGAAAGTGGGATGAAAATATTCATACCCGGACGATTGTTTCGCCGGACGGCTGGAAACTGTGCCTTAACGATGTGGATAAATGCCAGCTATTCAACCTCAAAGAAGACCCGGGCGAGACTACCAACCTTTTCGACTCAGGACGCCACGGCGATGTTATCAGCCGGCTCAGAGATAAGATTTACGAATGGCAAAAAGAGACGAAGGACAAGGCCAAAGTGTAGTATCAAAAGGCGGGTACGGCCAGTCCGTGCATATCGCAAAAGCTTGGCGGGGAGGGATAACAGCCGGCAATCTCCAAATACCAAATACTGTCAATTGCCATTTGAGCTTGAAACCGGGCTTCGGAAGTTGTATAATGATAACGAGCTTTTTTTAGGCGAGGAGGAGGGTGGAGGATGTGTGAGTACAGAAATGAATGGAACAGTCAATCCGAAAGTCCGTGCAGCCGGCGCGATATTTTTATTGATAACGCTCGGTTTTCCCTGCTCTGCGCCGGCTTCGGTACAGGCGATTGAGAACCTTGTCGGCCAGGTCTCACAGAGCCAATATCAAAGCTATCAATTAGCTATTGAGAGTTGCGGCCTCGGACTTTATGACCCGAGTTTCAATCAGGGTTATCGCAACCGTGACGGCTGGGCGGGCGGAGGGACCCTCGGAAACCAGGAGGCGGCACTGTACCTCAGTGACATATTCTCCGAAATGGGTCTGGCCGTCAGCCTTCAGGGGACTTACAGAAATGTCGTGGCCGAATTGACCGGGACGGTAACGCCTGAGAAAATTTACGTTCTCGGCAGCCACTACGACACTTACGGCAGCGGCGAACGCCCCGGCGGCGACGATAATGCCTCAGGGACAGCCGGTGTGCTCGAGGCCGCCAGGGTCCTTAGCCGGTATAGCTTCGGCAACACAATTCGCTTCATCGGCTTCAATGCTGAAGAAGACTGGATGAAGGGCAGCAGCGACTACGTTGATAATGCAGTCCTCGCCGAAAATGAGACCATCGCCGGAGTAATCAATCTGGATATGATACTACGGCCGGGCTGGGACAGCGACCCCGCCGAGCCGGAGGACCTTGACATTGGAACCAGAGATACAGCGGCAAACCTTGACTGGGCCGACACATTTATCACGGCAGCCCAAACATACGTGCCTTCATTGAGCTTTGACCTCAATACTCCACACACATCCCGCTGGTATGCCGGCGACCAGGGTCCTTTTATCTCGGCCGGATTCCCTGCCATTATGGTCGGGGACAACACCGCCGACGAAGTATGGTATGATGGCTGCAATGCCTATTATCACTCCTCCGAAGACGCCAGTGACGGCTTAGCCAATAATCCGGCCTATCCCGGCGGCGTTACCTACGACTACGCGTTTGCAACAGACGTTGTCAGAACAACCGTCGCTACATTAGCGCAGGAGGCCGTTTTCATCCCGGAACCCGCTACGGCCTCGCTGCTGGCCTTATGCGGCCTGGCACTGCTTCGCAGGAGACAATTCTAACCACCTGGGGAACCAGGATTCGGACCTGGACTAACTGATCCAGAGTCAGTCGTGCTACCGTTACACTATTCCCCAAAAAAGGGTTTGTTTACCGAAAAGCCGCTCCGGCACAGAACCCGCCGCACCGGCTGCAACCTTTACTGCCACTTTAGCTTACTTTACTCACAATAGTTCAATATTGCAAGAAAATTGGGTGTAAACCAGACTTTTTCGGCAGGGACAAAACTTGATTTTTCGCAGATTTTGCAATCGGTATCCGGGAGCCGCATGCTCCGGTGTTTTTATACCCTTAAGGGTAATAAATTCCCGCGATTAGGATTGTAAATTATTGTTTTAAGGTTACTACCTGTGGCACAAGTTGCCCGCGAACCCGCCGCGGCGGGGGGAATTTCAATCGTGAGCACTATATAATTGTGCAAAAGTCAATAGTCCCTGCAATCGTTTAGCCAGTCGCCCAACAAAACAGCCAGGTCACAAATATCAATATCCCCGTCCCCGTTGAGGTCGCCGGCATGGCTCGAACGGGTCTGCCAGTTGTGTGCAAGTACGGAGAAATCCTTAAAGTTGACGGGATTTAGCCTGTCGAGATTCGGGCATCTCCTATCACAGGCATTGCCTATTCCATCGGAATCTATGTCATCCTGGTGAGGATTAGGGAGGTAGGGACAATTATCATATTCATCACACACCCCGTCATAATCAGAATCTTTCAATTCCGGCCCTAATTTAATCAAGTGGGCATCGAAATCGATGGGACTGTTTGAGTAGGCTGCGATTATATACCCGCCATCATTTGTTTTTTCAGGCATGGTTCAATCTGATATGCTCAAGGGTAACGCTTTTCAAGGTAGTACAACGGCCAGAAATACTTATAACAGTCTGTTACAGCAGGAGTTACGGACAATACAGCGGTCCGCCGGGTTCAGAGAAGTGTTACCCTGTTT
>JAUWPZ010000098.1 GCA_030611315.1 Sedimentisphaerales bacterium
CAGATTATATTATATACAACCCGCATTGCCTGTCAACCCAAAAAATGATTTAACTCCCCAAAATACAACAACTTATAGCACTTTTTTGACGGTGACTACTTTTGACGCAGGCATCAAAATTGTGGAATTGAAAAACGGGGAAATGTCTCGATAATCGTTAAATGAAAATCTCGGTTTAATAAGACTCGCATTTTGTTGGGAGGAGTAAAAAATGACTAAGCGAGCAAATCTTTATGTCATCGTGATAATTTTCGCCTTTTCGCTGATGCCGGCTACGTTGGAGTACAAAGCAAGACGATGTCAGGAATGTATCGAGCGGCGGTGAGAAATTGAAAACCACAGAAATGAGAAAATTTGGTTCCGTTGATGATGTTCTGGATTTCGCAATAGACAGAGAGAGTGAAGCGCACCTTTTTTATGTAAGATTGGCAGATATGGTGAAGGGCCCTGAGTTGGTTAAAGTCCTTAGAGACTTTGCCACAGAAGAAGTGGAGCATAGGATAAAACTGGAAGCTGTAAAAGCAGGGGAAGTAGCAATAGAAAAAGAGGAAGTTGGCAATCTTAACATCGCCGATTATGTGCCGGATATCGAACCACATCCGAATATGAATTACACTGAACTGCTCGTTGTGGCAATGAAAAAGGAAAAGTTATCCTACAAGCTTTATACCGACCTGGCAGCATTAGCCCAGAGAAAAAAATTGAGGGACATTTTCTTGAAACTGGCTCAGGAAGAAGCGGAACACAAGTTGCGATTCGAGATTGAATACGACTGGGAAACGTTCTGAACGAGGCGCAAAGGATAACGACAACTGTAATTGCAAGGAATGTATCGAGCAGCGGTTGGCTGTGAGGAATTGAAAAGAGACAGGGACAATAATGGCAAAAAAGAATGAGTCTGAACCCAAGAGTGAGCAGCCGAAACGCAAACACAAGTTCGATGAGGAACAGTATAAACTTCTCAAAAGATGTTCAGATAAGAAAGATATTACTGAGTGGAATAAATGGCAAGAAAAGTATCCAAATGAGGAAATTTTGCTAAAATATGCGTAATTGCCAAGTGGTGATTGGCTTTCAGAAAGGATTGGCTCTATGAAATTACAAGGTTCTTACAGAAATTCTGTGCTTGTTATTGTATTAATAGCTTTTGCAATCTGCATAACTTCATGCTCATCTGCAGGAGCAAATAATCAGGCCGAAAAAACAAAACTCGCCCTTACTCCCCCGATGGGATGGAACAGTTGGAATGTTTTTCAGGCCGATATAGACGAAAAGACAATCAAACAAACAGCCGATGCGATGGTCGATTCGGGAATGAGGGACGCCGGCTATACCTATCTCGTTCTGGACGACGGCTGGCTGGCGGGCAAACGTGACAGCGAGGGAAATTTAACTGCCGACCCCAACAAATTTCCAGGCGGCATGAAAGCTATTGGAGATTACATCCACAGCAAAGGATTGAAGTTCGGCATATATGAGGACCGCGGGCGCATGACATGCCAGCAGCTTCCGGGCAGTTTCAAACACGAACAGGCCGATATGACCACCTTCGCTTCCTGGGGGGTGGATTACATAAAAATGGACAGCTGCTTCGCCGAAAGCAACGGCCGGTTAAGCACCGAGGATTATACCATTTACAGAAATTGTATCACAAAGACGGGCAGGCCCATAGTCCTGAGCATATCCGATTTCGGCAACGGGGCGTGGGCATGGGGTGGAAAAGATATGGCCCAGTTATGGCGAACCTCCGGTGACATATACCCCTGGATGGGTTCGGTTTATCATTGCGCCGAGACCTCATCCGGCGACCGTTCCATACATCCGGCCTTTAACGGATTGTGGCAGTTTGCCGGCCCGGGCCACTGGAACGACCCAGACATGCTGCAGGTCGGCAATCTGAAGAGAGGTAATGATATTCAAAACAAGGCCCATTTTAGCTTGTGGTGCATTTTGGCGGCCCCGTTGATGGCGGGCAATGACCTCAGAACCATGTCCGACGAAGTAAGAGATATATTAACCGCACCGGAAGTTATTAAAGTCAATCAGGACCCCAGGGGCATCCAGGGATACAAGGTTTATGACAATGGTGACCATGAAATATATAACAAGCCCTTACAGGACGGCACCACCGCCGTTTTATTACTCAATAAGGGCCCAAAGCCGGCGGATATTACTGTTACCTGGGACAAAATCGGCCTTTCGGGCAGCCAGAAGGTAAGAGATTTATGGGCACGCAAAGACCTGGGACGCTACAAGGACTCCTACACCGCCGGCAATCTTCCCCAGCACGGCCTTATGCTCATAAAGGTGGGCTCAACCGGCCACCCGCTGCCTGCCCCGGAGCCTGTGCCTGACGACAAATATATGGTGACAAAGACCGGCCTGACGTATCTGAGCGACCTTTACTACATCTGGAAGAAAGGCAATGTTCCCGTGAGTGATAAAAATTACAACAGTAATCCAATCACTATTGACGGCGTCAAGCATAAGAAGGGGCTTGGCTGCAGGGGCAACTGCAGGATAATGTATAAACTCAATAATAAAGCCGAACGCTTCAAAGCTGTCGTCGGCCTCGATGATTCTTATGACGGCGATGGAACGGGCAGATTTCGCGCTTATAACGAAGATTTCTTCGGCAACAGGGTCCTTTTCGACAGCGGCAAGATGAATAAAGATTCTGCACCAAAGAATATAGACATAGATGTAAGAGAAGTAAACTGCCTCCTGTTGGTATTCGAAGGCGACAAAGTATTCGGTAATTGGGCCGACGCCCACGCCACCTGGCCAATAAAATGATGTCTACAAAAATTGACAGACAAAATGATTTAGAGCATATTCCGTTATTAAGGGGAGGAGGTATTGTATCAAGTTTGTCTGGGGCATTAGGGCGATCTTTGAAAGAAACTCGCCTGACGGCAATGTTAGGTTATCTGATCGCACTTGCTCCGGAGCAATTCTTAAAAAGTTTTCGTTTTGATGGAACCATATATTCCGTTTCATTAGAGTCGAATCATTCTCAAGGCCGTTCTGATATTTTAATAGAAACAACCAAAGGGACAGGAATCATTGAAGCAAAAACAGATGGAAGCAATCCTTGCAAGCAGTCGATGAAGTACCCGGCCAAATGGCGAGTCCTTGTAACGCAATATGTACCGTCAGAACAAGAAAAAACGTTGAAAAACATTAGGTATGTACAATGGCATGAAATTGGTGAATTGCTTACTGAACTTTCCAAGTCATCAAATCCCAAAGTAAGATTTGTGAGTACTGATATGCAGAGTTATTTAGAGGACTATCACATGATAAAAGAAAAAGAATCCGTTGAAATTTATGCAAGAGAAATCAATGAGCCGGATACGCTTGTCCTTTTCCTGAAGGCTCAATTGTATGGTTGTCATTATGAAAAGAACAGCAGATCGCGCGAAGCTTTGTATTTTGCGCCACATTTCGGCCAGAGAGTTTCTGTGAATTATCCCGGCATTCGTGTTGGATTGAGCTATATAGCCCGAATTGAAACAGTGGAAGTTTTAGAAACATGGGGACAACTATTGAAAACCATACAGTTAATTCGAGGCAAAAGTTGGCTAACGAAGCACAAGGAATTTCTTAAACCTATTCACAAAAACTGGGATTGGGAGAAAATCAGAAAAAGAAGTTTTTTGTTTCTTGGAACACCAAGACTTGTGTTTAATCCGCCGGTGAAAAAAGAGTGTCTGCAAAAGGGAAGGGGCCAGTTAAACAAAAGGTTTTTATCATTTGACGACCTGTTTTCAGCGTGGGAAGGTAAAAATGCTAATGCCTGATGTAATCACCATCCACGGCGGCTGGCCAATAAAATTGAAAGATAATAGTTATGTTTGAAAAAACAAAATATCGCTGGCAATTGCTAAAACTCGAAAAAGAATGCAGTAAAATTCAACGGGCGTATGCAAAGCACAGAAAAGGGTTGTCGGGGAAGAAGTTGGAGGAACTTAATGCCGAGGAAGGCAGCGTTGTGTGGCCAGTCCTTGAAGAAATTGATGCTTTGAAGACAAGACGCTTTTGCCAAATTGCTAACAGGTTGATGGTGCCCATGCCGGATATGAAGGATAAGGAACTTTGGCAAGAACAATCATATGGCCGGGGAAGAGTCCTGACTTCCAAAGGCATCTGGGAACTCAAAAAGCTCATTCGGCAAGAAAAGCGCGGAAGGCGGGAGTGGTCCGTGGTGTGGCTCGCAGTGCTAACGGCACTGGCGGGGATCATCGGTACAATTACAGGCCTGGCAGCAGTACTCAGCCGGTAGAGAATACTGTTTGTCCTTGTTAATCTGATGAAACAATTTGACGAAACAATCGTCACCCACGGCACCTGGACAATAAAATAAATAGGTGTGAACTGTGAGAAATGTTTTCGATCAATATGATCAGCCGGAGAACAGGCTTACGCATGCGTTGATGGTTACGCTTGCGAACGACAAGAAGCTCGTGCGACCTTTTCTTAAGTTGGTTGGGGCGAAGAGGGTGCCAGCCTTAAAGAATATAGAGCTTGGCCTTCAATGTGTACCGGGGGAGGAGGTAGATTCTGACAAAGACGGTCAAGAAGGTTTGCCTGATGGTTGTTTCTTCGATCAAGATGACTGGGCAGTGGTTATAGAGGCTAAAGTTCAGGCAGGCATATCAATCAATCAGCTCAAAAGGCATCGAAAGACCTCAGCCAGGTATGGCTATCAACAGCCGTATGTAGTTCTTTTATCAATTGATAAACCAAAGTCGCTTCCCGATTGGGTAACGCATCTTGAGTGGAAGAACCTCTATAGCTGGTTTAGCAGGCGGACAGCAGATTCATCATGGGCAAGACACTTTGTAGAGTATATGCATGTTTTTGAGGCAAAAATGATTGCGAAGGATTATAAAATTCGAGGGACATTAACTATGTTTGATGGTTTCAAGTTCAGTGATGCCGAGCCGTATACTTATGCAGAGGGAAAGAGACTGATAAGATTGCTTGGGGATGAGCTGCGAAAACGCAAGAAGCTGGTTAAGGCCCTGGGTGTTGATGTAAAGGCAACGGGAAGAACGGCAATAACAAGAGGAGAAAATGGGGCAGTTTGGGATTTTCTCCCGCTGAAGACAGGCAGAGGGAAGCCGTTTACAGCTGCGGTTCATCTTACCCTTGTGATAAGGCCTCAGGAAGTCGGCATTGCTCTTACAGTTCCAAATGCGATGAGAGGTGTGAGGAATACTTTGCGAAACAATGACGCAGAGAGCCTCGGGCGAATGCTCTCGCAGGTCGAAAAGAACCTCAGGCCCGTCCTCAAGAAGGTGAAGACAGCCAAACCGATGATATACATTCTCCAGAGACACTACAAATCACAGCGATCTCATCCAGAGATGGATGGTCGGGTCGAGGTGGATCTGCGAACTGTTTTGAGTACAGCGAAAGGCCTGCTCAAGTATCAGCCGGGTTGGTTGGAATGTATTTTTGAGCTACTGGTAAATAAGAAGACTAACATGCAGTGGGGAATAGAGCTGCATTGCCCACATTCGGAGAAGGTGATGCAGTCTGCAACAGCAATTGATATTATGGTTGATACATGGGTTGCGATGACGCCCTTAATGGATTTTGTGACAAGCAGAAAGCGACCTTGTTGATGATAACGGCTGTCCAATGAAATAGGAGGAAGTTATGAAAGGAGAACGAGGAAAGAAGTGGTATAAAATGGACACACTGATAACATCCTCGCCCACAACTTCCGTAAGAGGCATTTTGTGAGATTGTTTTCTGGAACCTTGCAAATGATGAAGTATTCAATCCTCGAATGCTTATCTAAAAATCGAAATTTATCCCCAAGGGATTCGACATTCCTTGTTCGATATTCGACATTCACTCCCCCTTCGTCCTTCGCTCTTCGTCCTTCGCTCTTCGTCCTTCACTCTTCGTCCTTCACTATCCCCTATCCCCTATACCCTATACTCTACCTCTTACGAGCATCAAGCATCCAACTTTAGCTCACTTTAGCTCACTTTAGTTCACTTTAGCTCACTTTAGCTCACTATTCACGATTCACGAATCGCGATCCGCGAGTTCCCCCGGCTGGTAGTCTGCGAAGAGTTTTCCCCAGGGACTGTTGGCAAGCCACTTGTTGACTGCCTTTCTGCCGTGGGACGGATACCATATTTTGTCGTGGTATATCGCTGAGGCGAAGATAAAAAAGTACACCAGCGGCGTATGAAACATCAGTTTTTCAAGCCACCGTGCTGGCCCGAACCAGAACAGCTTGCCCACGTAGGAGGCCGCATTGTCCCCCGTCGCGAACCCCCAGTTCTGGTCTTTCACGTCCACGTCGCCGACGATTTCAATCTCACTGAATCGCCCCGTGCCGAGTCCCCGTTCATGTGCTAACCGGATGAAATCATGCTCCATCGGCTCAAAGCCCATCAGCTTTGCGCAGACCGCGTCGATAGCGACACAATCATCCGAAGCCAGAAGGATGTTCTTGGTCACAGGCTCCATTGTTCTGGGACCCGCGCCGTTGCCGGCCGTCGTCCCGTCCGTCACCGTAAAAATCCCCGGATGGATTTCTTTTTGGATTGCCAGCAGGTCCACCAGGGCTTCATTGATGCGGGAATGGCAGTAATGGCGTTTGTTGTCGAGCAGGCCGCCAAGGGCGTTTTTCATTGCACCCGTGATGTTCGTATAAATATGGCACTTCATTGTCGGCAGGTGCACGACATTTTTGCCGTGGAAATAATCCGGGATGAAGATACCTTTCGCAAAGACCTTGTCCAGCGCAATCATCTGGGCCTTCGGCTCATACCGCTGCCACTTCATGTCCGTTTGCTTGAAGTTATACTTGATTGGCACGGAATAGTGCTCGCAGACGGGTCTTTGCTTATTCAGTATTTCTCCCACCTTGGCGCTGGTAACTACCGTTTCATTTTCAACACATACGAGGTCCTCGAAGCCGGCCTTGCGCAGACAGAGTATTGTCCCCTCGAGCTGCCACGGGGTCGTGTTCGCGCTGGGATACATCAAATGCCACGAAAGGTTGTTCTTGAGAATGGTGGTTACACCGGTTTCGAGCGAATCTGTTACCTCGGCCAACTGCATTACTCGTTCGACATCCTGCAGGACCGTTTGCGGCGTTGTTTTTACGATGGCGACTTTACTCATAACACTGTTCTCTTATTTCAGGATAAACGTTTTAGGTACTCTAACAAAACCCGATTTGTCATTCTGAGCGCAGCGAAGAATCTCGCCTTTTCGGGCGGTAGAGAGATTAGTCACTTTGCTTTGCTCCGTTCAGACCTGTCCTCGAGCGCCGGCGAAGGAATGACATTTACTGCAAGTTTTCAATAGAGCATTAGAGCCTCTTATTCTTTTTCGACCACACGATATATCGGCCCGGTTTTTACAAAATCATATCGCTCGCCCTCAAGCAGATAATCCGGGCAGTAACCAGCGACAGGCGAAACAACATAAATGGGATTCTTGGCTATCATCTCTCCAATCGTTTCCTTAGTTGGAAACGCAGCAGGATTTTCATAGCTGCCATGTTTTGAGAGTACTCTTACGCCGGTCTTTATTCCTTTGGCCTGCTGAACGTACCATAGTGCATAAACCGTAGTGCCGTCCGCGAGTATTATCGCGTTATCTTCAACGCCGGACAGGGCTTCGGTAGCGAATTGTTCCGGCCCGGCATTGCTGCCGTTCCAGGGCCTCAAAAACCATATATAGTCGTTGCGATAGGGAATTGTTCGTTTCGTGGGGATTTTGAATTGCATTTTTTCCGCCATAATAGGCGTAATTATATAGGCCGGAACTGGCAGCAGCGTAAAGAACGCCGCTAAATAACGAATGAGACGGCTCTTTTTACGCCTGACTAAATTATGGTACCCTAAGCCGATGAAAATCGGCACTAAGCAGTAAAACGGCATGAAAAATGCGTATCTGTCCGGGACATCATATCGAAAGGCGAAAACGAAAAACAGTATCAGCAGAGCCAGCAGGATATGAGCAAAGCTGCGAGCTGGCGCCAGCCTGTAAAGGCCCCATAAGCCCGCAAAGAAAAGAAATATATTCGGCGTCGGATAGTTGTAAGCGATGAATATCAGGTTTTCTTTTACAATGCGAGCCGACAAAGAAGTATTCAACACGGCGCTGTCCCACGCATTTCCGAAGGCCGCTGAGGCCAGTGTGCTCACTATGCCTCTTTGAATCGCGCTTGTGATAATCAGATATTCGTATGGCGCCGCGCCGATGACCCACAACAACACGATAATCCCGAAATTCTTTGTGCCGATTTGTTTTTTTACGAGCAGAACCGCTAAAAAAACCGCATAGCAAGCAAAGGCGATAGCGGCCCACATATGGTTCGAAAGCGCAAGCCCGTTCAAAAGCCCTAATAGATACAAATAGCCGATACGTTTGGTTTTGACATACTGAAAGAGCATTACCAGCTCAGCTATGAATAACGCCGAATGCAGGGTATATACTTCGGCGATTGAGGCAAACTGCCAGGTCGTCCACGAAAGGGCGAGGGTAAGGGCCCCTATCAGGGCAGGCGGATTTTTGCCTAACCAGAGACGCAAAAGCAAAAAAAGATTCGCCACGGCTATAGCCCCGGCGATAGCTGAGATTAAATTCACCCTGTACGCGAATTCCCCTAATGGGATGTATTTCGCGGCGATGCCGATGATATGGTAGAGCGGGTGAGCGAGCGCAAGACCGAGTTTGCCCTCGATATCGTTGTGCCAGATACGGTATTGATACATCCCGCTGTCCTGCCAGAGTGTCCCCGGGGCACAGCTCGCTATGTAAAGCGTAAGCGCGCACGCCAGCACAGCAAAGTAGGCTGCTTTGGGATTATCGAAAATTGTCAGATTACTGCCGGTTTTGACCATTGCTTATTTACTCAAACTGACCGTTTTTTAATAAGATATTGCCATAAGTGCTTATCTGCCGGTAATATATAATAATTTGTCATTCCCGCGCAAGCGGGAATCCAAATATTCAATTACAGTGTTAATCTGTGTTAATCCGTGTCTAAAAAGCCGTGTTAATCGGCATCTAAAACCAGAATCGGTCAGTTTGAGTTATTTATTGTTACCGTTAAATATCGAGTATCGTCGGCGAAGCGTATCGCTCCTTCAAAAAGGGCCGGGACGAGTATGCAGTCGCCTGCTTCAAATACAACCGGCTCTGTTTCAGCCGACCTGATTCTTCCAGAGCCGGATATAAATATCAGCGTTTTCATTTTGCCCGGCGAAAGAAGCGCCTTGCAGTTTTCGGCCTGATGGTCTTTATCTACCTTGAAGTATTCGCAATCCACTAATCGGCCCACAGTGGCCACGTAAAGCTCCTCCGCGGGCATATCGTAGTGGATGCTTTCGAGGGCCTCTTCGATGTGCAGCTCTCGTGATTTGCCGTCGTCGTCAACTCTGTTCCAGTCGAAAAGCCGATAAGTCGTATCCGATGGCGTTTGAATCTCCGCTATTAAAAGACCCGCGCCGATGCTGTGTACGGTCCCCGCCGGCAGGAAATGACACTCCCCGGCCCGAACATAGACTTCAGGGAGTATCTTTGCAACGCTGTCCTGCCTTATGGCTTCGGCCAGCCGCTCTTTGCTTACCCCTTTTTTCAGCCCTTTATAAATCACCGCATTTTCCTCTGCCGATATAATATACCAGCACTCGGTCTTCGGCTCTCCTTGGCCCATTCGCTCGCAGGTTTGCCGGTCGGGGTGGACCTGAACGCTCAGGATATCTTCAGCGTCTAAGAATTTGATTAACAATGGAAAAGGCAGCGAAAAATTTTCATCGCCGGTTATTTCTTTCGGGTATTTTTCAATTGCCGAGGCCAGCGTTTGACCAGCCAGTTCGCCGTTTGCAATTACGGATTTGTCGTCCGGCAAATCCGCCAATTCCCAGCTTTCACCGATTTTTTCACCTGCCGGAAGCTCTTTATTGAAGACCTCTTGTAGTTTTCGCCCGCCCCATATCCGCTGCTTGTATATTGGCTCGAACTTAAGTGGGTACGCCTTCATAATATTTTATAGTGCTCACGATTGAAATTTCCCCCGCCGCGGCGGGTTCGCGGGCAACTTGTGCCACAGGTAGTAACCTTAAAACAATAATTTACAATCCTAATCGCGGGAATTTATTACCCTTAAGGGTATATTTTACTCAAAATAACCGTTGTTCAATAGGATACCACCATAGGCGATTAATTACAATAAACTATTGAAAAACCGCTGAATCTGCTAACTTCGATATTCGACATTCCTTGTTCAAAACCTGTCCTGAGCACAGTCGAAGGATTCGATATTTCTCCTCTCTGCCTCCGTGGCCCCTAATATATATCAGTCAAAATAATCAAAGATACCTTCGGCTATCGCCTGTGCCAGCCGATTCTGGAAGGTGTTGTTCCTCAAGAGCCTCGCCTCCTGGTAATTCGACAGATAACCTAATTCCACCAGGACTGCTGGGCATTGCGTGCGGACCAGCACCCGGTAATCAGCCTTTCGCACCCCGAGATTATCCAGCCCTGTGCCTGACATTGTTTGCCCGATACCCCGCGCTGCCTTTTGGGCCGACCATGAAGCGGACTTGGCCACGTATGTCGTATAGCCCCTTGCCGAGCTTCTCGCTGCCGAGTCCGCGTGGATGCTGACAAATAGTTGTGCGTTGCCTCTGTTGGCTATTTGTGCCCGCTCTTCAAGCTCCACGAACGTATCGTTATCTCTGGTCATTATTACTGTCAGGCCCCTCTGTCTTAGCAGGTAGGCGAGTTTTTTTGCAACCTGCAAGTTGATTGTTTTCTCGTAGTAGCCGAGACAGCTTTTTGCTCCGGGGTCCTTGCCGCCGTGACCCGCATCAATCACGACCCGGCCTGAAAGCCTGCGAGGGTATGTCGCCGTCGAGGTCGCTCCTATTGTCCCTTCTGCCCGCATTGCCGAGCGTATCATTTGGACAAGAGATTCCGAGAAGAGCGGCGTACCGTTGGTCCTGTCAATAAACCCGACCTGCCCGATTGGCTTGGCATTTACGAAGACTTCTGCGCCCGTATGCGTAAAAATCAGTACCGTATTGGCTGAATTTTTCAGCGTTATATGGGTAACAGCCGTATCAGTTACCTTTAGGCCGAGACGTTTGGCTAGTTCATAAGCGCTGACGGTCTTCGCCGCGGGTGTAGCGAGCACGCCCGGCCCTTCCGCAGTCACTTGGTCTTGCTGGCAGCCTGAAATTAACAAAACAGCCGACAACAAAACAATCGCCAATACAATTCGTTTACTCATCAGTTATCATTTATCGGTAATTCGTGCAAATATCGAGTGAAATTTTTGCTTTTTTCTGTGCGCGGGACAATAAAACCTGTCGCCAAAGCGTCTTGAATGTTGCAATCTTATGATAAATTTGCTTTATTATAGTGCTCTCAGTTGAAATTTCCCGTTTGTTCGCGGGTAACTTGTGCCCTGGGTACTTGTGCCACTGGTAGTGGCTTTAGAACAATAAGTTACAATCTTACTTGCGGGAAGTTACTACCCTTCAAGGGTATAGAAGGAAATTGCCCGTCGTATCGCGACAACGTAACAATTTTTGAAAGGTTACAAATATGATTAACGCTCGAAGCAGCAGACGTAATTTCATGAAAGCCGTTGGCCTGAGTGCCGCCGCTTTCGGATTGGGCCCGATGGCGAGCGCTGATGAATCGAAGGGCCGAAGACCCAATATACTCTGGCTCTCCTGCGAAGATATCAGCCCCCACATCGGCTGTTTCGGCGACCCCGATGCGATTACCCCCTATATCGACAAGCTGGCGGCCGAGGCCGTCCGTTACACAAATGCCTTTACCACAGCCGGCGTTTGCGCGCCCTGTCGCTCCGGCATCATTACCGGGATGTATCAGACAACCATAGGCACACACCACATGCGCTGCGGCGCAAAACTTCCTCCCTTTATAAAAGCCTTCAGCAGCTACCTGCGCAAAGCAGGTTACTACTGCACCAATAATTCCAAAACAGATTACCAGACGAAGGACCTTCGCGATGCTTGGGACGAATCCAGCGGCAGCGCCCATTGGCGTAAGCGTAAAGGTTCTCTGCCGTTCTTCTCCATTTTCAATTTCGGCGGCTGTCATGAAAGCGGCATCGCAAGCGAAAGCAAGTACAAAAGCGTTACCAGCCGGCTCAAGCCCTCCCAGCGGCAGGACCCGAAAAAGCTCAAACTACCGCCGTATTACCCGGATACCCCCATAGTTCGCGAGGACTGGAAACGTAACTACGAATTAATCACGGCGATGGATGCCTGGGCCGGCGATTTAATCGCTCAGCTAAAGCAAGATGGGCTGTATGAGGATACGATAATCTTCTTCTGGTCCGACCACGGCGTTGGTTTGCCCCGCGCAAAACGCTGGCTCTATGATTCCGGTACGCATATACCGCTGGTCGTCCGCATCCCGAAGAAATTCCGCGCTCCCGGCCAGGGTAAAGAGGGCGCCATCGACGATAGCCTCGTCAGTTCGATCGACTTCGGCCCCACCGTGATGAATCTGGCCGGCCTGAAGATTCCCGAATATATGCAGGGCAGGCCCTTTCTCGGGCCCGATTTGCCAAAGCCGCGAGACTATGTTTTTGGCGCCCGAGACCGAATGGACGAACGATACGACATCATTCGCAGCGTTCGGGATAAGCGTTATCGCTATATCCGCAACTACGAGCCGCTTAAGACATATTATCAGTATATGAACACGCCCGAAAAGGGCGCCACGATGAAGGAAATTCGCCGCGTTGCCGCCGAAGGTAAATTACCGCCTGCCGCAAAGCTCTTCATGGCGCCTCGAAAACCGGTCGAGGAACTATACGACCTCAAAAACGACCCACATGAAATAAACAATCTCGCCGCAGACCCGAACTACCAAAAGATTCTCACTAAGATGCGCTGGGTTCACCTTAAATGGGTACGAGATACAAAAGACGTCGGCCTCATCCCTGAGCCTGAGATTATGCAGCGAGAACAAAAATACGGCAGTCGCTATGCCATACTAAGGCAAACTGCCGGCGATTCCCTCAATAGGGACCTCCGTGATGTTGCGAACTTGGCCTCTGGGGGGAAAGACTCTCTGAATCAATTAATAAAGGCTATGAAACACACAGACGCCGCTGTACGTTACTGGGGTGCAGCCGGAATCGGCAATATCGCAAAAGATGCCCTCTATGCCGAAACCTCGATGGTCAAAGCCCTGAAAGATGAATCCGTCAGCGTACGAGTCGCTGCCGCCCGGGCCCTTTGCCTGATGAATAAACCCGACAAGGCGCTGCCGGTTCTGACAGCCGCGCTAAGCGGCGAGCATCAGTGGGGTCGCCTGCAGGCGGCCATTGTACTTGACGGCATCGGCGAGCAGGCAAGGCCGGCTGAAGAAGCGCTCGAAAATGCGCTCACGGGCCAGCCCAACAAGTATATCACTCGCATCGCCAATCACGCGCTCAATGTGATGAACGACACGAATAATACCGTAAAGTGACCTTGCCCAATCCCCGCCGCTGACATCCTCGTTTTGTACTTTGCACTGTGGTTTTACTCTTCACACTTTAACTTTTGAATTCTTGTGTCCTCTGTCCTCTGACTTCTGACTCCTGACTTCTGGGCGTGTTGCCCAAATACTCAAAATAACAACTTTCAAAAAACAATATATTTATTACAATTGCCCTGTAGTTAATGACCTTGTTGGAGAATATTTCTATCATGTTGGGCAAGCCAAAAAAAACCGAAGCCAAGCTGTTT
>JAUWPZ010000149.1 GCA_030611315.1 Sedimentisphaerales bacterium
AAGGGTATAATTTTTTTTGTACTCGGTTGTATCGGTGTGGGTCTTTGGGCGGCTGCACAGGCGCAAAACGATTGAAATCTGTTTTGCTTGGAGGTTGTGGTGGGTGAAAAAAAGAGTAATTTATGTGATTTTTTTTCTTGACCTTGCCCGGATGATTAGCTACAATTGTAGATAGCCGCGTGGTTAGCCCCTGGGTTATATCTCGCTTTTTCCTCTCCCTCCGCAAGCCCAGGGGCGCTTTTTTTATCATATCAGCCGGAAACCGCTTAATCCTCGCCCTGAACGAGGGATGTACTAAACCGGTAGCGCAAATTCCCAAAAAAACTGCACCGGCCGGAAACTTTTTTCAGAACCACCCGGGCGCCTATCTTCCGATGTGAAAAAAGCCGGCAAAGAAACCGTCACGGCTCTTATGCCCGCCGTGCCGATAAACGTCGTCGCCGCACAAGCCCCAAAACCGGAAAAATAGCGTCCGTGCTTTGCAGGTGGATTCTCTCGCTTTCTCGCACTTAGAAAAATGCCGGAGCGGATATGGCACATGGAGGTAAACGCTCCGGAATTCCGGATTATTGAGCCTTTAGAAGGCTATGTCCTGACGCCCCAGGCTTTACCTCGGAACCTGGTATTTGGACCGGTACTCAACACCACCCCGGCAATTATAGTTTGGCAAAAAATATAGAAAAGGCAAGAGAAATCTGAACAAATTTTTCGCGGAAAGATGGGAAACAGTCGAAAATCCGCACGTTCGTTTTTACTTAACAAAAAGCTCTGCGACCTCGGTGCTCTGGTGCGGTGAGAAATACGGGCTACTCAATCTTGAATCCTTTCGGCGGCTCGACACCCAGTAAATGTTTGACGAAGTAGTCCCACCGTTTGCGGGTAAAATACGCTCCTCCTACTCCGTGCCCGGCGTTGGGTGCGATAATCATATCGAAGTCCTTGTTTGCCTTAATCAGCGCATCGACAAACTGCATCGTCGAGGCCGGGTGCACGTTGTTGTCCATATCGCCGTGCAGCAGCAGCAGTTTGCCCTCGATATTGTGGGCCATAGTAACGTTGGATTGCTTGATGTAATGCTCTCCCGCCGGGTAGCCCATCCACAATTCGACCCACCAGGCCTTGTCCATCCGATGGTCGTGATTTCCTGATGAGCTGACCGCGACCTTGTAAAACTCCGGATGCGTAAGAAGCGCGTGGGCCGAATCATACCCACCGGCTGAGCCGCCATAGATTCCCACGCGGTTCGCATCTATATACGGGTATTTCTCCGCCACGTGCCGAATCGCCGCGATATGCTCTTCGAGTCCGCCGTCGCCCAGGTTCTTGTACGAGTAGTTATGAAATTCTTTCGAGCGCTTCGCCGTTCCCAGCCCATCGACTATCACCATGACAAAGCCTAATTCGGCTATATTCTGTGAGCGGTGATAGACGCTGAATGTTTTCGGAGTCAGAAAACCGTGGGGGCCGGTATAGATGTTTTCCACAACGGGGTATTTCTTGTTTGGGTCGAGATTCCTCGGCCGAAAGAGCACGCCGTATATGTCCGTCTTGCCGTCGCGGGCCTTTACGCGAATAGGCTCCGGCCACTTCCACCCCTTTTTCAACAGCTCTCGAACGTCCGCCTTCTCCAGCTTGCAAACGAGTTTCCCGTCCGATGTGCGGCGAAGCTCCGTAACCGGCGCCTTATCGACCCGCGAATAGGTATCGATAATATACTTGCCCGAAGGAGAAAATTCTACCGAGTGCTCACCGTTGCCCGGCGTAAGCAATTTGAGTCCGGTGCCATCCAGGTTTATCCGATAAACGTGCCGCAGATAAGGGTCCCGTCTTTTGTGCCGTCCCCCGGCGGTAAAGTACACCACCCGGGCCTTCTCATCGACCCGAAGAATTC
This sequence comes from Sedimentisphaerales bacterium, assembly GCA_030611315.1. Lineage (GTDB taxonomy): Bacteria > Planctomycetota > Phycisphaerae > Sedimentisphaerales > Anaerobacaceae > JAUWPZ01. The sequence goes on from JAUWPZ010000149.1 coordinate 1,892, forward strand.
CGCGAACGACCCATTTGCCTTTGGTGATTCGGTTCTTCACTTTGCCGGCCTCGGAATCATACAGATAAAGGTGACACCATCCGTCCCGTTCGGAAGACCAGATAATTTCGTTACTATCGTCCAGATAATGAACGTATGTCATCATCGGGTCCACACACGTATCCGACCGCTCCTCAATAATCGTCCGCGTCTTTCCGGTATTGGCGTCGGTCTCGCGCAGCCTGACCAGCTTGTACCCGCGCTGCCTTTGCCGAAAGGTGAAACTCTGGCTGTCCTTATTCCAGCGTACGCTCGGTGAATTTCCAAAATACAGCATTGGTATCGGCTCGGTATCGACCTTGGTCTGAGTCTTGTTTTCCACGTCGAAGATATGAAACTCCGCATGGGGCACATTCGGCTCGCCGCCTAACGGATATACGTATGAATACAGCACCGGCCGAACGCCTTTGTCCGGCACAGGCTTGACTAAGTGAAACCAGCCGCTCTTGCGCTGGTCGATTCGGCAGACCACTATTTTTTTCGAATCGGGCGACCAGTTGCCCGTTATACTCGGATTGATATGGGCCTGTATCCCGTCCTGGATAACGGATATTTCCCGTGGCCCGGGTAGTGACGATGCGTAATCGTAAAATTGTTCTCCGTCATCGCTTAACTGGAACTCCTCGCCGTTCTTGGTCGAGCGCACATAAAGGTTGTGCTCCTTTCTAAAGGCCTCCCATTTGCCGTCCGGAGACCGTAGCTCCCTCCTCCTGCCTCTGCCGGAGCGCCGCCGCGAAGAGCGTCCCTCTTCCTTCCTTTCTGCCCGGCTGATTTTCGTGCATTCGTATGTCTCCAGATTGCACTTCCATTTCGTATTCTCCACGTTGAACTCAATATCATTGCCGTCTTCGATAAAATTGATACTGTCGAAGGGCAGCTTTTTGCCCGAATACTTTTTCTCCGCCGCCTTGGAAAGCGCCTTGGCGAGCCTGTCATGGTCGAACGCCGCCTTGCGAGTTGCTTCTTCGGCGTCAACCAGCAAAAATTCCTTGCCGTCCCGGACGTCATTGCGGTACCAGAATCGCTCGCTTTTTGCTATCCAGTTCGGACGCACCCGGGTTTTATACACCAATCCGCTCAGGGAAGAACGCAGCTTCGCCGCTCGCTCGTAATCTTCCCGCGTCCCTTGTGCATATACGACAGTCCGGGCCTGGCCCAGCAACGCCAGTCCGAGAAGTATTTTACAGAGATGTTCGGATACTTTCATTATGTGTTACCCTTAATTGGTTCGAGGAATTTTTCCAACGTGGATGTGTACATTCTCAGGCCGATGAGGCTTCTTCGACCTGGCCGATGGTCCTTGGTATTGGTTTGCCTAATACGCGGTTTCCGCTTTTGGTCACGAGAACGTCATCTTCTAATCTGACCCCGCCGAAATCCCGGTATTTTTCGACCGCGTCGTAATTGATAAATTCGCCGCATTTCTTCTCGGTCTTCCATCGGTCGATTAATTCGGGGATAAAATAGAGTCCCGGCTCCACCGTTATCACAAAACCCGGTTCAAGCGCCTTGCCTAATCTCAACGACCGCCAGCCGAACTCGGGATTCCTTTTGATTGTATCCGTATAGCCGACATAGTCTTCGCCCAGCCCCTCCATATCGTGCACGTCCAGCCCCATCATGTGCCCCAATCCGCACTGGAAGAACAGCGTATGCACTCCTGCCTGCACCGCCTCGGCCGGGTCGCCCTGCACTAATCCAAGCTCCTTCAGGCCCGAAACCAGCACCTCACCGGCCAGCCGATGAACGTCCCTGAATTCAACACCGGGCTTGACCGCCTCAATAGCTTCTGTCTGCGCGTCCAGAACGGTCGAGTAAATTTCTCTTTGCTTCTGCGAGAATTTCCCGCCGACCGGGATGGTCCTTGTGATATCGCTTGCATAGCCCATAGCGGTTTCGACGCCGCTGTCATTGACGGCGATATCACCATCTTTCATAATGTTTCCGTGATAGTGGTTATGCAGCGTCTCGCCGTGAACCGAAAAAATAGTCGGAAACGACAGCCTGCATCCCCGGCTAAGAACGATTCCCTCCATCGCCCCGGCGATTTGCCGCTCATACATCCCCGGCTTCGCCATCCTCATCGCCGTTGTCTGCGTTTCATAAGAGACATCAAGGGCAGCCTCGATTTCTCCGATTTCTTCGGTGCTTTTTATCGACCTTTGCGCGACCACGGCCTTTATCAGCGTTTCAGATACGTTTTTTTGAACTGCCGTCGGATGAATCCCCAATAATTGCTCGATTTTCAGCAGGTTCTCAGGCCTGTATTGCGGAAGAAAATGAATTTGCCGGTTTTGTTGAACGGCCTTTTTAAGAACACCTTGCAATTTCTCCAGTGCAGCGCTCTGGTCAATCCCGATTTCTGCGCATCGTTCACTCAACGCCGGCTGTGGCCCCATCCAGATAATATCATCGACAGTAACATCATCCCCGAAGACAATTTCTCTACCCTCATCGACGTCGATAACAGCCGCCAGAGACGGAAAAGCTAATCCGAAAAAATACAAAAATGAGCTGTCCTGCCTGAAGGGATATTGGTTGTCCGGATAATTCATCGGGCTTTCTTCATTGCCCAAAAACAAAATTATCCCCGAGCCAACCTGGCTGCTCAGGCATTTGCGCCTTTCGATATATACATTTTCCGCAAACATCTGTTTCCCTTATCAATATCGTTATAGCTCAGTCGTTTGTTGCTTATTATACGTGCAGAGGCTGACCACTATCAGGCAAATCACCGATAGCGTTATCGCCGGCAGTACCGCGTCTAACTTTGCCACCTCCGCCGGCAGGTGCGCTTTTATTACTTCTTCCCACAGAAGAGTTGTCACCGTCCCCGCCAGAATCGAGGAAATTGCGCCTGCCTTTGTGGCCTTTTTCCAGAACAGGGCCGCAACTAAGCACGGCGTAATCGCTGAGCCATAAACTGTAAAAGCGTACAGCGATTTTTCAAATACAGTCGTAGATTCCGAGAATATCAGGGACACCACCCAGGCGATGACTCCGAAGGTAAGCACCATTGCCCGGCTCATAAAAATGATACGCTTCTCCGATGCCTTTTTATTGATGTAATTCAGATAAATGTCCTTGATAAACGTCGTCGCCGGAACCAGCAGAAAAGAATCCGCCGTGGATATGATAATCCCCACTACCGTAATCATAAAAATAATCCCCAGCGCCAACGGCATAAATTCCTTGGCGGCGAAAATCAGAATGTAGCGTCCGTTTTCCGGGTCCGGCGTCTTGCTCCCGGCGAACCATGCCTCGGCGATTATCAGCTCTTCGATAATCAACGCCACAAAAATCATAACGATAACAGCCGTGCGTGCGCCCTTGGCGCTCTTGCTGGCGAAAATCCGCTGGTACTGGTTGGCGTCTCCAAGCACTAACAGGAAAACCGGCAGCATGAAATTGATATAATCAGCCGCCCTGAATACGCCGAAAAACTTCATATGGTCCGGCTTGTCTCCCATCGCCGCGAACGATTCCGCCATCCCGCTAAAACCTCCGGCGTTGGCTAACAGAAACGGAAACGAAATCAGCAGGCTGACCGTAATAATTATACCCGTTACAATATCGGCGAACGCCAGGCTCATCAGTCCCGCTAACATCGTATAGGCAATAATGAAAATCGCCGCGATAATAGTCGCCTTTCGAGCCGTCAATACCGGTTCGTGAAGAAAAATTTCACCCTGTTTCGGTATCTCGGCCAATCGGTAAATTCCCTCGCTTTTCTTTAATCCCTCGTCGTATCCTTCAATTATAACTCGCGTAAAGGTATTTTCTTTAATCGCGTTGATGTTCTGCATCTGGCTTGTTTGGGCTTTTTCCGAGATGATTTCGGTTGACTTGACCACTTTAACGGTAAACGTCTCCGCTGCTTCAGACCATTTGCCCGAGTCTTTGCTTTTTATGTGAAATTTGATTTCTGTCGTTCCCGTCCAGTCTTTCGCAGGCTTGTAATGGAAATATCCTTTACTAACCTGATACTTGGTCAGATAGTCTCCGGCTTTGAGTTCTACTTTTTCCTTCTTGCCCGTAATCACCTCCAGCACCATTCCCCCTGCGTTGAATTGATAGCTCACAATCACCATATACGCGATAACCAGCGCTATCACAGCCAGCATCCGGGCACTCCCGCCGTATCGTCTGCCGATAATCTCAGGCACCGAAAGCGCTTCGATATTCCGGGCTCGTCTGGCGATAAAGGAAAGCAGAATCATCCCGACGAATGTACCGAAGGGCAGGATTAACGCTGCCATCCCCACTTCGTAGGTTTTGCCGGCGTTGCCCACGATGGAGCCTGTCCCTATCCACACCGCTAACATCGTGCACACCATAATCCACGGCGACAGCGTCCTGCCCGCCACCGTAAAATCCTCCTGTGTCTTTACCTGCCGGGACTTGTAAATACCGATACCCGCCAGGATGAACAAATAAATAAATATGGCAATCAGGTAATCCATCTTTTCCTCGTTCAAATATTAATAATCAAAATATAGGTAATACTCAAAAACCCCCGCAAATTTATTTGCGGCCGCCACGTTGTTTAGCCCCCACCCCTGCGGTGGGGGTCCTCATTTCGAAATCAGGTTATGTTAGGACTCCTTGAAGTCACCGAACTTAGTAACATAATTGCAGGTCATTTCACGAACTGCTCGACAAAGTATTTCGGCGTCAGCGGCTCTCCCGTCGCCTGCTCAATCATCTCGTTCCAGTGATACAATGCGCCCGGCCCAAAAACCTTTGCTTGTAGGTATTCACCGACCTTTTCCTCGCCTGCATAACTGACGTCTTTGTCCGATTCGAGTTTCAGAACTTCCCGCACGATATGGTAATGAAGCTGCGACGCAAAGAGTTCACCCAGCATATAGTTATGATAATAGCACGGCGCGACGGTAAAATGCAGCTTGGATGCCCAGCCCGCATCGACCGGCCCCGGTGGCCTCTTGACCATCTGGTATTTCTCGACCAGCTCCCACCAAAGGTTGTTCAAGTCCTGCTCCGGGTCGGCGTATAGCTGCTTTTCAAAATTATACATAACCATCGCCCACCGCGCGAACAGCACCTGTTGAAACTGCAAATACTTGCTGCTTACCTTTTCAACTTCCGCCCGCTCTTGGTCAGAAAGCCCCAGCATCTCCTGCATCCAGGCCGAATTTCGGCTCAATCTGCCGAAAAACATCGCGACCGCTTCGGTAGTAAAGCTGTGCGCAGGTTCTCGAAGCAGCCAGGGCTCTTTGGGGTCGTGGTACTTGCTGTAAACCGCGTGGCCTAATTCGTGTAATATCGTCTCCATCCATCGCTCGGTATTCTGAAGGTTGCACAGAATCCGAACGTCGCCATGCCGGTCCACATCTTCGCTGAAGGCATGCGGGTTCTTGCCTTCGCGGTCGTACAAATCACTCCTGGCGAGGATATCGTTCACGGGCAGGCCGACACCGGCGTAATATCTCTCAGCTAATTCATTTACATCCTGGTCTTTATAATAAACATCTAAATCCAGCTCATATACTAACGGCGTCCTCTGGAAGAACGGGTCATGATAGTGCCACGGCAGAAGCTCCTCGACGTCGATGCCGTAACCTTTTGCGAGGATTTGGTCCAGCTCCTCTTTCAATCGGGCGAAGGGGCCGCCGGTCAATTCGTCAAGTTCATCGAAAATCCTGTCCAGCTCCTTCACATCCTGCTCGCCTGTTACTATTTTCATCGTGTGGTAATTCTCGAAGCCGCTCCTTTGGGCCGCCTTGTTGCGCAGCTTGACTAATTGGAGCAAATCGCCGACGATTGCATTTCCCACCTGCTTGCTGGCCCGCCAGGCCGATTCCCTTTTTTGCAGGTCTTTCTCCGTCGTCATAATCATATAAATGTCACTCATTGTTACTTTCTTGCCGTCTATGTCGCTGCGAAAGGTGTTGTATTTTTCCGTGATTTTCGTGTCCAAATCGACAATCTCTTTGAGCAGCTCCGGCCCAATCTGATTTGGCATATAAGCGTAGTACAATTTATCCAGTTGTCGAGCGAGCCTGACATCTTTGACCGTACCGGACTGTTTTATCCCCTTGAGTAAGGCATAATCCTGCGGGTTGCTGTGGATTTGGCTGATTTCAAGCTGCAATTGGCTCAGCTTCTCATAATCCTCCTTTTTGCCGGTAGTCGAAGCGTCCCAATAGACAAGGTTCGTCTTTGTTGACAAAGGCCCCATTTTTCTGACGTAGGTTGCAAGGAAATCTTTAAGCTGTTTTTCCGTAGTGTTCGGCTCGCAGCTGGCCGAAATAAAGAGCATTGTGAGCATCGTAGCGGCTGTACACGCGGTTCTCATTATATAATCTCCTGTTAAACGGCGTAATTTCTACGGCGCCTATATATACTCAACTTGAATAGAATACGCAACTTGTCATTCTGAGCGCAGCGAAGAATCTCACACTCGCAACAGGGCAAAGCCTCTATTATATAAGGCCGGGTGCTTCGCTTCACTCAGCATGACAGTTTATAAGTTAGTCAAGTTGAGATTATGCTTCATTTTGTTCGGCTAAATATAATGCAGCAGCC
>JAUWPZ010000120.1 GCA_030611315.1 Sedimentisphaerales bacterium
AGCTTGTCATTCTGAACGAAGTGAAGAATCTCAATTGCACATTGAAAGTAGTTGTATTGCTAAAGCCGGATGCTTCGCTCCGCTCAGCATGACAGCTTAATTGCGTTACTAACAAATACAATTTTGACAGAATACTAGATAAGAAGGAAAGGCGGCGGTAAAGCCGCCTCTATCCGGTATAGGTTGTTGCGCCTGCTCTTTGAGCCCCTTGAAAAGCTCAGGACTCGCGGCGTCCGGCCAGGGAAAATCGCCGATATCTTTCTCGCTGATTCTTTCGGAGAAGGGACTTACCGCTATATCGAAGTAAAGTGCGGCCGGCGGCTTATTCCACGTTACGCCCCACTCATCGCAAAACAATAAGCTATCTCCGGCCTCCTCCAAAGGCGGATTCTTTCTGACTATATTGGGTACCAGCCCCCTTACATCAACTTCCAATTCCTCGAGTACATTTTCTTTGACGACCGCAAGCTGCTGGACCGTATCACACAATTCGACCGGGCCGGCATCTTCAGCCAGGGCGCTCGTAAGCTTTGCATACGCCCCCTTTGTAATTCCGGTAACAAAGGTACTTCCCAAATCAAACGGAATCCTGTCCGGCTTTTTGTGCTCCAAAGCGGTTATAACTCTTTCTCTCGAATTCATCCTGCGCCCGCATGTTCAAAGTCCGGAAAGGCCATCGCGATTCTATTTTCTTAGGGACTCTTTTGCCGCTTCGATGACGGCCTCTGCGGTGATGCCGAATTTTTCAAAGCAGACCTTGGCCGGTGCGGATGCGCCAAACGACGACATCCCGATAAAGATGCCCTTATCGCCGAGCCATTTGCTCCAGCCCTGTTCGACGCCGGCCTCAATTCCAACGCGGGCCTTGACGCCGGGGGGGATTACCGAATCTTTGTAAGGGCGGTCCTGCTTCTCGAACAGCTCCCAGCACGGCATACTGACCACCCGGGCCTTGATGTCTTCCTTGGCCAGACCTTCGGCGGCACACAGTGCCAGCGAGACCTCCGAGCCGCTGGCTAAAAGCAGCACATCCGGCTCATCGGCACTGAGAAGAACGTAAGCCCCCCTGCTTAGATTCTCGGCCGAGCCATATTTATCCTGGTCCAGCACCAGCAGACCCTGGCGGGTGAAAAGCAGCGCAACCGGCCCGGCCCGATACTCCAGGGCATACTTCCACGACTGCGCCGTCTCATTGGCATCGGCGGGCCGGAACACAAGCAAATTGGGTATCGCCCGCAGGGCCGCGAAGTGCTCTACCGGCTGGTGCGTCGGCCCATCCTCGCCGATTCCGATGCTGTCGTGGGTAAATACAAATATCGTCGGATAATTCGACATGGCCGCAACACGTATCGCCGCCCGCATATAATCCGAGAAAACCAAAAACGTCCCGCCATAAGCACGCAGCAATCCGCTGACGCAAATCCCGTTCATTATCGAACCCATCGCGTGCTCTCTTATCCCGTATCGCAGATACCTGCCGTCGCGAGAGGCCTTCTGGAAATCTTTCGCCCCGGCAAAAAGGGTATTGTTCGAAGGCGTCAAATCCGCCGAGCCGCCCAAAATCAACGGCAGCTTCGGCATCAGCGCATCGAGGACCCTTCCCGAGGCCTTGCGCGTCGCGATGGAGATGCCCGCCTCGAACTTCGGCAGGACTTCATCGAGATTGACTGGCAGCTTCCCCGCTGCGGCATCGCGAAACTGCCCGGCTAATTCGGGATACCTGGCGGCGTAATCATCGAACAGCTTGTCCCATGCCTTCTGCGCTTCTTTTCCTTTAGCGAAGACTCTGCTCATGTGGGCCGAGACCTCGTCGGGGACATAAAAGCTCTTTTCGCCGTCCCAGCCGTATTTCTCCTTAATCAGCTTTATTTCATCCTCGCCCAAAGGGGTGCCATGCGCCGCGGCGGTATCCTGCATGTTCGGGCTGCCGAAAGCAATATGTGTACGCAGTTTTATCAAAGTAGGCCGGCGCTTTTCTGCCTCGGCATCTTCCAGGGCCTTTTCAAAAGCAGCCATATCATTACCATCGCCCGGGACTTCCCGCATGTTCCAGCCGTAGGCCTCGAACCGCCCGGCCCGGTCCTCGGTAAACGCCAGGTCCGTGTCGCCGTCGATACTGATATGGTTGTCATCGTAAACGACAATCAGATTGTCCAGCCCGAGATGACCGGCCAGCGAGCAGGCCTCGGAGGCGACGCCCTCCTGCAAATCGCCGTCACTGGCGATGACGTAAATCTTATAGTCGATGATGTCAAAGCCGTCCCGATTGAAATACTCGGCCAAATACTTTTGAGCTATCGCCATCCCGACTGCGTTGGAAATTCCCTGTCCCAAAGGCCCGGTCGTAACTTCCACCCCGCAATCCGGGTCATATTCGGGATGCCCCGGCGTCTTACTGCCGAACTGCCGGAAGTTCTTCAAGTCCTCCAGAGATAAATCGTAACCCGTCAGATGCAGCATCGAATACAACAGCGCGCTGCCGTGCCCGGCCGAGAGAACAAAGCGGTCCCGGTTGTGCCACGCCGGGTCGGCCGGATTATGCCTCATATACCTGGTCCACAGCACGTACGCCGCCGGCGCCATCCCCATCGGCATACCCGGATGGCCCGAATTGGCCTTTTGTACGGCCTCGGCCGAGAGAAATCGAATCGTTTGAATACAAAGCTCGTCAAGCTCAGACAAGCCCGGATTTTTCACAGATACACTCATTACCTATTTCCTGTAATAAAAGATTTCCCATTACATTTCTGCTAATAAAACAAGACCGGTAAAATACCATCGGCCCACTATTTCCGCAAGTCTTTTGTTTATCGCCCCATCTGAGGGCACCCGTCATCTTTGTAGGTAAAAAAGCGGCGTATTTGGCTTTATTCGTATGTCGATGGTCGCTTCAGGGCGTAGATTCGGAGCTACCCGCTTTCGCGGGCACAGGCTTCGCGGGAATGACAGAGAGGTTGTAGCTGTTATCAGGGGAGAGCTGGAGCTAAAGGCACAAAAAAATCTACCTGCAATCTTGACGGGCGCCCCACATTCAATGGGTGCGACAAATTTTTCCGGCACACTGTAACCTTAATGATAGTAATGTATTGCGCCGGCTCGTCATACTGAACAAAGTGAAGCATCCGGCTTTCGGACCGAGAGGCTCCTTCGCTTGGTCGGTAACATCTCATTCTCTGGCCAGATGCTTCGCTTCGCCTTGCTGCGCTCAGCATGACACGAAGAAATCGCCCCGCCAGAAAATCTGGTCGCACCCCATTCAATTAAGCAGCTATTTTCCTTGCAAAGCGCGGATTTCTGCATATACTCTTAGGGTTTCAAAACTCGATAAACGTTTGGCTTTGGGCTTTGTCCTTCGGCGCAATGCTTAATCCTGAACAATTTCGGAGTCAAAAAAATGAATTTGGTCAAATGGTTCAGAAAAAACAATATGAAGGTGATGGCCGTTGTCATCATCATCATTATGGTCGGATTTGTGGCCGGTCCCCTTCTCCAGCGCCTCGGCCAAGGAGGAAGAAGAACAAGTCAACACAAAACAGTGGCCTACTATTCAGACAACAAGAAAATGACAAACTACGACCTGGCCCTGGCCCGGCAGGAACTGGAAATCCTCCAGATGCTGCGGGCAGACGACCTGCTCAAATCTCAGGATTTACGAGGGATTCTGCTCGGCGAGCTGCTGTTTTCAGAGCAGAGAGCCAACCCGGTATTAATCAATTATATGAAACAACTGATAAGAAAAAACGATTACAGAATCAGCAATGAGCAAATTAACGATATCTACAACCGTTCAACGCCCTCCAACGTTCCAATACCACCCAACATGTACTGGCTGCTGTTGAGGAACGAAGCACAGACTGCCGGAATCCGAATACCAAATGAAAACATAGGCAAACTGCTCGGACAGGTAATACCACAGCTATTCAACGGCCTAACATATTCACAACGAATCGGGGCAATAATAGACCAGCAGGGAATTCCGCAGGAAGAGATTCTGACGACGTTTGGTAACTTACTGGGGGTATTACAGTACGCCCATCTGGTCTGTTCGAACGAAGACGTCACTACACGGCAGATAATGCACGCCGCCGGCCTGGAGAACGAGACGATTGACGTTGAGTTTGTAAAATTCGACCCGGATGTATTCGCCAAAACTCAGGGCCAGGCCGACCCCAATTCAAAATCTGAAATCTCAAATCTGAAATCTGAAATTTCAAAGCATTTCGATAAATACAAGAAATTCGTCCCCGGCGACGTAAGCGAAGATAATCCTTACGGCTTCGGGTATAAGCTGCCCGACAGGGCTCAGCTCGAGTACATCGCAGTCAAACTCGATGACGTTAAAACCGTAGCAACACCGCCCACACAGCAGGAGGCAGAAGAATATTACGAAAAAAACAGGGAACAATTATTTACCGAACAAATCCCCTCGGACCCGAACGACCCAAACTCACCACTAATTACGCGAACTAGAAGCTACGCTGAGGTGGTAGGTGTCATTTTAGACCAGCTTCTCCAGGACAAAATAAACTCCACGGCAGAGAAAATAATATCCGAGGCCAAAAAGCTTACCGAGGCCGGCCTGGAAGAGGCCGATATAGAACTCGAAAAGCTAAGTACCGAGCAGTTTAAGGAATTGGCCGGCGATTATAAGGCCGCGGCAAAGCAGCTAAGCGAAAACCACAAAATCAAGATATATACAGGACTAACAGGTCTGCTTAGCGCCGTCGATATGCAGGCGGACATGAACCTCGGAACGTTGCTCGTGAGGGGCTCCGGACAAAGTCAGGCGAGATTGACCCAGCTCGTATTTGCACTCGACCAGTTCGGGCGCAGTGAGCTTGAGGCCTTCAACGTGCAAAAGTACAAAATATATGAAAACATCGGACCGGCAAGAGATTTTTTAGGACAAACAATGGCGCTCCTGCGGGTGATTAAAGCCGAAAAGGCCTCTGTGCCGGAAAGTATCAACCAGACCTTTAGCACAAGAACGCTCAAGCTCGACCCAAACCAGGCCGAGTCGGACGAAGATGTTTATTCAGTAAAAGAAAAAGTGGACGAAGACTTTAAGAAACTCAATGCGATGAATACCACCAAAAACAAAGCCGAGGAATTCCTCGAACTGGCGGCTAAGGACGGGTGGGACAACGCTATTGACAAATTCAATAAGCTTTATGGACAGCAGGACGGCGAGGACGAGAACGACGACCCGAACGTGTTCAAGCTGCAAAACTTTACGGGTTTGCGAAGAATCTCAAGTGCCGCACTATTAACATTGAAAGAGCAAAATGCAGGCGAATTGACAGAACGGTTACTAATCAACCAGGTCAAAATACAGAAACTATTCATCGACCAGATCTACTCTCTTGTTCCCCGGGACAGCGACAGCCCCGGGGTCCCGCCCTTGATTAAGGAATTCAAGCCGGACAAACCTATGGAGTTCAAGCCGGATATGAGCTTTTACTGCTTAAAGAGTATTTCAGTAAAGCGCCTCGGCCTTGAAGAATACGAACAACTCAAGGCAAGACGATTATTCAGAGAAGAACATATTCAATCTCAGAGCCTGGCCGCGGTGCACTTCAGCCCCAAAAACATCCTAAAACGGACGAACTTCAGGCTGGCCGAGACAAATGAGGAAAATAAAGAACCGGCTGACGCCAATGCGCCGACGAAAATTTGAAATCCGAAATCTGAAATTTGAAACTGGAACAGCCTGATGGCCCAGCGCTCGAGACAAACAAACATATCCCTTCTGCTCATCGTGGGGCTTCTGGCCTGGCTCGTGCCGGGTGCGGGACATTTCGTCATCAACGAAAAAAAACGCTCGATAATTATCTTCGTAACTATCGTCCTGACTTTTTGCACAGGATTATATATCGGGTCAATCGGCGTAATTAATCCCGGCGAAGCAAGGCTGGCTTATTCGGCACAAATTATGAATTCGCCGATAGTAAGAGTCCTGGGACAGTTAACTCAAACAGGAGCCTATCCGGTTTACGGCAGGCCGAACGAAATCGGACAGATATATACCAGCATTGCCGGCCTGCTCAACCTCTTGTGCATTGTCAACGCCGTTTATTTGGCTCATCTGAAAAAGACCGGCTCCACCGGAGACTAAAATGTCGATAATCACCACTGTCATAATGGCGTCCTTCACCAGACCGGAACAAATCGGCACAAATCCGCAATCTTTGCTCTGGCTGCTGCCGTTAGCGGCAGCGATAGTCATCGTCTATAAAGCCACGAAGATGTCCAAAATTACACCGGCTGCCTTCATAAAAGAGGCCGCAACCCTGTTCGGCTCAATTATCGTCTTCATAATTATAATCGCAGCGGCCTTATACGGCCTGGGCTGGCTGATTACAGAGTAAATGTCAAGCGCTTTAGGCTGGATTTTTCTCAACTCTTCAAGGTCCGAACCAAGAAACTGTGAGTGTTTGGGTGGCACTGTAATCGCCCGCATTAGCCAGCTGAACGGTGTAATTACTCACCCTGACAGAAAGCGTCACTTCTACATCGCTGTCATCTGGTACATACGTGACGGGAACGGGGGAGCTTAGAAATGAATCATAACTGGTAAAATCAACCGTTGAGCCACCGGTCTTGCTTGCTCCGTCGCCGTCAAACTCGAGCTTGTACTCTGTGTATAAGCTGTCGCCACCGGGTTCGGTAAGTCTGGTTGCATCAGTATTGTCCGCGGAGATTTCTGCATCGCCGCTGGTAAACAAAATAGTAGACGAACTACCTTCGCGCACCTGATCTCTGTTTTCAATGTTTTGCAACGCAATCGGGCTGAAATTACCGCTCCAATACATAAAATCTGCGCCCATAAGTAAGGGAAAGCAAACCAGGATAAGTATAACAACAATGATATGGGTTAGTGCCAACTTCATTTGTTCACGGGGACTTTCTGCGTAAAGATTCGCGTTCCTTGTCTACATCGATCGAGTTGTGGTGGTCGGAAAATGGCGATATGCCCTCCTTCATCAATCGTGGCGTGATAAAGATTATCACCTCTTTTTCTATAGTATAGCTCTTTGTCGAAGTGAAGAGACCGCCTACAAGCGGGAGCGAACCAAGGATAGGCACTTTCTTGACATTGCTTTGCTGCTGAGTTTCAATAAGACCTCCTATGACTATTGCATCACCTTCTTTGACCCGGACGCAAGTGTCGGCCTTACGGCGTCGAATTATCGGCAGGTTCCCCGAATTGTTCCCGGCTACCTGGCTTTGACGAGAAGCTACATCGCTGATTTCGGTAAGAATATCAACTGTAATGTCGTTATTGTCGCCTATGTGTGGTGTCATCTCCAGGAGCACGCCGGACTTGATTATCTGAAGTTGCGTCCGCAGCGCACCACCATAATAGCCGAGGTCCGTAACAATGGAGAAGTATTCTTCGAGGGATACATCTATGGTAGCTTTTTCCCCGTTGAGGGTGGCTACCCGTGGCCGGGACCTTATGCCGGCTTTTCCTTCGCCGACCAGCATCTTGAGGGTAAAAAGCAGATTTGTGAATTCAGCTTCCGGTACGCTTGTGTATTTTGCCACACCCGTAAAAATTCCGATACCACCTTTCATATCGAGAGAAGTGTGGGGACGGGAGAATTCCCAATCCATGCCGAACTCCTGGCTGGCTTCTTCCCAGAGATCCACAACAAGTACCTCCAGTACCACCTGTGGGCGGGGAATGTCCAGCTTGGCGACGATTTCCATAATATGTTTCATAATTTCAGGCACTGCATAAATCAGCACCTCATTCTGCCTTTCCCCGCTGAATACGTACTGCTGGACAGGCTTCAGAAGACAGGACTTGAGATGCTTGGCGGTTATATATTTGAGGTAGAGCCGTTTCGAGTCTGCGATTTCCAGGAAAATCGGGCACGTAGGTTCGCCGCAGCTAATAAGGTAGAACCGCTTGCTTTTTTGATAAACGAAAAGGCCTTGCCCGGCCACAAGCTCTTGCAAACACTCTTGCAGTGGCTTACCTGAGCCAGCGTCAAGCGAAATGAGCGGGTCAGGTACACGAGGGCAGCAGGCTATAATGGCACCGGTTTCTATTGATATATCGCGAAAAATCTGAGACAGCGGCACATCAAACCATATATTATTGACCATTATTACTTCGTTAGATACAGCACTGCTAACGTTAGGTTCGTCCGCGACGGCAGGATAACCGAACAGCACTACCAGCAATACGAACAGTCTCACTACTACAGTTTCACCTTGTTTTTCTGCGGTCATTAACATGATTATGGTCGTTTTTCCTTGCCTGCTATAATATAACCAATGTCTCTTACCACAATACGAACAGGAATTTGGTACTGTTTAATATTACTTTGTCCTTCACTGGTTAAACCCGAACGTTCCGCATCAACATGGATTGTCCAGTCGTATTGGCCCGGTTGAGCATCAGAAGGCACCTTGACCAGGCAGGTCATGGAACGCTCTGTATTTGGAGCAAAGGCAAAGTCGGTTGTTTTCAGTTCCAGCCAATCCTTATGTGATTCTTTGCTTTCAACCCGGTAACTGGTAACTACAGTACCTAAACTCTTATTTGCAACCCTAAATCTGGTAGTAGTTAAACGCCCGGGAGTCAATTTTAACTCAATTTGTTGTGGTTTGATATTCAGTGTTTGTGTGTCATCATCGCTTACAAAATTTTCTGCCCATGTACGTGCCATATCCTCACTTATTGAAAACTCCATGTCCCTGGTTATCTTACGCCCGTACTTCGAATCGGCAGCAAAGAACGTGCGCAGCTTGTATTGACCAGCCGGCAATGGCTGTGCCATCACGCCGGTAAACCAGCGACTGTCGCCGGGCAAAACGCGTCTACGGTTTGAGTACAGTGGAATAGTGGCTATTCTACGCCAGCCATCGGAATAAAGGTACGCTTTTCCTCTTGCCAGAAAAGCTATCAACCCATCATTTTTCAGCTCTGCGTTGATTTTAAGCGCCTGCTTCTGCCGGGCCTCTTCAGAACCTTCCTCCTCATTCGGTTCCTTAGCAAGGTTTTCGTTTGGGTCAACCCCGTTAGAAACCGTTCCTTTCCAGCGTTCAGGGTTATTTGTGGAGTTTCTAATGGGGTCAAATTCAGGGAGAACGATATTTGCGTCAATAACACTTCCGCGTTCGATATAGTTTCTTCGAGCTACATGTATGAATACACCCGATGCGGTTCGGAACTTGACCTGCACACCCTTTTCGCCCTCTTTGAATTTGCCCAGTCTCACCATAACAGCAGCCCAATAATCACCATCGGCATTCATTGGAACTGTTACTGTTGCTTTCATTTTCCTGGATTCGCCCAGCTCGAGAACAAATTCATTCTCTTCAAAACTAATCCAATCCACGGCAGATCGCGAGTGCTTTTGTTCCTGGCCAAAGGAAAGCTGTCCCCTATCGGAAACCGCAAAATCAACCACTTCCACACTGACAGGACAGGGGCGGCTGCCCGGTCCTCTGTTGTTGTTGGTTAGCGTAATAGAGAAAGTTGCTTTCCTGCCTGGCTTGACTTCAACCCACTGCTGAAGCGGACTGACCGCCGTTCCAGCCAAAACATTAGAGGATAAAATAAAAAAGAGCAGGGCAATCAACCCTGCTCCTCCAAAGCCACATATACGCGAATTCCTTTTCATAATTTTCCCTTTTATCCTTAACTCCTGTCAAATTAGCGATTAGCGTATAGCATTTAGGGGGTTTAGGGTTTAGTTTTTTACTATCCGCTCTACGCTCTACGCTATCCGCTATCTCTTAAGTTAATCGCTTGTCCAGGTAGCCGTAATGGTCTGGGTGCAAGCGTAGTTACCGGCATCGGCAACCTCTTTCTGGCCAGTCATATCGTTGGAGGCCTGGACATATAAGGTAACCTCGACCGCACCATCATTATCAATGTGTGTTATAGCTAATGGTGCCGTTACCTCGGCCTTCAGGAAATCACTGTGTACCGTCCATTCATCTGAACTACTAGCGTCCACAGCGCCAGTGGTGGCGCCGGTGCCGGTGCCCTCGGTACCGGCCTGATCGGTTGATATCTTATACTTCGTAACGAGGTAGTCACCGGTAGAGGCGTGCGCCAGCCGAGCTACTGTCTCAGTATTGTCGGCGGTGAGGTTGACATTACAGTTCACCCAGAGCGTAAATACTTCATTGCTGTCCGGAACAGCGGCCTGAGAAGTTATGGCGGCTATTCCTATGGCCGGGATGTTGGGCCCTTCCCACTCGACAATCTGGTCGACAGATGCAGTTATAGCACACGCAGCGGCATCGGTATCGTTTGCATCACCGGCCAGTGCTGAATTCGTAGTAAGGCAGAACGCCATTACTACTGTCATTGTGATAATTAACTTTCTCATCTTAACTCTCCTTTTCTTTTCGTTTTCTTCGTAACCAGACAATTTTCATTTTTGAACGGTTGAGGTTTTGATAATTTACCCCCTTTCTTTACTACCCCCAATATTTCGACCCCCAATATTTCGACCCCCAATATTTTGTTTTTGCACTTTAGGGACCCTTTTTATTGCTGTCGGCTTTATCAGGTTGCCGCTTTACGTAGATTTGCATTTTCACGCATACGTGTAATGCGCTCCCCGTTTTGGCATTTTTATAAGACCCACTAAGATTTTACGCCTTATAAATCTATTTTTCTTGACTTTCACCTGCTGGTTTTGATACAATGATTATTAAATCAGTAGGACTACGCATAAGGAGGAAGGTAGAAAATGAGAAGTTATTTATTTATTGCCGTGTTGGCAGTATTTGATTTGTTTTTGGCTTCAAATTTGGTGTCGGCTGAGCCGCCGTCCGTCAGTGCCACGTGCAATATAACATGTACTGTCGCAGACATGGTGGAGTGGTCAGACAC
>JAUWPZ010000124.1 GCA_030611315.1 Sedimentisphaerales bacterium
TCAAGAAAAAAAATCACATAAATTACTCTTTTTTTCACCCACCACAACCTCCAAGCAAAACAGATTTCAATCGTTTTGCGCCTGTGCAGCCGCCCAAAGACCCACACCGATACAACCGAGTACAAAAAAAATTATACCCTTAAGGGTAATAAATTCCCGCGACTGGGATTGTAAATTATTGTTTTAAGGTTATACCCTTGAAGGGTAGTAAATTCCCGCGAGTAAGATTGTAACTTAGTTCTAAAGCCACTACCTGTGGCACAAGTTACCCGCGAACAAACAGGAAATTTCAACTGAGAGCACTATACAATGTACAAATCATAACCTAATATATAGAATATAATGCACCGATGCCGAATGGGTATATGATTTTTCAAGTGGTGGCAGTGTCGTATGGCTAAGAAAGGGAAATACGTTTACGACTGGCCGAGGCCGATGGTTACGGCTGACGCGGCGGTGTTTACCTTTGCCGGGAATAAAGCGAAGCTGCTGTTAATCGAACGCGGAAAAGAGCCTTATAAGGGACAGTGGGCGCTGCCGGGGGGGTTTATCGAGCTTGACGAGGAGCTGGAGGACGCAGCGGTGCGGGAATTAGAGGAGGAGACGGGGCTGACGGGCGTTGACCTGGAGCAGATGCGGACGTTCGGGACAATCGGTCGGGACCCGCGGGGCAGGCAGATTACGATTGTGTTTATGGGGATTGCGGAAAAAGGCCGTAACAAGATAAAGGCGGGGGACGATGCGGCAAAAGCAAGGTGGTTCGATATCGATAAGCTACCTGAGAATATGGCTTTCGACCACGAGGAAGTGGCCCGGTTTGCGATAAGAAAACTGGCAGAGAATCGGATGTCAGGAGAACAGAGAATTAGAGATTAGTTCATTGTTCGTTGTTTGTGGATGGGTAGATGCGTTGATGAGTGAATGAGGAGATATCGAAAATCGAAACAAATCCAAAATTCAAATGACCAAAGTACCCGAAGAACGACACTGACAAATGAGTTTTTTGCGAGATGCCCTAAGTAGAGCTGAGCGATTCGCGGACCTGTCGGTTGAAGCTGCGCAGTTGTGTGTCAATCCAGCTTAGTGCCCAGTCGATATAGTGCAATCTGTGTACGGGTCGACGGTGTCCCTCGTTCATGAGGCCAAACTGGACGGTGCTTAAAAACTTTTTTATCGTTTGGTGGCCGATTTGGGTAGGCTCGGCGGCCCATTGTTTCAGTTCCTCGTATTCTCGTCGGAATCTGCTGCTTGCCTGTAACTGCTCGGCGCTGAGATAATCGGCGGGATTGTAGGCGAGCTGGAGGCCTTTTAGGCAGAGGATGAAGGGCTCGTAATTTATCTTTCCGTCCAGGCGAATGAACTTATACTGCTGGACGTGTGTGGTGGCCTGTGCGGGAGGCCTGTCGGCGATTTCGTCGCCTCCGAGGTACCATCTGCGTTTGCTGGTCCTCGCGAAGACAAGCTCCTCTCCATAAGCGTACTGGGTTATCTCGTCATATCCCATCCTCGATACCCACAGTCTGCCGGTTTTTTTTCTTTCGGGGCCTCCGCCGAGGACAAGGAGACACTTTACAAAGCCCAAAGGCAGGATTTTTTGTTTTCCGATTTGATTTTTTCGAAGCTGGAAAGAAAGGTGCAAACTATGCGGTCGGACGTCGAAGAAATTTGCGATTTCGTGTATAAGGCTACTCAGGAGCCCGGGGTCTGCGGTTGCGGGCCGAGAAAGCTCGCCTGCGATGTTAAGCCTTCCGGGAGCAAGCTCAAGAAAACCTCGGCGTCGGGCCTGGTCTGTCGAGCCGGTATGGTCGTCTATATAACCGCCGAGCTTCCAGGACAAGACGTCGAGTCGAAAATCGTAGAAATATCTAAAGCCGTCATAAATCGGGTCGGTTCTGTTCTGCAGGCTTCTCTGTGGCTCGACGGCAGCGGCGCCGAGATTGCTCAATTCGACCTCAATTCCAAGCGGAACAAGTCCCGGCTGAAAATTGGAACGAATGCGATTCAAGTTGGCCGAGGCAACGCGCGTATCAAACATACTTTTTGCCGCCCTCACGGCATACTTGACGTAATCGATGAGGTCGTATTTCCGATAAGGCATTGTTCGAAGGCATTGCTCAATGATTAAATCAACGGCGGAGCTGTTGGCGTTTATCATTCTCAAAGCCACCAGAATACTCAGGGAGCGTTTGAAATACCTATCGGAAGTTCGCATGTGCTCGAGTTCAAACCGGTATTCGGACTGTATTCTTTCCTCGAGCTGACTGAGCAGTACCTGCTTTATGACCAGAGCCAGATATTTTTCGATAAAGGGCAGTGCCTGTTGGTCATCGTATAAGTGCTTTATAGAAGGTCTTGGCCGGTCGAGCTCGTGCTCAAGATAATAATCGCTGACAGCATCGGCGTGATAATGGCTCATAACAAGGTCCCGCTCGGTTGTTGCGAGCAGCTCTCTGTCGGCTATTCGTTCCAGCTCGGCGTCGACCGTTCTCTCGCCGGGCCTGGTGTGCCTTTTGAGAAACCTGACGATGCGTTTTCTGAGCCAAAGCTCGTGTATGAGATTGACGTGGAACCTGTCGCCGAAGTGCTTTTCCATGGACTCGTGAGTTACCAAGTACGCCTGTGCCTCGACGGGGCCGGCGGCGGTGTTCACCTTCACGGTTCCTCTCTGGTATCGTTTTCCTTCGTACCTGTCGATTTCAGCCATTGCCGAGGGAGGGACATCGTAGATTACGAATCCATCTATTCTCGAGGACGGTGCGGCGACGGCATAATAATAAACGTTGTCGGGGCTGACCCTTCGATGTCGCGGGAGCAAGGCGGGTTCTGCAAAAAGGGTGTGTCGGTCGATTTTTGACGCTTTTTTAGTGAAACCGAGGCCGCTGACGGACTTGAATATTCTCCTGTCCCGGAGCGAACCGTATATGAACAGATTGACATTTATTTTGACCATATCCGATGTATTGGTTTATTGATTTTAATTTTTCAAAAGGAACTATCTATGCTTCGTTCTACATCGTGTTGCCTGAACAACCCCCCATAAATTGGGGGGCTAAATATGAAATTTGCATTGTCGTGCCTTCGGCTCCACTCAGGGCAGGCTTACCGGCGACGGCTAAAGCAAGAACCGCAAACTCATTTTACGGTTTGCTCCAATAACAACACAGACGTCAATAAGAATCAAGTATCGTCTCGGATTTTTCTGCGCAGCCTTAAAAGCTCTTTGAAGGCACGGAAGATTACGCGGAAATTCGCACCGGTTTGCTCGCCGGCTGTTCGCGGATAATGATGTACGCCTTTTTGTGTCAGAGAATATCCTTTGCGTACAGCGCGAGCGAGGATTTCAGTATCTATCAGAGCACCGGTACTTGATATTTTAATATTATCGAAAATTTTTCTTTTGTATAATTTGAATGCACAATCGATGTCCCGGACTTTCAGGCCGAAGAGCAAGCAAACGAGTTTTGTCCAACAGAAGCCGTTGATTTTTCGAAGCAGATTATCCCGACGATTCAGGCGGTAGCATGTTACGATATCATATTTTTCCATCAACGGCAGTAGCGGCGGCATTTCGCTGATATCGAACTGGCCGTCGCCATCGGTATAAAAGACGAGCTGCATTGCCGCCTCTTTGAAACCTGATTGCAGGGCGGCCCCATAACCGAGATTATTCCGATGGTGTACGACCTTTACGCTACTGTTCGAGGCGGCGATTTCATCGGCAATTTGTCCGGTCCGGTCGGAACTGCCGTCGTCAACAATAATTACTTCAAAGTCCGCGTTGAGCTTTTCGAGGACAGCGAACGCCTGTTTAACGGTCCGGGCGACGTTTTCCTGCTCATTATAACAAGGGAAAAAAACGCTGATAGAATTCGTCGCTCGTCGCTCGTTAGACGAGGTGTATGTTACGGGGCCATGGTCACCAGATTCAGCTATCACGGGTTACCACCTCTTTGTTTTAGAGATCCAGTTTCGCTCACTTGCATACCGGTTTATTGTGGCGATGTAAAATTTTGCGAGCTCGTTACTGGACAATACGGCATTAGAATCGGCATCGGCCTGAGGATACTTTTTGAGCCTTTCGGCAAGTTTAGCGGGCGTTTTGGCTCTTGCGTATTTCTGCAAATGAACGGCAGCCAAACGCGCGGCTTCGATTTTGAAGCGATAGCCGTGCTGTTCGATGTAAAGCTGCTTATTCTGTACGAAGCCGTCGAATTTTTCTTCGCAGAAATCAATGATTTTTGGTCTCAACTCCGGCTCTTTCCAGGCAACAATAATTATTTCGACCATCGGCGCCGGTGAGGGTCTCAGCTTGAAGGCGTTTTTGAGTAATTCAAAGCCTGCTTCTTTGTCGCTCTTTTCGAGCCCATATAAGAGCAAAGTATGGCCACGAATAAGGTTTGTCTCGAAATCATGGGGGTAAATGTTTTGTTCATTAAGTATGCCGTCGAAAAGCTTTTTTCCCTGTGGCGTCGCCATATCGACGAATAGTCTTTGCTTGTTGTTAAAGAAGACAATTCGCCATTTCGGATTATATTCAAGTCCCCTGACAAAAGGCTTATCAAACTGCGCGGCGGGCATTAAAGTTACCCAGACATCTCGATTTGTGAGCTGTTGGTCGGTCCATTTTCCTATTTCTTTGTAATGTGCAGGCGTCAACTTTTGTCCTCTGGCGCGCGCACTTGCGACAGTTGGTCCTCCGGCTATGATGCTGGTCCAGTCGTCGAAAGCCTTTCTGTCATAAGCGGCCTGCGCCCTTCCATCCATAAATAACTGCAGTGCAGTATGTCCGGTTTGTTGGTCGGGCTCCTGTCCCCAGCCGATGAACCCACCCTCGGTCCAGTAATTAAACATTTTACCTTTCAGCTTATTATCCTTAATGAATTTCAAGGCTCGAAAAGGCTTCGCATCGGAGGCAGTCATTCTCATAAAGACGGAGTTGAGCTTTGGGTCAGCGGGCCAGGCGTCGAGATAAATTCGTTTGAATTTCAGTCCCCACCACGGTCCGAAAAAGAGTACGGCGGCGATTCCCGCGACGGCGAAAAACGACCGGAGCTGAGGTGACATCGGCGAGACGGTCAGGCGATTTTTTCTGTGGAAATTTCGAGCGGCCGAGATTGTCCGAATTATCTGGTCGATTAATACCGCTGCGAGCGGGCACGCCGCGTAAGCAGCTATCGGGATAAATCTTCTTGAACGATATGCCATATAAATGGTAAGTGCGGCGACTGCCATCAAGGCCAAATCAATTTTAGGCCATTGATACTGGGTTTCTTCGGCCTGAGACTGCGCTTCGGTTTTTTCCTGTGCCGAACTTAAAAGACCTTTTAGATAAGGGACGGCGA
The DNA here is from genome assembly GCA_030611315.1 of Sedimentisphaerales bacterium. Taxonomy (GTDB): domain Bacteria; phylum Planctomycetota; class Phycisphaerae; order Sedimentisphaerales; family Anaerobacaceae; genus JAUWPZ01. The sequence continues at coordinate 5,343 of JAUWPZ010000124.1, forward strand.
GCCATAGACCAACCGAAAGGATGTTTACCAAATAAAGCAGTGGAAAGAGACTTTTATAACCCTGTGCGGGGACTTCATATTTTGGCCGCCAGGGACGTACCAGAGAGAAGAATTGTTTCGAAGAAATCAGGGTGGTCCAGACTCTTCCAAAGTACACTTTTATACAGTCAAGGAGGCCGGTTTCGGGCCATGGAGTGAGGCCGAATTTTCGGAAAGGGTCAAAAAGACTTATCATTAAAAACAGGGAGACTATCGCGGCGGCGGCTACAAAAGCGATGTTCGGCGCTTTGAAGGCGACCTTTTTGGAGAACACCGAGGCAAAAAAGTACAGAATGACAAAAGTGGGCAATAAAATAAAAGGATATATATATCTGCCGGCACAGCCATTCACAGAAGCAGCGAACCATAATGAGAGCAAAATCAACGGAATCGCCAGGTAAATAAAGTGTACGCTTTTATAGATACAGAGTAACAAGAGCAACACAAAGAGAGCGCATATAAAGAAGTCGGCGGAATTGAGATTTAGAAATGAGAGGCTAATAAATGAGACCCAGGTTATCATGACAGCCGCGGCGCAACCGAAGATTTTCGAGAGAGTGGTGAACAACCTTCTTTGGACTTCGAGCTCATTCTTGGGGGCTTTTAGGAATCTGGGCTTTAGAAGTCTCGAAAACATCCAAAGCAGAAGTAAGCAGATGCTCAGAATAAGCATGACCAGAAACGGATGAGCGGTTCCGACGGGATTTTTCCAGGAGAAAGCCGGGTGCCATTCGTGTATATCGCGCCACCTTGCGGCGTTTTTACTGAGGCTGATGACAAAGGTGTGCGTGAGATTGGTGAAGTGAAAGGGATTGAAAATAATCATTGCGAGAAATGCGCCGGCGCTGGCGCCGACAGTATGGTATATTCCTTTTGTGCCGATGGAAACGAACCTTTTTGTTGAGAAGTTCGTTAAAATGTGTGGAAGGACGAACGGCCCGATGGGAAAAAGTATTATGAATAAATACAGGTATCCGCCGTGGACGTTACACCAGAAGACAGTGAGCGGTACGACGAGCCATATATACAATATGTTTCGATACGTGGTAAGAGCAAGTATAAGCAAAAAGACCGCGACGAGCAGATTCGAGAAACCCGCGGGTCGAACGTCGAGGAAGGAGCGCCCGATGAACATAGCAAAGCATGCGAAAACGGCACAGAGAGCGGGATTGGCGCCCAATAATCGGCCGGTATAAAAGACACAAATCACGGTCAAAATGTAAATAGTGAACTTCCAATAGACCAGGGCATTCGAAGTATAACTTATGCCGTCGGCATAGGATGCTTTGGGGGTCAACGAATAAAAGATTTTGTGTGTGAGCCAGTTCTGATTGACCCAGCCGGTGGGGTGCCAGTATTTAACGGCATCGAGTCCGACCTTGTCGGTAATCCACTGCGCCCAATCGGGCCAGGTTTCAATCTCTTCAGGTGTGGGGCCGGGTTTATGCGAATTTGCGCTGAATGGCTCGACGGTATCGACACCGTGATTGACGAAGTGGCGTCCACAGGCCATAGCGACCCAGGTATCTCCGGCGGCGACCATGTGTGTGCAGGCATGGAAGGTGAAGATGAGCATTGCCAGCCAGCCGATGATGATAGGCCAGCCGGACAGGGCCTGTCGTATTTTGCCTGTTTCTCCCTGTTCAGGAGCCGACGGCTGCTGAACTCGCAGATCTGATAAGTTGCCGCGTTTTTTGTTCTTGCGTCCACCGGAAGAGCTGGCTTTTCTTCCCATATTCTGTGCCCCTTAATAATTTTCATTCGGGCTTTATTGACTGAGCCATTTTTGCAGTCTGTCTAATCCTTTTTTAATCTGTTCGAGCGAACAAGCAAAGCTCAACCTGACATTGTTGTTACAACCAAACGGCAATCCCGGCACAAGGGCCACATTTGCCTGTTCGAGCAGGGCCTTAGCGAAGTCCATACTGCCTTTAATATCGGCGTTATTAATATTTCGGCCATAATGGGCTGAAACATCAGGGAAACAGTAAAAAGCCCCGGTCGGCTGAGAACATTCAACGCCGTCGATGGAGTTGAGCCTCTCGGCCATATAGCGTCCCCGTTTCTCAAATTCGGCCCTCATTGCCTCGATAGCCGCTTCGGCGGGCTCGCCAAGGGCGACAATTGCAGCATACTGGCCGAAAGTAACGGGATTGGAAGTCATGTGTGACTGGAGGCGTCCCATGGCCTTTATGGCTTCGAGAGGGCCGGCGGTGTATCCGAGCCGCCAGCCTGTCATTGAAAAGGCCTTGCTGAAGCCATTCAGAGTAAGGGTCCTGTCGAAGGCATCTTCGCTAAGCGCGGCAAAGCTGACAAATTTTGTATCGCCGTAGATGAGCTTTTCGTAAATTTCATCCGAAAGCACGATGACATCGGTCCCTTCGAGAACGGCGGCAAGGGCTTTTAGCTCATCAGGCGTGTAAGTAAAACCGCCCGGATTATTCGGTGAATTGATTAAGAACATAGCGGTTTGAGGGGTGAGGGCCTGTTGCAACTGTGCGGGGGTAATCTTATAGCCGGTGTCTTTGGTGGTTTGGATAACTTTGGTGACAGCGCCGGCGAGCTTTATGGCCTCCGGGTAAGTTACCCAGTACGGCGTAGGCAAAAGAACCTCATCTCCCGGGTCGAGGACGGCCTGCATGGCCTCGTAAACCGAGTGCTTTCCGCCGATGTTGACAATGACCTGTTCTGGGGAGTAATCGAGGCTGTTTTCCTTTTTTAGCTTTTCTGCGATGGCGGTGCGCAGCTCGATTATTCCGGCGGCTGGCGTGTATTTTGTTTTGCCTGCATTCAGGGCCTCGACGGCGGCGGCCTTGATATAGTCAGGCGTATCAAAATCCGGAGCGCCCGCGCCGAAACCGACTACGTCGATTCCCTGTGCCTTTAATTCCATCGCCCGCGAAGTAACGGCTATCGTAGCCGAGGGCGGAACCTGCTGAGCTCTTTTGCTGATTTTCATTTTCGTCAGACCTTTCCAATTTGAATCCTCATTGCACAAACAATCACATTATTAAAGCCAAAACAATGGGGCAGGTCAAGGCAAAAAACAGAGGACAGAAGACAGAGGACAGAAGACAGAGGACAGAAGACAGAGGGCAGAAAAAATCAAAAGTTAGAATGTAAAGTGTAAAACCATAGCGCAAAGCTCAAAAGTTTTGGATTCCGCATCAAGTGCGGAATGACAGAGGGAGAGGAAATGTCGAATATCGAATGTCGAATCCTTCGACTGTGCTCAGGACAGGTATCGAATAAGGAATGATGAATTCGCCGCGGCGAACCTGCGGCGTCGAAGGGAGATTCTTCGCCTTCGGCTTCGCTCAGGGCTAAAGGCTCGTTCCACTTAAGAATGACACGCGGGCCACAAGCTGATTGACAAATACAGGTGGAATTGTTATAATATTTGTATGAATCGAGGCTTTGAAATAGCGGTATTGAGCGGGCTGATGCTGTGCCTGACAGGTTGTAACAGGCCGAAAGAAGAGGCGATATGGGAGAAAGTGAAAATCGGGGAGATAGCTACAAAACCAAGCGTCAAAAAGCCGGGGATTCGTCTGCTGAAAACAATAAACTTCGACGTTCATATATTCGAGATGCCTGCTGAGAACGCCGGCAAGCTAAGAGAAGTCGAGCTGGCGTTGTACACGAGGCCGCTGCTATTTAACAATTATAAAGTGTTCAAGGCAAACCTGTTCTCCGTGCATTTCGGGCGGGTGAAAATGTGGAACAATGTCCGGGACCTACTGATAGCGGCAGGCTGTCAGAGAATGGTGAAAATATCGCTGCTGCTGAGCGACGGGCAACCGAATGACCTTATAATCACGGGATTTGACGATAAACGTACAATCACTTACATCGCAACGGACGGCACAAAAGAAGAAGCGGACATTGGACCCGGTATCATCGCCCTGCGGATAAAGGCCGACAAAATCCCGGGTTCAAGAGGTGTATGCAAGGTGGTTGCGCATCCGGTATTTACCCTGCCGAAAATACCTTCAGACCCGAGATTGTCCAAACGGGCACAAGGGAAGGATGTCGGGTTTACATCGGCGGCGTTCGGGCTGAATATGAGCCCGGATGATTTTATCCTTCTGGGGCCGGATAAATATATCAGCGACCTGACTACCCTGCCGGGTCTGTTCTTCACGACGCCGGAAGGAACGGTGTTTTTCAACGAGAGCAAACGTAAGCTGCCCGAACGTAAACCATCCGTGAGAGTGTTTGTGCTGGTTTGTACGGGATTAAACTATTGACCGGAACATGCCCAAAACAACGGTAGCATTAACTCGATGCAATGACTACAACCGGCGGAATATCGGCGAAGCAATAGAAAGACAGTTCGAGCTTCTCGGGGGAGTGGAAAAATTTGTAAGACGGGGAGACAGGGTGCTTCTGAAGCCGAATTTCATCGCTCCAAAAGCACGGCATCACGCCACACAGACGGACCCTGCGGTAATTCTCGAGACGGCGCGGATATTGAAGGATATCGGCGTGAGGCCCTTCGTTGGGGATTCGCCGGCCTGGGGCAACGTCTTTGCGTGTGTGAAGAAACTGAAGATGGAGGAAGAACTGAGGAAATTAGACGTTCCGGTAAAACAGCTTGATAAAACAAGATGGTGCCGGGCAGGAGAGAAAGGGACGAAGGTCGGCATAAGCTCGGTCGCACTGGACGCAGATGTCATTTTCAATATGCCCAAGCTCAAAACGCATCAGCAACTGACGGCGACCTTCGCGGTCAAAAATATGTTCGGCTGCGTTACGGGCAAGCGAAAGGCACTGTGGCACTTTAGAAAAGGCGGTAATGCGGAGGATTTTTGCGAGTTTCTCATCGATATATACAAATTTCTCAATCCGGCGGTGACGATTATCGATGGGGTTGTGGCGATGGATGGGCCGGGGCCAATTAGCGGCAGAGCCAGAGATTTAGGATGGCTTATCGGGGGGACGGACCCGATAGCGTGCGAGGCCGTATGCTGCAAGCTCATAAATATAAGCGCCGATGATGTCCCGATTATCCAAACAGCAAACAAAATAGGGTTCGGCTGTTCAAACGTGGAAAAAATTGAGACACTCGGCGATGATTTTTCCGAGAGTATATGTACGGACTTCGAGCCGCCGGAGCTTATCCCAATAAGGTTTTCGCTGTTTCACGTCTGCAAAAGCGTTTGCAAACAGGTGATTCTGCTGGCCAAGTCAGCAATAGGAATGAAGCCACGGAGGACAAAGGACAGAGAACAGAAGTCAGAAGACGGATGGTAGAGGAGAGATTGAGTGAATTAGTGAAAGGGGGGTAGTCGGTTAGCTCCTCCTTGCCCCAAATTGGCAAAATCGAGACCAGTTGTAACCATGGGTGATGTCAGCCTCGGTAACAGGCCCAGTAGCGACAGCTTGTTCCAAGAGTCGACGAAAAAGGAGTCCACGGC
>JAUWPZ010000176.1 GCA_030611315.1 Sedimentisphaerales bacterium
TGAGAGGAATAGCGCTTCGGGTTCAACGATTCACAGCTCGAATCGGCACCCAGTCCGGCTCCTTGTTATGGTTGCCGTCGGTGGTGATTTCGACCCATTTGCCTTCCATATCGGCTACGCAGATGTTCCAGTTGGGAGCCTTACCCCCTACCTGTTCCTGGCCCTTTGGCCCATGGCTGAAAGTAAGGTATTTACCGTCCGGCGAGAAATCAGTATGGTACACTTCGTATTCTTTTCGACAGTTGACGATACGCCGAACACCGGTGACTCTGGGTGCAGGAGATTTAGTGTCAATGTTGGCGAGACATAAGTCCCAATCGGTCAGGCCCCACGTTATCCTCTTGCCGTCGAGGCTGAAATCCGGCCTACAGCCCGTTACCCCATACTTTGTCAAGTCATAGATATTAGTTCCGTCGGTCCTGAATGTTAGTATGGCGTGCTTAAAGCCCATTGCCCCATGTACCGTTGCGGCAAACCACTTGCCGTCAGGCGACCATGCGATATTATAAAGGTGGAGCAAAGCTCTGTTCGGGTGTTGTTTGTGTTCCCGGCTTTTCAGGCTGTAAAAGAAAACTCCCCGGGTAGCGTAGTCCTTGATGGTGTAGCGAACAAACTCTCCCTTCAGATATGCGATGGTTTTGCTGTCGGGACTCCAGCACGACTGCCGCGCGTTATCGGCGACCTTGAGCCGTCCGGTTCCGTCAATGTTCATATAGTAAACATTTCGAGACTTACTCGTTCCAGTTCCTTCGTCGGCGGCGAAACATATCTTCGTGCCGTCGGGCGAGGCGTGTGGATATAACTCGTCTATATCGGCGGTGCGGGTGAGATTGACCGGATTGGAGCCGTCGGCATTTATCATATACAGCTCCCAGTTCTCTTTGCCGTTGGTTTTACGGTAGGTTTCGTACACGATTTTGAAGGGAATTTGCTTTAGGTTGAGTTCGGTTCGCGGTAAGGGCGTTTCTCTGAGCTTTAGCCCATCCTTCGGCCGGGTCCCGCAAACAGCCTCGTTCACTGAGAACAAAACCCATACAAGAGCGAAAACAACACATACGCCTGTTGCTGAAATGCCTGTTTTTGTTGAGCACCGTGTCTTTGTCATATTGTCTGCTTTATAGAGACTACCTGAGTATTATTTTGAATTGAACCTGCAATAAAGTCAAGTATATTGCCCGGGGGAGACTTCGGTTCAGCGAGCCGCTGTGGGAATCGGCGCCCAATCAGGCTCTTTGTTATGGTTGCCGTCGGTGGTTATTTGAACCCATTTGCCCGCCATATCGCCTATGCAGATATTCCAGCCCTTCGCTTTACCACCCACCTGCTGGCCTCCTTTGACAGGGCCGTAACTGAAAACGATGTGCTTGCCGTCAGGTGAGAGGTCAACGTGATAGACTTTGCTCCTGCGATAACAGGAGAGAATTTTGCGGACATTGGTAACCCTGGGCGCGGAGGATATCAGGTCGATATCGCCGAGACATAAGTCCCAATCGGTCTCTCCCCACACCATTCTTCTACCGTCAAGACTAAGGTCGGGCCTGCACCCCCTGACCCCCCACCGTTCCAAATCAAATACCCTGGTCCCTTTGGCTTCGAAGGCCAGAATGGTATTACTATAACCCATACCTCCATGCACGGCGCCGGTAAACCAATTTCCGTCGGGCGACCAGCAAATGGCATAAATATGGTGCAGCTTTCTGTTTGGGTGTGGAGTGTGTTTGCCTGTCTGCAGGTCGTAAATAAGAAGTTCCGAGGTCGCATATTCTCTGTTGCTGTAGCGTTCATACTCTCCACGAAGATAGGCGATGGCTTTGCCGTCGGGACTCCAGCATGGCTGGCGAGCGTTATCGGCGACCTTGACCCATCCGGTTCCGTCGATGTTCATATAATAAACGTTTCGGATTTTTCTTCTTCCTGTCCCTTCATCAGCAACGAAGCAAATCTTCGTACCATCCGGCGAGACGTGGGGATACATCTCATCCATATAGGGTGTACGGGTGAGATTGACCGGATTGGAGCCGTCGGCATTTATCATGTGCAGCTCCCAGTTCTCGCGTCCTTCAGTTGCGTGGTAGCTCTCATGCACAATCTTAAAGGGGATTGTTTCCAGGTCAAGTTCGGTTCGCGGCGAGGGGACTCTTCCGGGCCTGAGCCTGCTTTGCCGTTGCGCTTCGCAAACGGCATTATTGAACACGAATAAAAATAATATAACCGATAAAAGGATACCTATGCTTGTTCCAGACTCTCGGCTTGACGAGATTGCATCTTGCCATATTTTTGCCACGTCATTTCCTCGACACACACACTGTAAATCGAATTTAACAGGATTCACAGGCGCTCATTTTTTTGTTTTATTCCAACAGCTACCGTTCAAAGGCGGCAGCGGCTGATTCAGCCATTATACTATTTTTGGAAGTTTTTAGCAATATAATATCGAAGCCGGCATTTACAAAAAGACCTGTCTGTAAAAAAGAACCTGAATTCGCAAGCTTGCTGATTTTCCGGTGAGCACTCAACCAATCTGCCGTTTCCAATAATCTTCGCCTTGCAAAGCTTCTCAAATCCCGATTTGATACACTCGAAATCCTTTGGGTAATTCATTCCATGTATTATTTCTTTCATTTGCCTTCTTGTCTCTTGGGCATTTGATGCGGGAGCGGGAGCGAGCCGAGAGACGCGGATTTTTTTCGGAATCCGAACACCATCGAAAATCGCCGAGAAGTCTTTCTGGGAGTCCAGCTCTATGTTTTGGCATTGATTGTCTCCTCTGCCCAGGCTGTGTCGTTAAGTATTTCTTCAACCAGGAACTTGTAGTCGGCAGCCCCCCTGCTTTGAGGGGCGTAAGTCAGGATGAACTCGCCGGCACTTGGGGCTTCGGCCAATCTTATGTTCTTGTGGATAACCGTATCAAAAACGATGTCCCCGAAAAACTTTCGCATACGCTGTTGAATCTGTCTGCTGAAAAATGTTCCATCTTCGATAAAAGTCAGCAGCAGCCCGACTATCTGGGCCGAGCAGGATGGGAAACGCTCCCTGAGAATGCGCACGCTTTCGAGCAGGCGTTTAAGTCTGTAAGTAGTATCGATAAATTCCCCGTTCGCCACACGCCCCGAAGCCCCCACGTTGCCACAATTGCGTCAGCAAAAGGCGAACTGGGTAAGACTTAAGGTTTCCAAAAATAGGGTTTTTTTCTCATTTTTTTCTTGACAAATCGGCTATATGTTGAGATACTATCCGCAGTGTTTAGCTCCAATAAGGAGGAGGCTATCATCGTTTTTGGTTGAGGGTGGCCCCCGAAATATTTGTGCTTGATGACGAGGATGCTCCGTAAGGAGATGGAGAAATGGTATCAGGCAAAAATCTTAATTCGTTGGCGGTACTTCTGTCGCTTGTTATGGTTACGGCGGCAAACGCTTCTCCGACGGTATGTAAAAGCAACAAGGATTCCATTGCTTGCACTTTGCCGCCGGGTTCGGAGGAGAGTTATCCTTTTGCGCCTGAAATAAACCAGGCTGCCGAACCCTTTAATTCCCAGTTAGCTGACATCGCGGCTGAATTTCTCAGGCCTCCGGCTGATTCTGCAAACCCGCAAACCTCATTCGTTCGGTCTTTGCCCGCCGTACCCGGAGCGCTATTAATGGTCCTGACGGGATTCTTTTATGTTTCCCTGGTGAGGGACCGCAGGGCCTGGCTCGCAACTCTGGCCGGCCTGTTATGGCTCGGCCAGACCGGATTTGCCGCTCTGCCGCAATTGGCTTGTCATCTGCGCAGCAAAAAGAATATACAAGTACAACGGTGTGGGGTTCTTCCCCGGTGGCGGCGAGACGCTCGAAGTTTTCGGTGGAGTTGATAGCCTGGGCGACCAGGTGGTTGTTCAGTTTGACCTTGTGGCAGGAACTGCGTCCGCGGGTGCTGCAAGCGCGACCATTGGCTCCGTGTTTGGTTTTTACTTGGACAGTGCTGTTCCTGGAGTTGGCCGTGTTTACTCTGACGAGTTACTCAACTCAGGCAACACGGAATTGGGATTAATTTACGACACCTATGGGGAAACACTTGTTGTTGGTGGCAATAACAAAGTGGCTAATGTGGTATGCGTTTGAACATAACACAAGCGGCGACTGGGACTACGACGACATGGTCGTTGGCGTTACTGATGTTGCTCCCATTCCCGCCCCCGGCGCTATTTTGTTAGGCGGTATTGGTGTAGGCCTTGTCGGCTGGCTGAAAAGAAGAACGACCCTGTAGAAGAGGAGAGCGAGCCAAATGGCTTAATTATAGCTTGATTGGTAGCAGGAGAGGGGATTACAAGGAGGTAATCTCCTTCCTACTACCTCAAAGCTTTCTGAGCCAAAAGCAAAGTGTGATGAGTTTCAGAGTGTTTGACGTGATAAACGTAGAAAGCAGCGGGGAGCGGGGCAAGACCCCGCTTTCTGGAGGAAGCTTTCGAAAAAGGAGTGCAATTGATGGAAACTTTATTGTGGTGGACAGATAATCGTAGAATTCTGAAAACAGGATTTACCTTCATGATAGCATGTTCTCTCATGGCTGGTTCTGTTTTTGCACTGCCATCGATAACAGTATGGAAGGGCCCGAACTTCGGCACCACCGGTGGAGGCGAGTTCTTAATCGAACCTAAACATTGGACTTTTACACCAGCCAGCTTAAGAGAGGTTCCTGGCCGGTTCGAATCCTTCTGTTTGGAAACGAATGAATATATTCGTTTCAACTCTACAGACAGGCCGAAGGAGTATTACGTAAAGATCAGCGACGCCGCCGTAAGGGGTGGTGCGGGCGGCAGAGTGACGAATCCTGCTCCTGCAGGCGGCGGTACAATGGACCCCCTCGACCAGATGACCGCTTATCTGTACCACCAGTTCATTACCGGGCAGCTCGCAGACTACGACTATGCCGGAGTCGGGGGCACCAGACGTGATTCGGCCGATGCCCTCCAGTATGCAATCTGGCATATAGAGGATGAAATCGAAAGTCTTCCGGACGGCTTGGCAACCACGTTTTACCAGGATGCCCAGGAGGCGACCACTATCGGGAGTGACGGCGAAATTCTGGTCGAGTATCGGCAATGTTCGTGTAATGAATGTTTTTAATAGATGTGGCCGCTATAAGCAGGACCAGTTAGTGATGATTCCCGCACCAGGCGCCATTCTGCTCGGCGGCATCGGTGTTGGTCTTGTCGGCTGGCTGAGAAGAAGAAGGACGCTATAGAGCCGGCTGGCTTAATTATTATAGCTTGATTGGTAGCAGGAGAGGGGATAGCAAGGAGGTGATCTCCTCCCTGCTGCCTTAGAGCTTATTGAGTTAAAAGTGCCATAGAAGGCTTAACCAGGTTTGTTTCTTCCTTGAAACTTATTATTGTTTAAATATGTTCCTGCGAACGAATGGCCACAATATTCCGGACCAAAAACCGATAATGAATAGTAACGATGTATACGTCCTGAGAGCAAATGTTCGGGTGCATCCCTTTTTGGCTGAATCTTCAGGCAAACAGCTTCGTTTTAGACACTTTGTCTTTGTATTCTCACGCTGACCTGTGTCTCTTGCTTGCCGGCGCCAGAGTAAAAAATGTACTGTGAATTTTCTTGCAATATTGGGGTGGCAGTTATAAAGTTCAATATTTGAAATCGGGGCGATTAGCTCAGCCGGCAGAGCAGCTGACTCTTAATCAGCGGGTCACAGGTTCGAGTCCTGTATCGCCCATTCGGAAATGCGGTTTTTTTATCATTACTGCAAACTATCTGTCCAGAACAGTCCGAATCAGTCCGTGCTAAAACGCTCTGTTTGTGCAAGCTACTGGCCAAGCTGCTGTCAAAGACACTTTCGTCCGTTCCGGTCATCTTTGCTACCTGTTTGACCGGTTCAGTAAGATTCGACAGGTTCTCGATAGCTGCTCTTTCGTGTTCAAGGATACCGTGTGTATAGATGTTCAAAGTCAGTCGGGGGTCGCTGTGCCTTAACAGGTCTTGTGCCGTCTTAACATTCGCAGCGGATACGGATAGAGCCGTTGCAAAATTGTGCCGCTGGGCGTGAAAGTGCGCCGTTCCTTCATCGGTTTTGTATGGTATTTTTGCCAGTCCCAGACAGAGCTGCCCCGCCCGTTATTTTAGGATTCCTTAACAGAATTGACCCTGATTGTTCCATATCTCAATTATCACTAAATACAATTTCAAGCACCTTTGCCCGTGCTGATTGTCCATCGGCTGACCTTACCGGCGACTGTTTTGTCGATTATGAGGATTTCGCTTTAATGGCAAATCAGTGGCTTACCACCGACCCCTGCGGACCGTAATAACCGACGGGGATCGTAAAAGGCATTACCACCAGGCCGAGAGGATTAGCGTGTCTGTCATCCGATGAGTAGTTGCCCAATGCTTCATCGGCAGCATTACCGCCTCAAGGATATTTATGGAGGATTCGTCTTATAGTATAGTGCTCACGAAAAGAAATTTCCCCCGCCGCGGCGGGTTCGCGGGCAAGTAACCTTAAAACAATAATTTACAATCCTAATCGCGGGAATTTATTGCCCTTAAGGGTATAATTTAAAGGGGGGTAGTCGGTTAGCTCCTCCTTGCCCCAAATTGGCAAAATCGAGACCAGTTGTAACCATGGGTGATGTCAGCCTCGGTAACAGGCCCAGTAGCGACAGCTTGTTCCAAGAGTCGACGAAAAAGGAGTCCACGGC
>JAUWPZ010000016.1 GCA_030611315.1 Sedimentisphaerales bacterium
CGGCCTGCTGAAAAACTGCGAGGGTGTCCACATCAAGCCGGGCGGGTTGAAAGTCAAGCAGTGGAGCGGGATGGTCAACGCGACACCGCAGCCCATACCGAAGAGTCTCGACTGGGATATGTACTGCGGCCCTTCGCCGCTGAGGCCTTTTCATCCTCACCGCCATGGCGGCACTCACCGCGGCTACTGGGATTATGAAGGCGGCGGCCTGGCAGATATGGGCCAGCACCATTTCGACCCTATCCAGTGGAGGTTCGCCAAGGACTACACAAGCCCCGTCGAGATTGAGCCCTACGCGCCTCCGGCGCACCCGGAAGCCTGTGGGATGTGGGGATGGGTCGAGATGAAATACGCCGACGGATTGACTTTCGTATTCGAGAGCCGGGAGTGGGGCGAGCCCTACGACCGTAAGCAGGAACGCGGTGTCAGCTTAAGCGACCTTAGCGAAGAGGACCGGAAGAAAATCGCCGAGATGCCCGACCCCGAACCGCTAGTGAGATTTCCCGAAGCGATTCGCACTCGCAAGCAGCCCGGCGGCCACGCCGAGGCGGCGCATCGCTGTGCAACCCTGCTGCATCTGGCCAACATCGCCATTCGCACCGGACGAAAGCTGCGTTACGACCCGGTCGCCGAGCAAATCATCGGCGATGAAGAAGCCAACCGCCTGGTCAATCAGCCAATGCGGGCGCCCTGGCATTTATAAAAAAATCAAACAGGCTTGACCTATAGAAAGGACTGTTATCATGGGAAGAAGATTACCGGCTCTTGCCGAACTTGTTAATCAAATGCCCGACCCCGACCAGCGGGGTATGTATTGTACGGACATAGACAAGGAAAAAATCGAACGTGCCGTCGCCCAAATGCACAGGGGCGGCATCAATAGCATCCTTGGTATCATCGATATGCTCGTAACACCGGGCGAGGGTAACGACGTAAAGGCCCATTACGCCCTGCACTGCCTGTCCCTGCATGTTTGCAAGCTCGATGACGACAGCCTCCGCCGGCGGTTCGCAAGGACATTAGCCTCGCAGCTTGGCGGGGACCGTCCGAAAGGCGTACAGGCTTACCTTATCCAGGAATTACAGGCCGTCGGCGGTAAAGAAGTCGTCAAAGCCCTCGGCGAGGTGCTTACAGACCCGGAGCTGTGCGAACCGGCGGCACAGGCGCTGGCCGCTATCGGAGAAGGCGCCGCCGAACAGCTTCGAGGCGCATTGCCCGACGCCGAAGGCAAATGTCGGCTTACTATCGTCCAGAATCTCGGAGTCGTCCGTGACGCCGGGTCCGTCGATGCGTTGAAGGATGCACTCGGCGCCGAGGACCGTGAGATTCGGTTGGCCGCGGCCTGGGCCTTGGCAAGTATCGGCGATTCCGGCTCGGTGGAGCTGCTGCTAAAGGCCGCCGACGCCGAAGGCTGGGAGCGAATTCAGGCTACCAAGGCCTGTCTGGTTTTGGCTGAAAACCTTCTCGAAGCCGGCAATAAAGACCAGGCGATGAGAATATACAGACACCTGCGCGACACCCGGACCGGTTCGTCCGAGCAATACATCCGCGATGTAGCCGAGAGTGCACTGGCCGGCTGAAAAACAAAGCTTCTGCGCAGAACAAAAATACTGGCGAATGAATTTGAAATTTGAAATCTCAAATTTGAAATTTGCCCGGATTTGCTGCTTGCTGGGCCTTGCACTGTTCGCGACTTTATGGCTTGATACCGTTATTGCCGCTGAAGTTCCTCTTGCATCCGTGGTCGTTGAGCCGCAGCAAATCGGCAGTAACTTCGTTGTGACCTTTGCGCATCCGTTCAAAAAGGGCGACGTTAAGGACTCGCTGCTTTTGAAAATTGGAAAGGCCGATACGCAATCGCAGGTGAACGTCAAGCGGCGTTACCCGGACGGCTCCGTCAAGCACGCGATTATCTCAACGTTTATTAGCCGGGTCCAGCCGGGCCGGCCGTTAAAGCTGGATATCTATCCGGGTCCTAAGCAGCCGAAAGCCCGCGCACTTGCCACAAAATTACCCGGCGGTTTCTCGGCAAAGGTCCTCTTCCAGTTCCCCGATGGCAGCCGGCGCCGGGCAGATGCGGCAGAGTTTTTCAGTAAGGCTTCGGCTGGAAATGGGCCTTTTCGCCTGACCAAATGGCTCGAAGGGCCGCTGATGACGGAAGTCCGGCTCGCAGGACCGCCGACAGGGCCAAATGGCGACCTCGACCCGGAACCTGCTCGTTCTCTTCGGGCTGCGGTTCTTCAAGGGCGGTAAACAGGTTCGCGTTGAAGTGGTCGTCGAGTCCCCCTGGGTCGATGTGCCGGGCAATATCCCCTATGACCTGACGGTCTCTGTGGGCGGCAAAGAAGTGTTCGCACAGACCGACGTCGGCTATTGGAAACACCGGATGCCGTATTGGCTTAAGGACAAAGACCGAAACCTGGGCCACTTCGCGCACGGGCGATGGAGAAAGGTTTTTTTCTGGGGTGATGAACCACCCGAAACGCACATTCGCTATGAGCTGCCGTACCTGGTCTCTACGCTGCTGTTGCCGCCGTACGATACAGACATTGTCATCTCTAAACAGCGACTTGAACGAGGTCTTAAAAGATGGGAGCAGTCGCCGAGGGGAATCTTAGAGAACGGTATCATCATGGCCTATTTCCCCACCACCGGCGGGAGGGAGGACCTTGGCCCCTATCCGACATGGACGACAAGGTATCTTTTCAGCCGGGATTGGGCCGCCTGGAAAATGGTTCTCGGCACCGGTGAACTCGCCGGCAGCTTCCCCGTCCACATTCGCAGCAGAAAGACCGGGCGCATTTTCTCCATCGATGAGCATCCGGGCTATTCGCTCAATCCTCGCGGGACGTTGGAGAAGATTCCTCCACGCGCCTCTGACGACCGACCCTATATAAAGCCGAAAACGTCTCCGTATCAGGTCGATAACGCGCACCAGCCTTCGCTGGCCTTTGTCCCTTATCTGCTCACGGGCGAGAACTATTACCTCGAGGAGATGTACTTCTGGGCGAACTGGTGCATGCTCATCCAGAACGCCGCGTATCGACAAAAACAAGCCGGTCTTGTAACGCCCGACCAGGTCCGCGGCGAGGCCTGGGCCCTTCGCCAGCTCGTCGATGCCGCGAAGATTTCTCCCGATGCTCATCCCGAGAAGCGATATTTCGATTCGAAAGTGAAAAATAACCTGGATTACTACCGCCGCTTTATTCAAGGCCCCGATGCGACGGAGCTGGGGACTTACACTATCGGAGCTTCCGATGCCTACGTTCGCGGGCGCTCCCCCCAGGAGCGGCGCAAGTGGCTGACGCTGGCGCCGTGGCAGCAGAACTTTCTTGCCTGGTCGCTCGACCACGCCGTGCGTGCCGGCTACCCGGCCGCCGCCGAACCACGCGATTATTTCACCCGTCTCCAGGTCGGCGTCCTGACGCATCCCGACGACTTCGACCCCCGCTACAGTGTGCCGTATTTCTTTGTCGTCGGCGAGCGAGAGAACGAAGAGAAACGCTACTATACTACCTGGAAGGAACTGTTCGAAAAGACCTTTAGAGTCGTTTCGCCCGATACCAAGCCGTCCCTGTCGGACAGCAACTACGGCGGTTCTTATGCCTTTATTGCGCGGGCCGTGCTCTTGAACGCCGTGCGAAACAAAGTTTCTGATGCGGACGAAGCCTTGAAGGTACTCGAGGCTTCGATGCCGAGTCGCTCGAAAGTGCTTCGCGAAGACCCGACCTGGGCTTTCGCCCCCTAATCCTTAGCCGAAAGGTCGGCGCAAACAAGCTCCTCGTCGTTTCTTACGTAAACGTGTTTGTCGGCAAAGGCCGGATGTGTCCAGCAGACGCCCCCGCGCTGGTCTAATTGACCCTCCGTGGGTTTAATCAGTTTGGCCCGGCTGATTTCGTGGAATCCTTTCGGCGAAAGTTTGCTGATAATCAGCTCTCCCCGCTCATTGAACATCCATACTCTATCTTCGTTTCGAATCAGGTGAATATTGGACCACCTTCCCTGCGGTACCGCGTCCAGGCTCTCCCATATTCGGTCTCCCGTGTATAAATCCAGGCAGCGAAGTTCGCCGTAACTATCGACGCCGTAAATGTAGTCGCCCTGGAGGATGGGTGTCGATATATTGCAGTGCAGGCTCTCGGTTTTTTTCTCACTGGGGCCTCTTCGCTGCCAGATTTTTTCGACGACGAGCATTTCAGGGTATAATTTGAGCAGCAGTGAGCCGTCGAAGAAGCCGCTGAAAAACATATAGTTGTTGTGGAATACCGGCGTTGCGATATTATGTATCATTCTTGCCGGCGGGAATGGATATTCCCAATAGAGCTTGCCCGTAAGCGGGTCGAGGCCGACTACCCTCTTGCCCGTCAAGCAGACCAGAACTCGCTTGCCGGCCTGTTCGATAATTATCGGCGCAGAATATGACGCCTGGTCGCCCAGGGCCCGCCACCTTTCTCGGCCGGTCTTCTTGTCGAATGCTACCACGCAGGCATTGTCCCTGCCGCCTATCAGGACTATGACCAGGTCCTTCTCCACCAGTGGTGACGGGGCAATCCCCCAATAGAGCTTTTGTATATCATATTCGGTATCGAGGTTTTTGCTCCAGATGACCTTTCCACTCGATGCGTCGAAGCAGAACAAATGCCCCGCGGCGCCGAGCGAATAGGCCCTGTTGTCGTTGAGAGAGACTGAAGCGCGCGGCCCGTCGCCGTGCCCGATTCTGTTGTAGTTGCATTCGTACTCGTAAGACCAGATTTTCCTGCCGTTCATGGCGTCGAAGCAGTGGACTCGCTCTTTCACGTTCGGCCGGCTCACCTTGTCGGTAACATAGACTCGGCCTTTGGCAACGCTCGGCCCGCTGTAGCCGTTGCTAATTTTCGCACGCCAGCGAATAGGCAGTTGGTCCGAGTCGAATTTTCGAATAATACCATCTTCGGGCCAGACACCATCACGATTAGGGCCGCGCCACTGCGGCCAATCCGCGGCGAAACTATGAAGAACGGACATCAAAACTGCCGCTATTACCGGTACAAAAATTCTTAGTCGCATTATTTCGTCGGTCCTCCTGAAGCATTTTCTAAAGGCGCCATGGGCTGCGTTTTGGACGCGAGAGCATTCGGTTTGCATCCTCGTCGTTGATGAATCCTATTGCTGCCACTGCTCCGCTTCCGACTTTTTTCAAAAACCGGCGCCGATTAATCCTGTTATTTGTCATAATTAAAAGTCCGTAATTGGCATCAAAATCGTTATTATACCCTTAAGGGTAGTAGATGTCCGCGAATAAAGCCTTAACTGGTTATTTTGGGTGCGAAATTATTTTCTGGCATATCGTAACCCTATTCATAGTAATGTCTTACACTCACTTGTCATTCTGAGCGACAGCGAAAAATCTGACTTGCGAACTGAGAGTTTCCTTTGTTCGGTCAGTAACATCTCATTCTATGGCCAGATGCTTCGCTTCGCCTTGCTGCGCTCAGCATGACATAAGGGAGTTTGCTTGCCAGAAAATAATTTCACACCCGTTATTTTTAAGTTACTACCTGTGGCACAAGTTACCCGCGGATAAACGGGAAAATTCAATTGAGATCATCATACTTCCATCTTACCACTAAAGCCCCAGCGGACGCGGCCGTAAGGTTTTTCTTCGCCGCAGGTTGGGATTTGCAAACCTGTGCGGACGACTGTTTATTGTAACGGTTCGGTTTTTTAAGTGAAAGAGGCAACTTTAGCTTGAGAACCGCCTGTTCCTGTGTTATAATCACCATTCAGCGTCTTTAGCAAAAGGTTAAATATGGATTCGATTTATTAGTTTTCCACTTTTGAGTCGGATCGTCTGGCAGGAAAATGACAAATACTTCATCGAATACAGCTACGGAAAAGCTGCTATTAGCCGCTTGGGAGACCTCCTCGCGGTCTAATACGGGTCAGTTTGAGGAAGTTACAGAAGTACGAAAGGACTGAATAATGACTAAAGCATTTCAAGGTGTTTATGCCGTTCTCTGTACGCCATTTACCCAGGACGATAAAGTAGATGAGTCAACTTTGAGAGAACATGTCAGTTATCTTGTTGAAGAAGGGAAAATTCACGGTGTTATCCCAGTCGGCAGTACCGGTGAGTTTGCGGCCCTGTCAGAAGCAGAACGCAAAATGATAGCTGACATTGTTATTGACGAAGTTGCCGGCAAAGTTCCGGTCGTTGTCGGCACTGCGTCGGTATCCACCAAGGAGACGGTCATGTACACGCAGTATGCTCAAGAGGCCGGTGCTGATGGAGTCATGATCGTCCCACCCTATTACTGCCACCCAAACGATGAAGAAATCTTCGCCCATTACAAAACCATAGTAGAGAACAGCGATATTGAGATTATCCTGTATAACAATCCAAGCACATCAGGTGTAGATATGCAACCGGGACTGATCGCCCGGTTGGCTGAGTTTGAAAAGATTTCGTACGTCAAGGAGAGTTCCGGCGATATAATCCGCGTAGCGGAGATTCAAAGACTCTTCGGCGACAAAATGAGGATTTTCTGCGGCTGCGACAATCTGGCACTGGAGATGTTAATGATGGGGGCAGGAGGGTGGATCGCCCCTGCAGCAAACATGATTCCTCAATTATGCATTGGATTGTATGAATTTGCCGTAGTCAAAAAAGATTTTGAAAGAGCCAGGGAATTATACTTCAAACTGCTCCCACTATTTACCATGTTTGAAACGACTGGGCAATATATCCAACTAACCAAAGCCGGCCTGGAGATTCTTGGCAGGCCTTGCGGCAAACCCAGGTTACCCTTATTGCCCCCAACGGACGAGGACAAACGACAACTTAAGGAGATATTGGCGACACTTGCGATGTGAAGGCTTTCCGGCCCGGTTACAAAAGGGATTTTGCCTTTGTGCCAAAGTTCTCTTCAATCTGTCCTGAAAATTACAACTGGATATTTTCCCAGTCGTCCTCAAGCAGATCGAAAAAGTGAATTGTTGATTGTTTGGACCGGTGTTTACCCATGAGAATCTGACAGGGTCTCTGCCAACCCACGAACAGTTGTGCCGTCTTTAACGTCTATCCTGCCGTCCGGATGATTCTTCAGGTATTTGGCGAACATGCTCATGAGTTTTACGTTAACAACCATCAGACATACCTCGCCGTGGTTTTTTCAGCTATGCCAGATTCAACCGTTCCATTGTTTCCTTCGTTGGTGCTCCGTTTTCATCCCAGCCTCGCAAGGCGTAGTAGTCTTCCATCAAAGCGTCAAACGGTATCGCTTTGCCGGCACGGAAACCTTCCTCCGCCGCTTTGAACATTTTCTTGGGAAGGATGTCCGTGGCCTTATTGTAACCATCCCGAATATTGTTAAGCCTTTGCGCTGTGAAGCCTCGCTCTCCGGCGAGCATCAAGTCATCGACAGAATAATCCCAGCCGGTAATCGCGTTAAACATCTCAGCAACATCGGTCATGGACCAGTCGCCGCCATCAACCATAAACATGCACAATACCAGCGAATTGACCAACACTCCGAGGTCCTGGCACTTTACTGCGAGCCTGCTCTGATTCTGCCTTTCAAAGAACTTCACCGTCCCTTCTTTTATGCCAACCTCAGGAATGAAAAAGCCACCCATCTCGACATCCTCACACGGGCCACGGAAATGACAGGCACCGCGCGTTCCCGTCGCATAGGTAGGCGCCAGCGAGATACAGGCTCGCGGGTCGTGCGAGGGAAAATCCAGCCCCTTGCAATGCACCACCTCAGCTACAGCGTCCGGATGAATCTTCTTAGCCGCCCGGACTGTGCCCTCCGCAAAGATCGCACCGAAACCTTCCCGACGCCCAATCTGCTCAACCAAAGAAAAGAGTGCCCTCGAATCACCCCACCTCAATTCCAACCCGTCAGTATCGTCAGTTGTAATCCATCCTCTTTCAAAGCATTCCATAGCAAAGCCTATCATAGCCCCGGTACTGATAGTATCCAGCCCCAGTCGGTTGGCAATATCATTGCCGATAGCAACAACCTTGGGGTCGTCTATTAGCAGATTTGTCCCCATCAGTCCGAGAGTCTCATACTCCGGTCCTATCCCTTCATACCTATATTCTTCAGGCTCGGTAATAGTAATCTTACGATGGCATCCAATCGGGCAGTATTTACAAGGTAAAGGTTTAGCGTTTAACGCGTCAGTATAATTGGGGCCACCGAGCTTTTTGGCCCCTTCAGGCCATACGTCCTGCTCCCAGTATTTGATGGGCATGTCGCCTAAGCCTTCCGCAGTCTCACAAAGTCCCGGCGTTCCATGTATCCTGAACTCATTTTCTAAGACCGTATCGTAAATCTGCTTCTGACACTTTTTGATTAGTTCACGGGTTGCTTGGGGGTCATGCACCTCAACCTTCTTTGTCCCGCGCACAGCGACAGCCTTGACATTCTTGGCGCCCATTATCGCGCCGAGGCCACAGCGGCCGGCAAAACTGTGTTTATCTACAGCGATGCATGCAATCGCCACCTTCCGTTCGCCGGCAGGACCGATAGTTGCGACACTGAGTTTCCCATCCTGCGTCTGTTCGTGAATCGCATCAATCGTTTCAAGCGTATCTTTGCCCCACAGACCAGAGGCATCTTTGATTTGGACGTCATCATCCACAATTTGAATGTAAACAGGATTCTGAGATACTCCCTGCAGGATAAGCACATCATATCCGGCATCCTTCAACGACGGCCCCCATGCTGCACCAGCCGCAGTATCGGCAAACGTGCCGGTGAGTGGGGAAATGCCAACGATGCTAAATTTGGCCCCACCAGGCACTGCAGGCCCCTGGAATGGGCCAGTCGCAAAGATAACAGGGTTCCGGGGGCTATACGGGTCTATTTTCTCAGGCAGCTCTCTGCGCAGAATCTCAGCACCTAAGCCGGCGCCACCAATAAAATCTTTCAGGTCGTTTTCGGCTATAGGCTCCACCGTTGATTTGCAGTCTGTCAGATCTACCCTCAGTATCTTCTGCCAATATCCGTTTTTCATCGCTTGTGCTCCGTATCTTATGCTGCACGATAAACTATGTATGAATAATCAATTAACCAGTGTAATAAATGGTCATGTTCTAATCCACATTTTGCATCGGCCTTGGGCCGGGGCGAAGGTTTACGTTTAAGTATCTGGTGAGTAACTCATAGAGGTGACGCTTTGTATTTTCGCCCTCTTTTATCGAGTGCGTGCGGTTCGGATATGACATCATTGAAAAATACTTGTTGTGCTCAATCAGCTCATTGATAAGAGCCTCGCAGCTCTGATAGTGACAATTATCGTCGCCGGTGCCGTGGATAATCAGGAGATTTCCCTCTAATTGGTGCGCGAACGTTATGGGCGAGCCGTTCTTAAAGCCCTCTTCGTTGTCGTCCGGCAGGCCCATATACCGCTCCTGGTAAATGGTGTCGTAAAATCTCTGGTTGCTAATGAAGGCGATTGCCATTGCGACTGTGTACAGCTCGGGATACCTGAAAATAGCGTTGAGACTCATCGAGCCGCCGCCGCTCCAGCCCCAGATACCTATTCTGGACGCGTCAACGTAGGGCCTGCTCTTGATAATCGCCCGCGTTGCCGCGGCCTGGTCGGCCGATGCGAGGATGCCGATTTGGCGGTAGATGCACTTACGCCACGCCCGCCCGCGGGGCGCCGGCGTTCCCCGGTTGTCGATGTTCATTACCAGATAACCCTGCTGGGTGAGCATCAGGTGCCAGAGGTATTTTTCCCCCGACCATTTATCCAGTACCGTTTGGCCTGCGGGCTCTCCATATACATAGAAGAACAGCGGATATTTCTTTTCCGGGTCGAAGTCGGGCGGTTTCATACACCAGCCGTCGAGCAGCACCCCTGCTGTTGCAGGGGCAAGCTTGCCCCCGTGAAAACGGGGGTCGCCGATATCGACGCGAAAGAATTCTGCCGGTCCTCTCTTGAGTTTGTTTATCTTGGAGCGAAGCTGCGAATTGTCTTCCAGCGTCCTTATAGTCTTATGCTCCGGCAGGCGCACCAGCTCGATTACCGGCGGCGTATCGAATCGCGAATATGTGTGAAACGCCCATTTCGAATCTTCCGATATTTTGTATGAATGTGTTCCCTGCTGTGACTTCGGGCTCAATCGTTCGGCCTTTCCGCTGCCGTCCAGCGGCGTTCGATACAGATAGCGTTGTGTCGGATTGCCCCCGGATGCAATGTAGTACACCCAGCCGTCCTCTTCGTCGATGCTCTGAACGCTTATCACGTCGAATTCTCCGGGCGTCAGCAGCTTGAGCTTTTTGCCGGAGCGTGATACTAAGTACAGATGTCGCCAGCCGTCGCGCTCGCTCACCCACGTAAAGCTCTGCCCGTTATTGAGCCATTTCAAATCATCCCCAACATCAATCCATGCCTCGTCCCGCTCGGTCAGAACCTTGCGGATACGCCCCCTGCGGGCCTTAGCCAGTATCACTTCATTGGTATTTTGCAGACGGTTCAGGTGCTGGAGAACGATAGTCCTGGAGTCCGCGGCCCAATCCATTTTCGGGATATAGTGATTGCGAGGGTCGTCGGAAAGCTCGAACCATTTTGTTTTGCCGCCGGCCGAGCTGATTACTCCGACCCGGCACGCCGAGTTCGTCTCTCCGACCTTCGGGTATTGTATCGGGATTATCTTTGGATAGAGAGAATCGGTATTATTTATCAGGTGGAAATTACGAACGCCCTCGGTATCGAACTGCCAGTAGGCGATTAATTTGCCGTCCGGACTCCAGCGAAATCCGTCCCGCAGGTGAAATTCTTCCTCATAGACCCAGTCGCTTGTGCCGTTGATTATTGTTTCCGAGCCGTCATCGGTCAATTGTTTGATTTTGAAGTCCTTGAGGTTCTGGACGAACAGGTTTCTTTCGTGAACGTACGCGACTCGAGTGCCGTCCGGCGAGAACTTCGCAAACATCAGCGTCGAAGGCTCGGCGTCGCCGCCCAGCTTGCGCAATTTTCCGCTTTGAAGGTCGAGCACCCAATAGTCACCCCTCGTGTTTGTCCGCCATACACGCTTGGTATTCGTGAAAACCAGCAGCTTTTTCCCGTTCGGCGACCAGGAGTAATTGTCAATCTCCAGCGGTTCCGACTCGCCCTTTGGTATCAGCCGTTCCGAGGCGACCATTATTTCACCCTTGCCGGTTTCCGGGTCATAGCGAACGATGTCCTTTCCTTCTTCCTGGGTATCCGAATCTTCAAGCGTTGTGTATCCCGAGCCGTCTTCCAGCCAGCGGGCCGGGCCGAATTTCTCGCCTTCAAACTCTTCGTCGGTGAATATACGCTCAAGCGTAAGAAGCGACTGGTCCGTTTTTTTCTCGTCGTCAGCCTGCACCGCCGCAGTAATAAAAAGCAAGATACTCAATATACAAAACTTAATTAGTATCTGTTGCGGAAAGGCAAAACTGGTGCTGTCACCCCTGCGGAAGCAGGGGTCTATATCGAAAAAACCTGGATTCCTGCTGCCTGCTTTCGCAGGCACAAGTTTACCCCCGCGAAAGCGGGGGCAGGAATGACAAATACTGTTTCCGCAACAGGTACTAAATAATAATGGAGAGTCTATTATGAAAAATTTATACTTTCGCCTGCTTATTACTCTGGCTGTTTCCGCTGCTCTGTTCTGCAATTGTCTAAGGCCGATTCCGCCCCAGACATGGACCCTCAAACGAGCTTTTCCATCTGCTCGCAAGGACCCAACGATGGACGTTTACCACGGCGTCGCGGTTCCCGCCCCCTACCGTTGGCTCGAGGACCCCGATTCGGCCGCAACCCAGGCCTGGGTTGCGCAGCAGAATATGTGTACGTCCACTTTTCTCGCATCATTTCCCGGCCGGGACGAAATCAAAACCCGCCTGACGAATCTGATGAATTATCCCCGCTATTCGGCTCCCCGTAAGAAGGTCCGCTATTTCTTCTGGAAAAATGACGGCCTGCAGAACCAGTCCGTCCTTTACGTTCAGCAGACCCTCGCAAGCCAACCTCGCATCGTCATCAATCCCAACCTGCTCAGCAGCGACGGCACCGTTGCTTTAGCCACCACCGCCGTCAGCGAAAACGGCAATCTGCTTGCCTACGGCCTCTCCCAAAGCGGCAGCGACCAGCAGGAAATCAAAATCCGAGAAATCGATTCCAAAAGGGATTTCCGTGAAACTCTTAAATGGTGCCGGTTCACCAGTATCGCCTGGAAACACGATGGCACAGGATTTTTCTACAATCGCTTCCCCGACCCTAACACCGTTGCCCCCGAAGACCGCACAAATTACAACCGCGTTTACTTTCACGCCCTCGCCACACCCCAGTCACAGGACAAACTCATCTACGAACGCCCCGACAACAAAGAGCTGGGTTTCGTACCGATTGTTACCGAAGACGGCAAATTCCTCGTCCTCGACGTCTATCACGGAACCGACCCGAAGAATCGAATTTATTACCGCCCTGTTCAGAGCGCCGCCCCCTTCGTAAAGTTGCTCGATGCCGCCGACGCCCGCTACGACTTTGTCGGCAATATCGATTCTGTTTTCTATTTTAATACCGACCTTGGCGCCCCGCGCGGACGAATCATCGCTATCGACACCAACAATCCGGCTCTCGCAAATCGACGCACAATCCTGCCCGAGAGCAGAGATGTACTCGATTATGTTGCCCTTATTAACAATCATTTGGTTGTCGCTTATATGCACGATGTTCACCACCTGCTCAAAATCTATAAGCTCGATGGTACTTTTGTCCGTGAAATCCCTCTGCCGGCCCTCGGCACGGTCGGCTCTCTCTCCGGAAGGCAGGACGATACGGAAATGTTCTTTTCTTTCACCTCTTTTCTTTTTCCGAGTACGAACTATCGGTATGATTTTCAAACCAACAAGCCGGAGGTCTTCCAAAAGCCGAAAATCGATTTCGACCCTTCCGGATACGAGACCAGGCAGGTCTTCTGTTATTCCAGAGACGGCACCCGCATTCCTATCTTTATCACCCATAAGAAGGGTCTTTCCCTCGACGGCGCCAATCCGACCCTGCTTTACGGCTACGGCGGATTCAACATCAGCATCAAGCCGCGTTTTTCCGTCTTCACTCTCGTCTGGCTCGAGCACGGCGGCGTATATGCCGTCGCCAATATGCGAGGCGGCGGGGAATACGGCGAGGCCTGGCACCAGGCCGGCATGCTCGACAAAAAACAGAACGTCTTTGACGACTTCATCGCCGCCGCCGAATGCCTCATCGCAAACAAGTACACCAGCCCCAAAAAGCTCGCCATAAGAGGCGGTAGTAACGGGGGACTGCTCGTCTCCGCCTGTATGCTCCAGCGGCCCCGGCTCTTCGGCGCCGTCGTCTGCCAGGTCCCCGTTACCGACATGCTCAGGTACCACAAGTTCACCGTCGGCCGCTACTGGATACCGGAGTACGGCAGCGCCGAAGCCGACAAGAAGCAGTTCGAGTATCTCTACGCTTACTCTCCGCTCCACAATGTCAGGCCCGGCCTGGATAATCCGCCCATCCTCGTTACCTCAGCGGATACCGACGACCGCGTCGTTCCCTCGCACGCGAAGAAATTTGTCGCCACGCTTCAGGAAAAGGCCGCCGGGGTAAATCCTATCCTCCTCCGCGTCGAAACGAAAGCCGGCCACGGCGGGGGCAAACCAACCTCCAAGGTCATCGAAGAGCAGGCCGACATCTACGCCTTCCTCTTCAAAATATTCCAAATCCCCTACACCGCCCCCCGGTAGCTGCGACCCCAAAAGCAAAAAAGGGAAAATAATATTGCAGCGTAACTTATTGTCCGCTGGTCATGCGAATTTCTTCCTGATACCGCCTAACTTTCCGAAGCATATAAGCTCATCGCCGGGGAGGATTTTTGCATTTGCACGCGGGTTCGGCATCGTTTTGTGGCCCCGGATAATCGCCAGAACCGTAATGTCGTCCTTTCTAAGCTCGGATTCGGAAAGCGTCTTGTCCAGAACCGGGTGGTCGTCGCGGATTTTAATCTTGGAAACCCCATACCCCGCCGTTGCAACGACAAGCTCTTCGCACGAAACGGGCTTGATGATACGCTTCTTTATGAGCCGCTTCCTCAAGATGTTCGTCAGTTTTTGGGCGAACTTCGTGTTCGTAAAAAGCCTGTATGCGAGGTAAATGGTAACGGCAATAAGGGCCAGGTTTATCAGCGGCACCACCTTTTCGGGAATACTCAAGGGCAAAAAAGGAATGGGTATTTTATCAGCTATGGCCCCGGGCCGCAGCGTGTTGGCAAAGGTGGCTATCATTGTAACAAAACCCGCGTGCCCCAGGACTATAAGCACCGACGCAATACGCCGTCTTCGCGGGTCGCCCGTAATCAGCTCGGCCTCTCTCGTTGTAAATCCCGTCGCCGTAAAGCACGAAAGCGACTGGAATTTGGCCAGCGACCACTCGAGCCCCGTCAACTGAAACGCAATCGCCCCGATGCGAACAATAACGAACGATATCACCAGCACCATGATAAACAGCAGCAAATTCATATATGCTTCTCCTTATTTGTTGTTCAACTAAGACCTGTGCATAGCTCGGCCACCTTCTCCCCCTGTCACATCCGGCTTTCGAACCTTCAAAAGGTAAGGTGCCTGCTCGCTTTCTTCAGCCGGACCCCGAACTTTCCCACATCTTCGATGCACCTTATCCGCCGTTGCTTACGCCGTTCCAGGATTCGCTCTACCGTTACCGGCCCGAGCCCCGGAACCCGCAAAAGCGAAAGCCTTGACGCCCGATTCACCTTGACCGGAAACATCTCAGGATGCCTCATCGCCCAGGCCTCCTTCGGGTCGATTTCCAGCGACAGGCTCCCGCCGTCCTCGAAAACAATATCCTTCCCCGCGAAGGCGTATTTGCGAAGAAGAAAATCCACCTGGTACAGCCGATGCTCCCGCATAAATATATCTGTTTGGCTTTTACCGGTCATCTGCTCGCCGGCTATGGACTCTTCCCCCAGTCCTTTTTGATAAGCGCTGAAATACACCCTGTGCATCTTCAGCCGCTCATACATCCCGGACATATACTTGACGATTTGGGCATCCGCCTCCCCTGCCGCACCCACGATAAACTGCGTCGTCTGCTTGACCCTCTCGTATCTAGCCCCACGCCCCGTCAGCCGGCTGATTAGCTTAATCGGCTCGATGATGTCTTTGATATATTTTTTCTTGCTCGATAGCTTTGCGAGATTGGCCTCTCCCGGCGTCTCGATATTGAGCGATACCGCACTTGCCAGAGAGACTGCCTCCTCTATCGCCGCATCGCTCGCGCCGGGTAGGATTTTGAGGTGAATATATCCCTTAAAGCTGTGCTTTCTTCGCAGTAATCTCGCCACCTGGTTGAGCCTGTCCATCGTCGCGTCAGCCGTCCCGGCCACACCCGAGCTGAGAAACAATCCGAACACTTCCCGCCGCTTAAAATAATCCAGAAAAACCCTCGCAGTCTCCTCCGCCCCGAGACTGCACCTCTGCACGTCCTGCTGCTCTCTCAACGGACAATACTTGCAGTCGTTCGTGCACACATTCGACATCAGCGTCTTGAATAGCGTGCTCTTGCCCCCGTTTGGGAGCGTTACCGGATATATCCATTTCCCGTCGCCGCTTCGCCGCCGGTGTTCGTCTTTGCTCGCACTGCACGCGCAAGCCAGGTCGTACTGGGCATCGGCGCTGAGCATCTCCAGCTTCTTCTGCGTATCAGGCCTGGAAATGATTCCGACCATAAAAATCCCATCTGAAGCCTCATCCCCGTCCTGAACCGAGCTTGGATTACCTTGTTTTTCTTCTCAGCCTGTGCTGTTTTATTTACTATTTACTCTATAGCTGTAATTGTATCAATCAGCGGCTTATACACCGCTAAAAAAGCTAAAAAAGTCAGACCACCTTGAGTAACCAATACCAATGCCGACCATATCCTCAAAACGGTTCTGCTTGAGCGGCTCAGTATCAATGTACATATTGCCGCATCGGCCGCTAAAACCACCGCCATAATAAATAGATAAATAACCCAGTGATTACTTACAATGCTGGAGATTTTCAAAAGACTGGCCGTCATCGGCGGCAGCTCACTACCCATTTCTCCAAACATTGTGCGAAACCTCGGTATGACAAATGCCGCGCCGATAATCCACGCTATGGGAATAAGCCCATGTATCGCAACGGTTGCGCCCGCTCGCCATCTTATCCTACTCTTATCGGATTGTTCGGTGCTGCTTTCCATTGATTAGTCCTTTACTATTACATTGAAATTTAGCCCTTTAACACTGGTTTTACAAGCAAAAACTCAAAAATTAAAATGCGAAATGATGCCCCGTAGAAACCTTTGCAAAACGTCATCGCGAGGCCCGAAGCAAGGAAAGCCCTGAGCGCAGCCTGCTCTGAGCGACAACATTTCTCTCTAATCGCAACTGTCAATTAAACTGCAACAGAACACTATGCCGAAAAGACACGCTACGGCCATCAGCGCCGCCGTCCCCACCGCGCCGACTACGACCACATCCAGGTTACATTCAGCCCACTTCCACGATTCTTTTATCTGCCAACCGAATTTATCCAGGAATGAGGCCCGCATAAAAGAAGCCCAACTGATTACCACGATACTGACCCCTATCGCCGTAAGCCCCTGCCACAAACGAAGCCGAACTCTCAGCAGTGACAAAATAAACAACCCCAGAATCCCTCCGCCGAAGATACCCGAAATCTGCCACCAGACATCCAGCACACTCTTTGCCCGTATCATCAAAAGGGCGAATCCCGTCCCTATCAGCCCCCACAATACCGTCGCCAATCGCAGAAACAACACGCTGCCCCTCTCACTAATTTTCGGCCGGAAATACCGCTTGTAAAAATCCAGCAGCAAAACCGTCGCCGAGCAATTCAAAGCCGAATCCACCGTGCTCATCGCAGCGGCCACTATCGCCGCGATTATCAACCCCTTCAGCCCCATGGGAACCTGCGTAGCGATGTAGTAAGGAAAAACCTTATCTCCTATTACCTTGCCTTCGGCGTTCAGCATCCCGGGAACGTTCGCCAATTCACCGCCCTGCGAATAAAACGCAAACAGAGCCGTCCCGATATACAGAAAAACCGCCGTCAGCGGTATATATATGAGCATCGCTATCCATATCGAACGCTTCGCCGCCCGCTCCGTCGGGACCGATGAATACTTCTGAACGTAGTTCTGGTCCGCCAGCAGGTTCCGAAGGTTCTCCGTCAAACCAAAAATAATCATCACCCATATCGTTCTGCTCGACAAAAGTCCCTCCGCATTACTCAACGACAATCTCAGGCTCCCAAAGCTGAACTTGTTTTGCTCGATGGCCGCCGCTATCAAGGGCTCCTGGCCCGAAAAAACATGGTACGACAAACTGACTGCACAGAACAGAATCCCTATTATCATAATCGCCGACTGCATCACGTCCGTCCATATCACCGCCTCCATCCCCCCCAGCAGCGTATAGACAATCGTAATCAGCCCTATCGCTACTATCACAATCCCGATATTACACGGCACAAACATTTTCATAAGCAGGCTGACTAAGTAGAGAATCACAGCAACTCGCCCCACCATATACAGCAAAAATGATAACGCCGCATACACCCGCCCCCACGCCCCCAGCCTTTCCTCTAAAAATGAATACACCGAAATCAGCCGCGCCTTTCGATAATACCCGACTGCGTACCTGCACACCACCCACGCCACCGGAAAAATACAAAGAGAGAAAATAATCGGATGCCAGTTACTATCGAATGCCTTGCCCGGCGTCGCGATATACGAAATGCTGCTCGTATAAGCGCTCATCACCGCTAATCCCGCCGCCCAAGCCGGTATCGTCCTATCCGCGACCATAAATTGGTCCGCCGTTCGGCATTTACGCGCATAGTACACTCCCATCCAAATCAGCACCCCCGAATAAGCGAACAAAATCCCGATATCAACCCACTCAAGCCGTCCCTGCATAATCACTCTTTCCCTCTAATCTTGCTAAAAAATCCATTTCCCAATCCAACCGTCTCGTTGAAGCATCCATACAAAATCCCGCCTCTAATTCCTTTTCTTTTGGTTTTTAATCTGTGTCCATCCGTGCAAACTTGTGCCCCTGTGCCTTAGGTATTAGGTACTTGTGCCTGCCAACTGGGGCATCTGTGGTCAATTTTGGTCATTCGAACATTCGAATTTCGATATTGTTTAGGATTT
Source organism: Sedimentisphaerales bacterium (assembly GCA_030611315.1). Taxonomy (GTDB): domain Bacteria; phylum Planctomycetota; class Phycisphaerae; order Sedimentisphaerales; family Anaerobacaceae; genus JAUWPZ01. The sequence goes on from JAUWPZ010000016.1 coordinate 18,205, forward strand.
AGTGCTTAGTCTCTTACGGGTAAAATTGAGCGCGCCGCGCGCTCAATATTTTTAGCGGCGACTGTATCTATCTGTATTTACAATAAGTTACGGCGTTTTTAAAATCGTCCAACTTTTGACTTTCGGTCGCCTGTTTGGTTCCGGCTACGCCGGGTTAGGGGTAAGAGCGGTAAAACCGTTCGCAGGCAGTCTAAGTTTTGGTATATCGACTACAAGGCCGCTGACGGAACGAGGAAGCGTGTAAAAGGTTTTAAGGACAAACAGGCAACGGCTCAACTTGCTGCACAGCTTGAAAAAGAGGCTGAGCTCGCACAGGCAGGGATAGTCGATAAGTACAAGGAACATCGAAAAAGACCTTTGAGGGAACATCTTGAGGATTTTCTTTCTTCTCTGCAAGCAAAGGGCAATACCCCGGAATACTGCAATCTGACTCATTATAAGGCTGAACGGATATGTAACGGCTGCAAGTTTCCTTACTGGGACGATATATCTGCAAGTGATGTTCAGCTTTATATAGCAGACTTGAGGGATAGTGGGGAAATATCACAAAAGACCTCAAACTATTACCTACAGGCGGTAAAGCAGTTTTGTAACTGGATGCTGAAGGATAAGCGGGCAGGAGGGGAATCACTCCTCAAACATCTCGATGCGATTAAGGTAACTGATGAGGTCAATCGCAAGGCATTAACACCGCATGAACTAATGGAACTGTTAGAAGCTACAGAAGCTGCTCCTGAGCGTTTTGGGATGCTCGGCGCTGAGAGGGCTTTGCTTTATCGTCTTGCTGCTTACACAGGAATCAGGGCTAATGAGGTGCGAAATCTGATAGTATCCTCATTCGACTTTGATAATTGTACCGTCAAGGTTAAGGCTGCATACAGCAAAAGAAGGCGTGAAGATATTTTACCACTACGAAAAGATACAGCAGAAGCTATGAGGGAATTTCTTAGGGGCAAAACACCAAACGCGCAGGCTTTCGACCTGCCGAGTAAATACCGTATGGCAGATATGGTCAGAGCAGACCTTGAGGATGCAGGGATAGACTGGCAGGACAATGGTGATGGTGTTCTCGATTTTCATTCATTACGGCACAGCACGGCAAGTCTGCTGGCAGCTTCAGGGGTGAATCCGAAAACGGCACAGGCAATAATGAGACATTCCGATATAAACCTTACAATGAGCAGATATACCCACGTTTTCCGGGGGGCAGAATCTGAAGCGGTAGAATCACTGCCAGATTTTTCTTCACAGGGCAGGCAGCGCCAAGCTGCAACAGGTACGGATGGTAAACCTATCGAACTCCACAAAAGCGCTTACAAAAAAATCCGACTTTGATTGTAAATCGATGTCTTCAATTGGCTTTGGTGAAGGTCAAAAGCAGACTGGTTGTGAGCAAAACAACAATAATCCTAAACCTTTGCAAATGGTAGACTTAGGAACAAAAAAAGAGCCGCTGTCATCAACTGACATAGGCTCAAAAACAAACACGCCCGGCAGGACTCGAACCTGCGACCTACGGATTAGAAATCCGTTGCTCTATCCGGCTGAGCTACGGGCGCTTTAATTCTTAACTGGTTGTAACATAACATGTTACCATACATCTTGTCAACCCTTGAAACACCAAAAAGGTAGTAAAACCGGCCAACGGTGTCAGTTTGGTGTCAGTTTGCCCTCGCTCTGGCTAAAATCTTATCCAAGAACTTATTTGCAGAAGCCAAGTCTTCTAATCGCACTGCCAAGTAATACTTTCTTGTTGTTGAGATATCCGAATGGCCTGCAAGCTGTTGTACTACCTGTATCGGCAGCTTCTTTGCCCAATTAGTGATGGCAGAGCGACGAAGGTCGTGTATCACGCATTCATCGACACCTGCCTTTCCTCGGAGAAGCCGAAAATCTCTATCGAGGTTGTCCAAGGAATTGCTCTTTTTGCGCTGTTAAGAAGCATGAGCCTAAATTTAAGGTAAAAGAAAATTGGACACAAGATATTGACGAAAATTTTAACCTGAAGCGCAACATATCTTCCTGCGCCAAAAGACCTCTGCGGGTGTCCGATAGTTCAAACATTTACGTGGACGATTATTTAATATCTGTTGCGGAAAGCCGAAACTGGCAATGTCACCCCTGCGAAAGCAGGGGTCTACGACGAAAAAACTGGATTCCTGCTACCCGCTTTCGCGGGCACAAGCTTCGCAGGAATGACAAACGTTGTTTCCGCAACAGATACTATTTAATAACTTCTCAACTTTGTCAAGCCGCCATTGGCTGACTTGATGAAAATCTGTACCAAGGGAATGATAAGCAAAAAGCGTGAAGCCTTCAAAAGTATCTATGGAAATAATGCCAGAGTATTCAAGAACAAATTGTATGAAATATACAAAAACGACAAACGAAAGGGGAAAAGACCGAGACAAAAGCAATTTGAAGTTTAGAATGTCGAATTCGCCGTGATAATCTCGTATCTCGTAAATAGTGAATCGATACTGCATACTCGCAGAAATAGTGAGTGGTTAATCGGGTTGTGGATTAAATGAGGGTGGCTGGACCGGCCGGAGCACGTGAGACGGCAGCGGTCTATCCTTTCAGCTTCACGGTCAGGCGAGCCACCCGCTCTCCGAGTCGGACGGCGCTATCCAGCTCCTCGCCGCTGAGCCCGGGATCGATTGGTCCGGTCATTGCCCCAGCTCCTGTTTCGGCCCAAATGTCCTGCCCTTCTTCATCTTGATACAGGGGGCCTGCCACGACCATCCGATTGTTGACCATAAACAGCAGAAGCGAGATGACCACGTGTTCCTTGCCCCCCATCTGACCGCCGCCTGTGGCGAACGCGCCTCCTACCTTGTCCGTGAAATCCACTTTCATTTTCCATGACCAATCATCGATGACGGTTTTCATTCTGCCGGGTATATTGGCGTAATAGGTGGGGCATCCCAGAACAATCGCGTCTGCGGCTACCAGGTCTTCTTTGGTCACTTCACTGACCTTTTTGAGGGCCGCGACCGCACCTGGCACTCGTTTGACTCCTTCGGCCACTGCCTGTGCCATTCTTTCGGTGTTCCCGTGCAGGGAGTCGTAAGCAATCAGAACGTCAGCCGTATCATTTTTATTTTTCGTGACAGCCGGCAGCTCCGACTGCAGGATGGAGGCTTTCGGCTTTTGCGCCGGGGCCTCAGGCGAACAACCTGTGACCACCAGCACCGTGGATAATCCGACAGCGATTAGAATTGCACCAAGCCAACCTGACTTTGGTTTCATGATAAACCTCCGGCGTCTGAACGGCGTTACTTGCCCACGCAGTATAATCGTTGCGTTGTGCGTATGAACAACCGGCCATGTGCGGCGCTGATGGATGCGCGAACAAGCTCAAGGCCGCTTGGTTTGTCCATAGGGATAGTGTTGAGGACTTTGCCATTTGCCGCATCGATGACAGCAACACCGCCGGCATGGCTGATTATGTAGATTTTTCCGTCCGCGGCAAGCGGCGAAGCTTCGTATTTGGCATCGCCCGGCGTCTGAATGGCCCACTTTACTCGGCCCGTGCGAGGTTCCACGCGCGACAGATGCTTGCGGATGTCATTGAGCACGAAGAAATCACCGTCGTAATAGGCCGGCGTCGGCACGTCTGATGAGATTTCCTTTCTATCGTGGCTGGTCCAGACAACGGCGCTTTCATCAAGTACACCGGCCCGGTTGGGCCGGATTGCATAAACGGGGCTGGCTTTGGGGGCACAGGCAAGTACGACGCCGTCACCGGCAATCGGAGAGGGCACCAGCCGCCAATGAGTGATACGCTTCGGATTCCAGGTGCCCCATCGCCATAATTCCCTGCCTGTTTCAAGGTCGTGGCCGGTCAGGGCATCGCCTCCGACTATCAATAACTGCTGTTTGCCGTTGAAGGAATGAGGGATGGGCGTGCTAAACGCTTCACGTGATTCGGCCCGGGCTTCACTTGGACGGATTTGGCGCCATAAGGTCTTGCCGGTATCCGGGTCTATGGCCAGGAGATATGATTCGTTCTTTCGGCCTTGCAGGCCGTGACCATGCACCGGCACATCGCGCTGCAATACCTGTATGTACAGTCTGCCGCCAAACAGCGTGGGGCTGCTGCCGTAAGTCCACAGGAACGCAAAAGGCCCGTAGTCGTTACAAATGTTTCGTGCCCACAGACGCCGCCCGTTCATATCGAAGCATACGAGGTCGCCGTTGGCGTAGAAGAATACTACGATATTGCCGTCGGTAACCGCCGAGGCGGCGGCGAAAGTGCTGCGTCTATCTCGATAAATTCCCTTTGCAATGTCGTGCTTCCAGAGGAGCTTTCCGTCGGTACTGTCGAAGCACATCGCCAGCAGTATGTCCTTAGCGGAATCGACGCCCGAGATAAAAACGCGGTTGCCCCAGATAATCGGTGTAGCTGCGGCGGAGCCGGTTAAATCGACGCTCCAGGCGATGTTTTTGGTTTTGCTCCAGTCTGACGGCAGGGGCTTTTCGTCGGTAGAGCCGTTGAAGTAAGGGCCGCGCCACTGCGGCCAATCGGCCGCGCGGACAGTGGATACGATTGCAAATACAAATACCAGAAAAATTATACAGTACTTTCGCATAAGAGTCTCTCCGAAGAATTTCATTCTTGTTATCGAGTAACAACTTTCCTGCATTTTCCGACTCTTAGAGCCGGCTGCGCAATCAAGCATTCCAATTTCACCATAATACCGAAATCCAGGGAAATCGCATTAAAAAAAACGGTGTTTTTTGGCGATAGAGTGTTATCGACACACTGCTTTACGGTCGCGGCTTTGTTGAGCCGGTGCGGGTACAAGCTTCGCAGGGGTGTCAATGGTTTTGTGGGTATTTTACCCATATCGAGCTGCGCTCGAAATCAAGGACCATCACGGTATCCTGAAAGCACTGCATTCCCAGCAGCCCCTGGCACTGTTCAACAAGTGGGCTGTCATTTGGGAAGACCGAGATAGTTGCATTCCTGACCGTTCTGGCCCCAACGTCGAGTTTGGGTATGACACCTCGCTTGCAGGCCAGCCATCCGATGTATGGATATAAATCTCTGCCTTTCCTGAGAGTGGTGTTTTGAATTCTGCCGCGTATTTTCCCCCACAGCTCTTCGTTTATTGCCAATCCTCTTCCGCAGCCGGTATCAAGCTGCAGTTCGGTCTCTTTGCCTGCAATAGGTATCTTCACAAAAAGAAAGGCATTACCGCCTAAATATTCTTCAATCACGAACGGATATCGCGTCCACAAATCAGGACTGTTGCATTCAAAGACCTTCTCAAGCGAGAATTCCACCTCTTTGTTTATGCTGTCAAAGGCAATGTACTTAAATCTTCGCAGCGCCGGCAGTCCCACAATAATAGGCTTGGCTTTGGCAATCGGCAGTCCGAGCAACTGCACTTCGGTGTGTTGCTCGCCGTAAAAACAGGGCCAGTTAGCCAGAGTTACTTTTCCTATGCGCAGCCTGGGAAGATGACACATTCCCCAACCGAAAGAATTGTTGTCACCGGCTCCAAGCGGGCGGATGGGCAACTTGTTTTCGAGGATATGGATATCGTTGACAAAAAGAGCCGATGATGCCCCTGTATCGATGACAACCGGGTATTTTTTCCCTGTGCTAAGCGTACCCTCAACAACCATCCACCGGTTTTGAGAGTAAGATGTGTGAAATTTGACTCTGGCCGGGTCGCTGTTCCTGGTGCTTTCAAGCATTCGTCCGCCATAGTTCCAATTGCCGTTGATTAGGTCCCTCATCGAATCCTTCTTTGTATTCATGCTGATGACCGGTACGTCCGGCCTTTTTTGAAGACTTTCAGCATTGACCACAACAGTCCGAACAGGTTCAACAGAACATCCCACCGGCAAAATCGACAGGCTGACCAAGACAACCTTGAACCACTGGTTCACGTGGTTGCTTCCATGCATATAAAATCACCCTTCTCTCAAAAAGATTTACAGAGCATCCGCTTTGTGCCGACGTCAGGTAAGCTCCTCCGGAGTCAAACGTCAGGATAAAGCCTCCAAAACACAGGGATAGCTTCCTATCAAATCGCACGTATTGTACGGATGTAACTGCTTTTGTCAAGTATTTTTTTCCACAACAACCGATAAAACCAATGTTTTTCCCACTACTGAGAGGGGCTGAGATAGTCATCGAAGGTCAACAAAAACCAATAAGAACAGCTTACTGGATACTGGAAACGCGAGACTCCGATTCATAAACAGACCGAAAGAGCTACTCGAAGAAACATAAGGCCAATAAAATTAATGATTTGTCATCAACAGAGTCGATAAAATAGCCGAACCAACTAAACTAAAGGTGGTTCTAAAAAAAATACAACAATAATGGGGTAGTAATTGGGGGGATATCTGGTGCAAAAACTTGATATCAGCATCCGATACCGTGTAGTTTTATGGGCTTGTGTTGTCGCATTTAGCATGCTGTGCGTTACAGGATGTGGTCAGAGCTTATCATCTCCTGAGCAGTTGCGAAAGTTTGAGGAAGCCAGCCTGAAAAAGTCAGAATTAGATACTGCCGGCTTTGCAGGCATGAAGCGTCATATTGGTCCATACCGGGTCGTGTCCGGGGACATATTGGAGTTTCAGATGCCTGCCGTCCTGCGGGTCATCTCCTCTGATTTACCCGAGTGGCTTCGGCCGCAGTACGGCCATAAGGATGTTGAACCTTATATGGTTCGGGTTAGCCAGGCCGGAACTATTACTCTGCCGATTGTAGGACAGATGCTTGCATCAGGTAAAACACTTGCCCAGATTGAAGCGGCGGTTATAGATGCTTATTTTCCGAAGTATGTTGTCAATGCTCCTATGGTGGTCTGTGAAGTAAAGAAGTACCAGGGCGAAAACGAAAGAGTTTTCACTGTTATAGGGCTCGTGAACAAGTCCGGAGCTTTTCCCTATCCTCCGGATGTTCAATATAACCTGATGGAGGCGCTGGCGTTTGCCGGTGGTTTTGATATGGTTGCGGACCCTCGCTATTTGAAAATCTATCGACAAGGTGCTACCGGGGAGGTTGTCTCGGCCACCTTCGGAGTGGACAGGAAATCTTTGGCTGAGGCATACAGTCTTGTGATAGAACCAGGGGACCTTATATACGTGGACCATACGATACGTACGCGCGCCAACAAGTTCTTATCCGACGTGTTTAACATTACAATCGGCGCAGGGAGTAGTTACACGTACGAATAGATTTGAGCGAGTGTGATGAAGAAATATGGGGGTTTTGTTTTTGGGGGTATTTGTATTTTAATCAAGTATGATGTGCTCCGTTAATAACAAGTTGGTTGGAGCCGAACCGCCCCAGGCTGAAGGATTTAGCTGTCAGCAATACGTCGATATTCACTGCCACTGCCTTTACGGTGTGGACGACGGACCAGCTACGAAAGCCGAGGCGCTGGCCCTTTGCCGGGGGCTCGTTGACGATTGTGTAAGCGAGGTCGTAGCAACCCCTCATCAATTAGGGCGATTCAGCGGCTGCAATGAAGCCGCACAGATTAGAGAAGCCGTCTTTACTCTTAATGAAGAATTGAAGAGCAGTGATATTCCTCTGACCGTCAGACCGGGCGGGGACGTTCGGGTGGACGAAAGGATATGTCATCTGCTTGAGACCGACAAGGTGCTGACCCTTGCAGACGGGGGCAGGTATATTCTCCTGGAGCTTCCGCACGAAGTCTTTATAGATATCGAGCCGTTAATTGTCGAACTTTCCTCTTTGGGCGTTCAGGCTGTGATATCGCATCCGGAACGACACCCTGTTCTTGCAAAGCAGCCTAAGGTGTTAGGCAAATGGCTTGCGCAGTCGGCTCATCTGCAGATAACGTCCGCCAGCCTGCTTGGGGAGTTTGGTCTTATGGCTCAAAGGGCGGCGTGGGACTTCTTAAGCTCGGGCTGGGCCTGCTTAGTAGCGACGGATTCCCACAATTTAGACACGCGCAGGCCGAGGATGAAAGCTGCTTTTCAGCGTATCAGCATCAAATTGGGTCAGGCGGTCGCTCGCCAGGTTTGTATTGAAAACCCACTGAGAATAATAAAGCAGGAAAATCTGCAGACGGCTCACTTTATAAAAAAAGGGAAGCATATTGATGAAGCGGTACCGACAAACTCTTGACAACCCGGAGGCTGCTTCGAGTAAGTTCGACACTCTAATCGAAATCTTACTCGTGTGCCTTCTGGTTTTTATGCCCCTTGCTTTCGGGGTCGTACACGCGTGGAGCGAAGAGGTTGTCATTGCCCTGTCCGGTGCTGTTGTCATTTGCTTTCTGCTCAAGCTTGCAACCAATCGCGACGAAGGGATAATCTGGACATGGGCCTATGTTCCCTTGGGAATTTTCCTGCTTATCCCGATACTCCAGCTTGTTCCCCTGCCCGCGGCTCTGGTAGAAATCATCTCGCCGAATACGGCAGCTCTTAAAACGGAACTCTTAGGCGACCTGCCCAATGCCGGGACCGTGCTTAAGACAATGTCTCTTAGCTTCTATCCGCATGCTACCAAACACGACCTGCGTCTGGTCCTGTCGGTTGCGGCAATATTTGTAGTTGTTTTTAATGTTTTCCGCCGACCGGCTCGGATAAAACACCTCCTGGCGGCTATAGCGGTTGTCGGAGGCATCATTGCTGTGGTCGCTCTGGCACAAAACCTTTTCGGGAACGGTAAAATCTTCTGGGTCGTGCCGACCAACCACGGCAAGGGCTATTCAGGTCCGTTCGCCAACCACAGCAACTACGGCCAATTTATGAATCTATCAATTGGCGGGGCACTTGCCTTGCTTTTGGTGAAACTGCGCGAGGCTTTTGCCGGCAGGAAGAAACGGGCGCCGGAGATATTCGAGTATTTGAGTTCCGGTTCTGCCAAAGCATTATGGCTGCTTATAGCAATGATGAGTCTTGGTGCGGCAGCGGTTTTTGTTTCGCTAACTCGAGGCGGCGTGGTCAGTATGCTAATCGCCATAACCTTTACAACATTGCTTGCTACTTCGCGACGGTCATTCAGGAGTCACGGCTGGATAATGGTTGTCGTAGCGCTTATCGCATTTGTCTGCGTTTTGTACATAGGTTTCGACGCCGTTTACGAAAAGCTTGCAAGTATTCGAGATTTTGATGAAGCCGAAGCCGGTCGCTTGCAGATGCTTAAGGATATATGGGTCGCGTGGACGAAATTTCCGATACTGGGGACCGGTCTCGGAACTCATTCGGTGGTTTATCCGATGTTCGACCGCTCGACCCTAACCGCATTGGCCACACACGCGGAAAATGAGTACGCTCAGACGGCGGAAGAAACGGGACTTCTCGGCCTGAGCCTGCTGATGTTCTTTGGTATAATCGTCTGGTCAAGCTATGCCAAAAGCATCCGCAGTGCCGGGCGGGCTATTCATTCGGCGGCGTACGGACTCGGCTTCGGTATTTTGGCCATACTTATCCACAGCTTTAGTGATTTCGGTCAGCACCTTCCTGCGAATGCCGTAATATCGGCCATATTCTGCGCTCTTTTGCTGACTCTGGCTCGGCAGAGAGAGAATAGTCGCCAAGAGCACAGGAAATCAAGAGTACAAGGCATCAGGCCGCTTTTTACTTGTGCGCTTTTGACTTGTGCGCTTGTGATTTGGATATGGGCTCTTGTCGATGCTGATAACGCACGGGCTGCCGAGGCCCACTGGAAAAAGGCGCTTGAAATAGAAAAGGGCCTTGTGAAGAGCGACTGGAAAGGTACGGATGCCGAGTATGCAAGGTTAATTTCTCACACACGCTCGGCAGCAGACTACGAGCCGGAGAATATAACGTACCGACACTGGCTCAATGTGTATCGCTGGCGTTCGGTAAGCCAAATAACAGACCCCGATACGGGGCAAACCGTTATCTCTGAGGCTTTAATGCCGACCGTTCAGGATATAGTTGCCGAGTTTCATAAGGCGCGCGTAGTTTGCCCCACATACGGACCAAGCTATAGCATGGTTGGCCAGATCGAAAAGTTTGTTCTCAACGATGAATCGGGCGCAGAGAGGATAAGAAAAGGTTTTCGCCTTGCGCCCTGTGACCCAATAGCCTGCTTTGTCGCCGGGTGTCTTGACGTTTCCCAGAGAAGAGATGAAGACTACGTTGAGAAGTTTGAAAAGACCGTACAATTAGACGGCAAATTGTTCAGGGATGTTGTAAATGTATATGTCAATTATCTTAGCCGTCCTCATTTGGCTATGTCGGCTGCCGGAAATAATATCGACCGGCTATACCATGCAGCCGGTGTTTTTGAAGATATGCAATATAACGACTTTGCGGAGCAAGCCTGGGAGAAAATCAAGGATTTGCTTGAAGCACAGTGTTCCCGGCCTGATGCCCGGGCTTCGGCGTTTGCATCTTTAGGTGATATCTACAGAAGAAAGAAGCAGGATAACGAGGCGGCAATAGAATGTTATCGTCGCGCTCTGGCGCTTGACTACGGCCAAGTCCACTGGCGGCTTGAATTGGCAAGACTGCTTGCCGAGGTCCAGCGGTTTCCGGAGGCAATGCGCCAGGCAAAGATATGCCTTCAACTGCGTCCTCAGTTGAAGGCGGCCGAAAAGCTTGTAGCAGATTTTTCGGTCAATCCCGCTGTCTTCGAGGATGAAATTAAACTGCCCTGATGCGTTTTGGAAGCGGATGAAGTAAAGCTTTCAAGGCAGGGCTGAGTAATAAATACAGCTTAGCTGAAATCCCCGGTCGGTGCACCGACGGGGACGGAGTTTGCGCCGAGCCGACAAAAATGAACACATACTTAATCGTATATCTTGGTTCAACGTTACTGGCTCTGGTAACTACACCGATAGTTATTCGTATCGCACGGCGACTCGATATAGTTGACACCCCGGGTATACGCAAAGTCCACAGTAAGCCTGTTCCGCGCATCGGCGGCGTTGCGATTTTTGTCTCTATGATGGCTCTCATCATACCGGTACTATTATTACCGAATGTCATTGGCCAGAGCTTCCGACTCATCAGGTTGAAAATAATCACTCTACTTTGTGCCGGGGGATTTGTATTCCTCGTAGGACTTATAGACGACATTAAGGGGCTTCGGGTAAGAGCAAAGCTTTTAGCTCAGTTGATTGCGGCCATAGTAGTATGCGGCGTGGGTATTCGAATAAACACCATTGTTCTTACTGATTCATTGGTCATCGATTTGGGCTGGTTCTCATGGCTGATTACGATTCTCTGGATTGTCGGCATAACTAACGCCATAAATTTCGCCGACGGTCTTGACGGCCTTGCCGCCGGTATATGCGCAGCTACTTGTGGCGTTATTGTGATACTGACTTTATACTTTGGTCCTCCAGTAATGACTGTTATTATGCTTTGTCTTATGGGGTCTTTGACCGGCTTTTTGTTCTTTAATTTTAATCCGGCAAAGATATTTATGGGCGACTCCGGCAGCCTTTTTTTGGGCTTTACCATAGCCTCTTCAAGTGTATTGTGTGCTTCCAAAACCGAGACCGTGGTGGGATTAGCCTTGCCCGTTTTAGCCCTGGGGATACCTATCCTTGATACTCTTCTGAGTATGCTCAGGAGATTTCTTGAGCGCAGAAGTATGTTCTCACCTGATTTCGGTCATTTTCACCACAGGCTTTTGGCTCTTGGTCTTCGTCAGCGTCATGCAGTGATTGCAGCTTATTTGATAACGTTGCTTGCCGCCGGGGGCGGAATGTTTATGCTCCTTACACGTAACGCTCAGACTGTTATAGTTTTTGTTTGTATTCTGCTTCTGCTTGTTCTGGCGTTCAGGGTGGTGGGCTCTGTCCGGTTGCAGGAGACGATAGCCGGCCTGAAGCGAAAACACACAATTTTTCACCAGAAAAAGCAGGAAATAGAGAATTTTGAGAATATCGAGCTCCACTTCAGACAAGCCAGGATATTTGAGCAATGGTGGCAGGCGGTCTGTTTTGCCGCTGATAAGATGGATTTCATAAGGAGTTTGTTACCTTTAACCAACCGTGACGGAACAAAGCGAGTATTAGCGTGGGAGAAAACCGGCGAAAGCATTGGGGCGGACGATATCGTCAAAATGACTTTACCTATCCATGACCGTCGCACCGGTTCGGCTCTGAATCTTGAGGTCCAGGTCCATGCCAACGGCTCTCTTGAGTCCGCAGGCCGTCGGGTAACACTATTTGGCCGACTCCTCGAAGAATACAGCATTGCAAACTTGGCCGGATAAAATGACGATTTGGCGTGCGTTGTGCGTCCCTTCGACTACGCTCAGGACAAGGATGCGTATCGCGTAAAGGAATTTCGGCAACATACATACTACGCAATACGAAATACGAGAATATGCTTATGGATAATAAAACTTTCCAAAATGCCGGTCCGGATGTATCGCTTCCGCAAAGCGACGCCATGCCGCAAAATAATCTTTTACAGATAGTTCTGCGTCACCGGTGGACCATTCTGTTAACGACCATATTTTATTTAGTCGTTGCATTGCTTTATCTTTTGAAGGCTACACCAATCTACAGGAGTACATCGAGGCTGTATATTGAACAAAGCGGCCCGAAGATAATCAACGAGTACGAAGGGATACTGACCCGGTCACACAATTACATTTATACACAGTGCGAATTGATAAGGTCTACTCCTATTGTTGCTGATGCGATTGATAACGCCCAGAAAGAGAAGCTGAGAACATTTGCCGGAGTGGACAACGTTATTGGTTCTGTTAAGAGAATGTTGGATATTAGTGTCGGCAAGCAAGATGGTATCATTAGCGTGTCGTTCGACTGCCCATATCCCGCAGAAGCTGCACAAATTGCGAACGACGTGGTGAATTCGTATATCAGATATCACTCGAGCCGCAAGCAAAGTACTGTTACAGAAGTGCTGAGAATCCTTCAGAAAGAGAAGGTTAAACGCGATACGGAACTGTCGGGAAAATTCGCAGAGATGCTGGAATTTACCCGGGAAAATGGAGTAGTCTCTTTTGACAGTGAAGGCGGTAATATTGTTTTTAACAGGTTGAGCAAGCTATCCAGCGCGCTAACCGAGGCACAATTGGCTACCCTAAACGCAAAAGCCGATTTTGAAGCAGCCAGGGGTATGGCGAATGAACCTGCCAAAATCAAGCAATTCGCTTCGGCTTCTGCCGGTGCAGGTGTGCGTGTATCCGTCAACGACCGAGAAACCCAGTTGCTTTCCGAGCTGAGACAGACGCAAATCGAGTTAAAAAACGCAAGATACCATTGTACCGAGGACCATCCGTCCGTTCATGCGATCCAAGAAAAGATTGACCACATCAAACAAGAGCTTGATGAGCAGGCGAAGGAATTTGCCGACGCTTATATCGAAGTGATGCGGCTGAGGTGGCTGGCGGCAAAGGAAAGAGAAGATGAATTACAGGTATCCTTTGACAGCCAGCACAAAGCAGCACGCAATTTAGGTGTTAAGACAGCCGAGTATTCGGTGCTCCAGTCGGGATTAAAGCGGCTTGAAAGGTTTTGCGAGATTCTTGATGAGCGGATTAAGGAGCTGAACGTTACAGAAGATGTGGGTGCGCTCAATATCAGCATATTGGAAGTCGCACGGGCTGCAAGTAGTCCCTCAAAACCACAGAAGGCCAGAGTTATGGCAATAGCGCTCGCCTTGGGACTTATGTTCGGCGGCGGCCTGGCTTTGCTTCGCGACTGGCTGGACTATCGGCTGCGGTCCTCTGAAGAGATATCGGCGGTGCTCGGTGTTCCGGTCCTCGGTGTGGTACCGACAATGTCAGAAGAACAAAGGATTATTATAAACCAGAGCCGGCAGGTGTGGCTCAAGCTCAAGTCTATCGTCTCTGAGGCGTCTCGTGCAATAAGAACCGCAGCGTTTTCCACGATACTAAAGCGCAAAGCCAAGCCACAAAAGCAATCCATCCTGGTTCGTGCCGCCGCCCATCGAGCGATGCGCACCAACGTGCTCTGCGAGGGGCTAAAGAGCAAAGCAAAAACCACTGTTGTCAGCTCACATGCCGCCGTTGACGACAGGACAACGTTAGAAAAGCAGCGCATTATAGCGCGCGGCCGGAGGGTGCTTCTGGAGCCTAAATCTGTTGTAGCCGAAGCCTACCGAACGATCCGTACGGCCGTGTTTTTCGGCGCCCCCAAGGGCGAAGCAAAGACCATCATTATTACCTCTCCGGCGCCGGGTGACGGTAAGAGCACTCTCGTGAGCAATCTGGCAATTGCAATGGCACAGGCCGGACAAAGCACGCTTATTATCGACGGCGATTTCCGAGGACCCGTGCAGCACAAAATCTTCGAAATCGATAAGAACAGAGGGCTATCCAATATACTTACCGGAAGGCTTACTGTAAATGAAGCAATACAGCCCGGCCCGGTCGAAGGGCTTGGCATTTTGTCCTGCGGACAGGAAGTAACTAATCCGTCGGAGCTGCTCAACAGTGATGCATTTGCCGCGATGTTGAAGGACCTTTCCGAACGATATGACCGGGTCGTCATAGATTCACCGCCGGTTGGTCCGGTCGCCGACAGCCAGATTCTTGCAGCCATTTGCGATGTAGTTCTCCTGGTTTTGAAGGCGGAGAAATCTACAAGAAGGTACAGCCAACATGCACGGGATAATCTGCTGAGCGTAGGAGCACACATACTCGGTGTTGTTGTAAATGGTGTTCCGCAGAAGCGCAGCGGCTACGGTTACTATTCCAGCTACAGTCACTACGGTGGTTACGGCTACTACGGCGGTTACGGCTACTACGGCGACAAGAAAAAGAAAACAGGATAAGAGCAGAACGCTTATGCCCGAATGGGCTTTTGCTTATGAAGATATTGCTTTTAAACCAATTTTATCCGCCCGATGTAGCGGCAAGCGGCCAATTATTAGCCGACTTAGCAGAAAGACTGACTCTTGCCGGACATGAGGTGCATGTGCTGTGCAGTTGTCGTACGTATGGCGGTGGTACGGAGAAATATCCAGTTGAGCAGATAATAAACGGTGTTTCCATTCATCGTGTGGCAGCGGCTGGTTTTGGGCGCGGCAGGATAATCGGCCGACTGCTTGATTACATATCCTTTTATATCCTCGCGGCGTGGAAAGCGGTGTTTCTTCCAAGGATGAATATATGCGTCGCACTTACAACGCCTCCTTTTATTGCATTGTGCGGTGTAATGCTGGGTTTTCTCAAAGGTACCCGTCTGATACTCTGGACCATGGATTTGTATCCGGAAGTAGCAGTGGCTTACGGTGTAATTAAAAAGGGCGGTCTATTGCATCGCTTTCTTGCCTGTCTGAGCAAATGGACATACCGTCGGGCGTCACACATAATTTCGTTGGGCGAGGTTATGACAACAAAGCTCATCGAAGCCGGGGCTAAGGCTGAGAAGATTACAACTGTGCATAATTGGGTGCCAAAAGAAGTTGTTCGGCAAATCTCGCGCGACAACTCTGCTCTGCGAGATGAGTGGAATCTTGACGGCCAGGTGACGCTAATGTATTCCGGCAACGCGGGTTTGGGCCATGAATTAGACACGGTGGTTCACGCGGCGAGAAAAGCTGCCGAGAAGGTGAACCTCCAGGTGTTGTTCGTAGTCAACGGCAAGATGCGAGAGCCTTTGAACAAATTAGCCACAGAGCTTGGTTTGAATTGTATTAAGTTCCGTCCTCCGGTCGCTTTGAACAGGCTTTCCGATGTGTTGGCTGTTGGTGATATACACCTGGTTTATCAAAAACCTGGAACTCAAGGTCTAATTGTTCCAAGTAAGCTTTATGGTGTACTTGCTGCCGGCCGCCCAACACTCTTTATTGGACCGGACGATTGTGAACCTGCAATAATCCTTCGTAGAAGCAAGGCCGGTATTATCATTAAGTCGGGAGATGTCGACGGCATTGCCGATGCTATTGGGAAACTGAGCCGGGATAAGCAGCTCCGGTTATCAATGGGCAGCCGTGCAAGGAGATATTACGAAAGCAATTTTGGCCGCGACCGAAGCACGTCAACAATTGTTGAAGCGATAAAAGCAGTCGCATAACAGGCAAGGTTTTATACCCTTAAGGGTATAAATTCCCGCGATTAGGATTGTAAATTATTGTTTTAAGGTTACTACCTGTGGCACAAGTTGCCCGCGAACCCGCCGCGGCGGGGGAAATTTTAATTGAGAAGTATATATATTGTTATGGTAATAGTCGGAATAATGCCGGTGTACGAGGAAGTTGACTGGGTCGAATGGGCAGTAGAGGGTATCATTGATTTTGTAGATGAATTGATTATAGCGGAAGGCTACCAAGGTCCGGCGTGGCATTTTGGCACCTGCCGTTCACAGGACGGCACTATAGAAATAATCGAAAAACTTGCCAAGAAGTACGACAAGATAACGCTTACACAGTGCCAATCGAGGCGGCATGTTTTGAACGGCAAGGCAGCATCGCACAATCATGCCTTGGCAATATCGAAGCGTATCAAAGATGCTGATTGGTATATGATATGCGACTGCGATGAATTTTATTCGGACAGGCAGAAAATAACGATTCGAGAGGCGCTCGAGACTGCTGCACAGGACGCGTTCAAAGTAAATGCGCGGTATTTTTTCTATAACTTCAAATACTTCATTTATATGCACCTAAGCCGGTTTTTCAGGGTGACGGAAGGTATGTTTTTCAGGCCCGGCCAATATCCATTTTATGCAAATTCGAAGGCATATTACGAAGAAAGCCCGGCGGTTTTATTGCTGGAAGATGACCCGATGTTTCATTACTCACTTACAAAGAGGCCTTGTTGCGAAATCAATCGTCGCCTCATGGAATATTGTGCGGTTCAACGGAACAGGTGGGTTTTTGACTGGATTGACCAGGTGTATTTGCAGTGGACGCCGGAGAGGGCTGAAGAGATATATGAGTTGAACAGGAAGCGGTTTAATGGCCAGGGCGGGATATTTTTCGGTGGGTGCCATGATGCTCAGCGTTTACAGATATACGAAGGCGAACACCCCGGTGTGCTGGATAATCATCCCTACCGTCATATAGAAGATATCAGACAGATTCATTGGCCTGCGAAGCCTGCCTATAAGTATATTACGATGCGGCATCGAGCTTCGCACTACGGTCTGCGCTTCGGCAGAAGTGTAAAATCCGTCATTCGGAAAGTTGCGGGATGTATTTAGGATTTTCGATTTATGATTTGCGATTTTCGATTAACTTCGTTCATAGTTCATTGTTGTTAGTTCGTCGATGAGCAATAAACAACGAACAAAAAAACGGAGTTCGGCAATCGGCAATTAGGGCGTATTTAGGATGAAGTATTTGAAAAGTCTGTTCAAAAGGTGGGTGTATCATAAAAAATGCGAAAGGTTTTATTCACAATTCATAAAACCCGGAGATTTGGTTTATGACATTGGAGCAAATATGGGAACTAAATCTCGTTTGTTTTCTAGGTTGGTTGGAAGGCGTGGGAAAGTTGTCGCCATTGAACCACAAAGCGGTTGTATGCGAGAATTGAGAAGTAAATTTTCGAAGACAAAGAATATTGAGTTGGTGCAAAAGGCTATTGGCAAAACGAATGACATTCTGGAGATGCACATTTGCAATTTTCCCACGCTATCCTCATTATCCAAAGATTGGATCAAAAAAGCACAACACTATAGACGTTTCAGGCAAGAAGCAGACTGGTCGCAAACAGAAAAAGTGGATGTTACAACGCTCGATGAGCTAATTTCGGAATATGGAATTCCAAAATTTATAAAAATCGACGTAGAGGGCTATGAAAAAGAGGTGGTTTCCGGATTGTCAAAGAGCGTACCGTGCTTTCTTTCGGTAGAATTCATTCCAGAGTTAGCTGAAGAAACCAAGCAGTGTCTTGAGTGCTTAGAGAGATTGGGACATATCCGATGTAACTATTCACTTGATGGGTCGATGAAGATGGAATTCGATGATTGGGCTCCAATTGATGATGTTATTAAGCAGATAGGCGGATTAGAGAAAGGGAAAGCCTGGGGCGATGTATATATTAAGCTGGGCTGAACGTTGCGGGAGACAGAAGAACTTTTGGATAAGAAAAGAAAAGTGTACATTAGCGGTCAGTTGGGAAATCAGTTGTTGAGATGCTTCATCATTATAGCGGACAGCCTGGAAAATAATTACGGAATAGAGGCTATTACAGTAACAAAGTGCCCAGATTATTTGGAGCAATTACTTGAATTAAGGGTCGAGACCAATTCACAGCCGGGAGACATAATTAGCGAAGTTGACCACAATTCAGAAGGACACGTTCATAAATTGTTCAAGTACAGAACTCGCATTCTTGATGAGGGCTGGGTGAAGCTCAAACAACCGGAGAGTTTTGTTCGGGCCCGAATGTGTGTTCACATGCGTGGTATGGATAAGAAGGTAGCGCCGCTGCAATGGTATTACAAAAAGGCCAAAAGTATCTCTGATAAGGATACAGAAATATATGTGTGTACTGATGATAAATGGAGTAAGCGTTTATTGAAAATCTGGCTAATAAGTACAGGTATTTCCGGCATCAGTTTTACCAACCAAGACGCCGTTAGAGACTGGTTTACGCTGCTGCATGCCGATACAATATATTGCTCATCATCAAGTTTTCCCCTGAGCACGTTGTTATTCGACCCCGACAAAGAGGTTGTTGTCTGCAGCCGTAAATCGACCAATTATGATTATCGCATAGAGACCGGCAAGATAGCAGAGTTTCCTTTTATTGAGACTGCTATGGAGTACTGTCCGAATTTGCGATTTGAGGATTAATCCGTATATGGAGTTTTACAATAATAAGCGGCTATGACAAACACACTATGTAGTAACACCACAGCTTAATACCTTAAACAACCGGTTTTTTGGTCTTGACAAGTGGGAGTACCTTAGAGACCTAAAAGTAAGAATAAAAACTAAATGGAGGTAATAATACTATGCTTAAAGGCCTAAAAATAAGAATAGAAGCCAAACTGGCCAACAAATCTACTAGAGAAGTGGGTTATAAGGAACGCAGCTTTCAGGATGTCATAAACCAGAATTATCATATAATGAATCCTGAGCAAAGATTAATTGTTGATGTTGCAAAGAATTACTGTAATAAAGAACACTATTTTTTGGAATTGGGATGCGGTGCAGGAAGAAATCTAGAATGTCTCAGACAACATGGTTATAATAAACTTTACGGAATAGATGTCAGCAGGGAAGCAATAAATGTTGCAAAGCATTATTATCCTAATCTAGCAAAAGTGGCCCATCTTAGGTCAGGTTATATACAGGAAATACTTAATGAATTTGAAGATAATGAATTTGATGTCGTTTATTCAGTCGCTGTGTTACAGCACATTCTCTCTGATACAGAGGATATCTTTTACGAAATGTCCCGAATAGCGAAAAAATTTATTATTACTATTGAAAGCGATTTATATGAACAAGAAAAGAAAAATGAGGAGTTGGGCTTTGATCCTAAGGAACGTGTTGCAAGAGACTATAATGCAATATTTTCAAGTCTCGGTTTTGAGCAAATTGTAGTATTTGGTTGTTGGGAGGTCCCTGTAAAACTAAACGATATATCGGAGCATTTTACACAAGATAAATTCGATATGCTGGAAGAGATGAGAGATTTCATAGTGAAAAATGGACGTTGCCCAACGGCAGGCGAGGCCGATGGGTTATTTAAAAACAATTTAAATGTATACGAGGAGAAATTTGGCTCCTGGCTCTTAGCGTTAGAAGCATGCGGAATAGAAAAGCCATACGCTGGCCAGGCGTATACTGTACGCGTCCTTCAAAAAAAGTAATATCGGCGGACAACTGGGGAACCAATTGTTGAGGTGCACTGTCCGAATTTGCGATTTGAGGATTGATTCGTATATGACAGTCAAGT
>JAUWPZ010000097.1 GCA_030611315.1 Sedimentisphaerales bacterium
GCATTTTGCCCTGCTTGTTTGCCAAGAGTAGCCGAAATGAGCTTCGAAAAATAATTATTCGAGACAAAAGCCGCTGTTGGCTTGAGCCTCAACAGTATTTCAGACAAGCCGCCTAAAGGCGTGTTTTTAGAGTGGACTCAACCATGAATAATAAAGAGTTGAGATTGATACCGGTTGAGAATAGACAGGGTTACCAATCTCAGGGAAAGGAGTTGGCAAAATGTCAGAGAAATCTTTACACAGTATATGCAGATGGACATTTAATCCGGGCAAGGGCGGATTTGTGCCCAGCGATATGCGGCCGGAGTGGGGAGGCGATAAATTCGGCTCGCCGGAGATGGTCAAATTAGTGGCGGAGAAGATAAGACCGAAGCTGCCTGATAATATCGAATTGGGGATAGAGCTTCATTACGATGCCGAGGTCGATGACGACAACGCCGCAGCGGTGTGCGATGCGATGGTGGATTGCGGGCTGTATCTTGCGATGATAACGCCGGGGGCGCATTGTCACTTTGGTTACGGCGGGGTCGCTTCGCTGGATGCGAAGGAGAGAAAGGCCGCGGAGGAATTAGGCACGAGGACGGTCGATTTGGCGTACGGGGCTTTGAAGAAAGCCTGGCATCCGGATGCGGACAAGGTGCCGGCGCTGGTAATCTGGAACGGCTCGTTCGGCTACGATATTGCGACGGTTGGTATCCGGCAGATGTATCAGAACCTCAAGGAGAGCATCGCGTCTCTGTGTAAATATGAAGAAGGAAAGGGCGGAAGTTTGTATATATGCTTTGAGCCGAAGCCGAACGAGGGACATCCGGCGATGCTGATTCCGACTGTGGCCAGCGCGCTGCTGTTCTGGAGAAAAATCGAGGAGGAGTTCGGCGTCTCCAGAAAGAAAAAGGGCGTGAATAAGGAGTTCGGCCATTCCGAGATGATAGGGCTGGACCACGTTTACGACTCGGTCGAGGAGCTGGACAACGATATGATGGTGCATATGCACCTGAACAGCCAGGGATATAACGACGGTATTATTTATGGCGGGCCGGGCAAGTATGACATAGACCACGGGGCGAGAATTAACGGGATGAATGTTGCCATTGCTGGGCTTATACAGCAGGCCGGTTTTGCGCGATGGAAAGGCCATGATATGCAGACGCGGGCATACGATAACGTTGAGCAGGGGATAGACCGGGTCGTCAGAAGCGTGCTGAGCTGGGAGGCTTGCGAGAAGGCGGCTAAAGGGCTGGACACCGCGGCGTTGATGGGCGTACTTGCCAATCGCGAAACCGCCAAGGCCGAGGATATGATGCGGGCGGCAGTCGTTGCGGCCCAGGGCTATTTTGACCGGATGTACAAATGAGAACTCAAACTGAGCGTTGTGTACCCCTTAGAATCCCCGTACAGGGGAGTAACGAGTTTTGAGTTTTAAGTGTTTAGTTTTGAGTTAGGTTGAGGTCGCAAATAAATTTGCGGCGTTTTTTTGAATAGATTCCCCGGTCGTGTTTGGGATGACAGGCCGGGTTATTTTATCAGCATGGCGTCGCCATAGGAGTAGAAGCGATATTGCTTCTCGATGGCGTGGTTGTAAGCGGCGAGGATGTTGTCAAGCCCCGCAAAGGCGGCGACCAGCGCGAGCAGGGTGGATTTGGGCAGATGAAAATTCGTGAGCATCGCGTCGGTAATCCTGAATTTATAGCCTGGGGTTATGAACAGGTTCGTCGTGCCGGAGGCCGGCTGGATTTTCGAGCCGGCGGCCACCGTCTCGAGGGTGCGTGTCGAGGTGGTGCCCACGGCGATTATGCGGCCGCCCTTGTCTCTCGTTGTGTTTATGAGCCGGGCGGTTTCGGCGTTGATGCTGAATCGTTCCTGATGGATTTCGTGGTCTTCGAGATTTCCTTCGGTTACCGGCTTGAATGTTCCCGTTCCTACGTGCAGCGTTAAATAGGCGAAGTTGATGCCGGCCTGTTTTAATCGCTCGATGAGGTCGTCCGTAAAATGCAGGCCTGCGGTTGGCGCCGCGACCGCGCCGTCTCTTCGGGCGTAAACTGTTTGATACCTCAGTTTATCTATTCGGGCTGCGGCCGGGTCGTCATCCCGTTTGATATAGGGCGGCAGAGGCGGAAAGCCGATTTTATCGAGAACAGATTCGGCATCTTCGTTCGTTTCGATTTTCAGGCGGCATTGGCCGGGGCCTTTTCTTTCGAGCAGCACCGCTGCGCAGAAGTCCCGCTTTTCTTTGTCCTTGAGGTGGAACCGTTCGCCGGATTTTATTTTACGTGCTCCTTTTAGCATTACGTCCCAGGTGGCGTCATCACTTTCGAGAAGGAACAGGCCCTCGAGTTTTCCTCCGCTGCCGCGTCGTCCGAAGAAACGGGCGGGCAGGACTTTCGTATCGTTTAGCACGAGACAATCGCCGGGGAAAAGAAAGTCGCCGAGCCGGTTGAATCGGCTGTCGCAAATTTCGCCGGAGGTGCGATTAAGGACCAAAAGGCGCGATTCGCTTCGAACTGCAAGAGGCTGCTGAGCAATCAACTCGCCGGGGAGATGGTAATTGAGCTTTTCAGTTTTCATAGGCAAACGTTATCAGACCATCCGCAAAATGACAAAAAAATTTTAGCCCAATAATAAGCCAATTCAGGCTGTTACAGCGCGCCGCAGGATTTGTCGCAAAAGTGGGCGGCTTCGCGGGGCGATACAAAAGTAAATCCAACTTAACGGCAATAGTTTTTCAAGGACCGTGTCGATGGCTTCGAGAGAGTATTTCGAACAGACAGCAACTTCAATCGCTGCTTTGGGCAGGAACGAAATCGAGAGACGCATCAGACATTTCAAAGGCCGATTCAAGCTGGATTTTACCGAAGATTACCTCGGCAACCTCAGCGTTGACAGATTAAGACATATCCTTTTGGCTGCGCTGATAAATGCAAAGCCGCAACATTAAACAAACCTTTCCTGCTGCCAATCAAGAGGGACAGAAGGAATTGCGCCTGCCTTGGCAGGTGCGTAGAGATGACGGGGGCAGAGGAACGCGAAAAACCCGCTTCTTTTATTTAGTTTGGCGTGTAATTCAGCTTCCACCAGCAGGACTTCTGAATCGCGAGAAGGTCCTCTTTGCCTTCGGGCGTATTAGGTGTTAAAATGTTGGGGATATACTTAAGGTCTCCCTTTCTGCCGGCCAGTATCGTCTCAAGGCCTTTCCACTTCCACCACTCGCTGTGCCCATCTGCAAAACCAAAACAGGTCCCGTCGCCGTGCCGGACGGTTGGATTGTCCCACCACTTCGGCTGATTGGAATGAACGGCGAAGCTATCCGGAGTTACCCAGCCTTCGTCAATAAAAACAATCCTCATAGGCGGGCTTTTCATTCTGTTGCGGTTTTTGACGATTAGGTGGGCTACATCTCCTCTGCCGCGGGTATTACCCGGCTGAGGAAAGGCGTTCATAGAATCCATTACGGTATAAGTCAGCAGCTCTCCGCGCTTACCTGTCGGGCACTTATATAGACCCAGGTCGCCTGCATAGGGCCACATTGCGCCGCTTTGGATTGCTGCTTTTTGCAGGTCTTCTGCTAATGATATCCCGGCTTGATAATTATCCCAGCATTTGCCTACCCAGGCTTTCTCTTTTCCGTGGTCGTGGCCTCCGTCTCCGTTCATAATATCGCCCTCGTAATCATCCGCATACAGAATCCAGGACAATGCCAACTGCTTCATATTGTTAAGACAGACCACACGTTTGCCCTGCTCCCTGACCCTGCTAAGGGCCGGCATCAATATCGCCATTAGTACCGCAATAATGGCGATTACGACCAAAAGCTCGACCAGGGTAAAGCCTCTTTTTTTATCCATTTAGGATACTCCTTCCTTTTTTTGCTCATTGTTGTTCAAGGTGTTATTTCATAAGTAGTGCAGTTATAACTTTTGTCTGTTTTTGTACAGCGGCTTTTTAGTAATCTTTATAATGACTCAACCATTTCCAGTCTATTCCGGGCCCGGTTCTACAGTTTGTATCGAAGCTCCGAGACCACTTTAAGCGCCACAATTCCTTAAGTCCAATTTTCCTGACGGTCCAATCGGCGAAAAGCCCGTTTACGAAGCCGTTGTGTCGGTTAATACAGAAGCGTCTCATTTCGTTGTCATTGACTCTGTCAAAACGCCAATCTTCATAGTCAGATGGCACGTCGGTATCCTTTGGCCAGGCATCGACCCACATTGAACCGAGGAAGACCGGTATATTATTCGAACCTCTAACATCGGGTTTTCTCCAGTGGTCCGAAATGGGTGTGCGGCCATAGACATTTGTAGTCCCAGGCGGCGGGTTTAGAATCCATCCGTTGGGGCCGTAGCTACCGGTGTCCCCATTCGGTGCTTTCCAGGCTTCGTATGCCCAGGGACTTATTTTGTTCGTACCTCTGTGCACGGTAGCGTTCGGGCAGAGCCACATCTTCTCATTTTTCGAATAGGGCTTCATGCACTTTCGCCAGAAATTGCCGTTTCCTTCCCAATTACCTTCAAACTGGCCGCTGAAGAAGTATCCGTCGTTATCGTCGCAGTACATCACAAACATAAGGCCCCACTGTTTGAGGTTTTGCAAACAGGCGGCTGCCCTTGCCTGTCTTCTTACACGATTCAGTGCCGGCATCAGAATTGACATAAGTACCGCGATGATTGCGATTACCACCAGCAGCTCAACGAGGGTAAAGCCGCTCTTTTTCATGATTATCCTTCCTTTTTTGCTGAAAGGCGCGCCTATGAAATCCAAGACGAAAGTGAGAATATGCTAAAAGGCGTTCCTTTCCTGGAACCGATACTCCACTGTTCAGGTATATGATGCGCAAAATGGCATCTTTGTTCCGTCAATTCTGCAATTTCTCTTGTTTTAAGCCTGTTGCAAATATCATTATACAGCGCTGAGCCGGAAATGTCAAGACAGGTCGAAATTTTCTCTGAGGGTCTTGAATGAAGCTTGTTGGGTCTGCTTACAGAGGGAATTATTATCGGCGGGGCCTGCAAAATGGGGATTAACCAGGGGCCGGTGAAGCACATAAAAAAAGCTGGAGCCGTTGAAGGCTCCAGCTTATGCGAGACAGTTTTTCACCAAAAGAAATATAGTGCAAACTTATAATAAATCAACTATCTCACAAACCAAGATGTTGTAAGAAGAAAAGAACAACTATAAGTATGACTTTATTATAAAGTTCGTAAAGATTTTGTCAAGTGTTTTTTTATTTTTTTTTCATTTTTTTTTATAAATCCGGCTTATTGGTGTGGAAAAGGCGTTTTGTGGCGGTTTTCCGGTTTTTATTCGCTCGGTTTGCTGTCTGTTGGGGCGACGCAATAGATATAAATAAGCGGATTATCGCCGGTATTGCTGACGTCGTGGATAGTATGGGGGGGTATATAGGCAATTTTGCCCTGGCCTACGGGTAAACGGTCTTCATCGCTGATTAGCAGCTCTCCGGAGCCTGAGAGGAAAACGAGCAATTCCTCGTGGTGTTTGGTGCTGTGCTGCCCACAGGCCTTGCCGGGTTCCAGATATACTCTGCCGGAGCGCATTCCCAATGTTTGGGGCTCGCCTTCCAACAGCCTTTGAAATTCGCCGCTGTCGTTCAAATCCACGACGAAATATGGTTCTGATGCCATAAAAGCCTCCCTGAAACTGGTATTTCTCAAACAGATAAGCGTATTTAAAAAAATATTATTTTTTTGTCAAGTTTTTTCTTGACGCAGTAGCACGAATTCGGTATTTTTATGCGCAGCCGTGAGTGTAAATTCCGTGTGTACGGAGCTCGGCGGTTCTCATTTTTTTTCTAAGGATGTATAATTATGAGGTGGTATATTGTTTTGGCAGGGCTTTTGACGTTGGCCGTTGCGGGCGTTTCGGAAGGCGAGGCCGGTGTCGATAAGGTAACTCACCGGGAGTTTCAGGCGGTTCACGCCGACGGCAGCAGCTCATTTGACGACGATGGGCCTACAAGGGTTGTCCTGGAAGGAATCATCCTTAACAGCCCTGAACAGTGGCTTGACCCCACAGCCAACCCAACACCCGGGCCCTGGCAAATGGGTGGTCAGTGGGAAATGTATATCCAGGGCGAAGGCGAGGACCACGCCGGCACCGCTCTATGGATGGGTCAAAATTACGGCAACGGGCCGGGGTACGAAAATTACACAAATGAACAATGGAGAGCCGAAATTTGTCGCCTGAATCGCGACCCAAATACCGGCTACATCTTCAATCCCGGCGACAGAGTTCGGGTTACGGGACGCTATTTGTTCTACAAAGGTAAGATTAACGTAAACGAGAACCACGAAATCGGCGCTAATTTTGATTTCACCGTGGAGCTAATCAAGCCCGCTGTCGGGCTGCCGCAACCTGAGGTCGTCGGGCTTTCCAAGCTCAAAGATGTTAACGACGATGAGATTTTCGACCCAACCAGGCTAACCGGCTGCGAATACTATCAGTCTCGGCTGATAAGAATCAACGACGTCAATATTGTTGACCCGGAGAAATGGGGTATCGACCAGACAATAACAATTCAGGACGCGAACGGCCTTACCTTGCCCGTTAGACTCGGTATAGGCGCAGGCATTGCCGGATATGATTGCCCAACCGCACAGATTGATGTTATTGGCATTCTCAACCAAGAAGCGCCGGGCTATCCGCCTAATATAGATAATACCAAAGGTTATCGACTTTTCGTGCTCAATTACGACGGTAACGGCCTTGTTCTCACCGACCGCGGTTACAGACGAGGGAATCTACCGGGAGATATCAACACGGATTTCAAACTGGATTTCATAGACTTTGTTGAAATGGCGGCATACTGGCTCGAATGCCGAGAGGGCCTGTGCGGCTGTGGTTACTGAAAGAGTTGGCTGTAACCAAGTTCTCAACTGTTTTGCTCTTTGGCTAATCGGTTGATAATAAGTACGGATAGTAAAGACAGCCATTACTGTCTTGGCTATTCATCGTGAACCTATATAACTGTTTAAGGGGTTTTTCGAAATTAAACGAGCATTTACTCTAATTGAATTATTAGTTGTTATTTCCATCCTTGGGCTTTTGCTGGCTATACTGCTGCCTTCAATTTCGAGAGCCCGCGAACAGACCAAGGTCGTAGTTGTCGGCGCTGAGTTACGACAAATCAGCCTGGCCCTTGAGATGTATATGGACGACAATAATAGAAAGCATCCTCCGACACGGACCGACTGCAGTATGGGCTGGGAAGACCGTCAACTGCCGCCGGAATTGGTCCAGGGTGGATATTTGCCCGCCCCGGAATCCGGCAGCGGTATGTCAGCCGGGATGGAAGACAGATTCAATCGCGGACATACATACAAGTACTGGGCTGTAGGCGAACTTTATCAAAACAATCAATACACAGAGGATAAACCTTCTCGGCTGTGGGTCCCGTATGGTTTTCCGGAGAAAGACAGTGACGAAGGACAGTGGCAAACCAATCCTGCAAAGTCGCCTGTAACCTGGGTTATTTTTAGCCACGGACCAAAGTTTGACTGGTGGACAATGAAACAGGCCAAATATCCTGTTCCGACAAGAACCTGGTATGACCCCAAGACCCATAAAGGCGTTATAGTTCGGATGCGTTTGAAGAGCGGGTTACAGATAGGGTCGTTTGAGAGGTAGTAAATGAAGGACAAAGTGCTTAGTTACGTATTAGTATTTTCGGCGGCGTGCGGCCTGCTCGTGACGGGTTGTGAAAACAAGCCCGGTGAGGAAAGCCATGCAGAGATTGCTGTTACCAATTCGTATTTGGGTTGTGTGGTGCGGGAGCTTTGCGGCGATGATACGGAGGTTCTGTGTTTAGCGCCGCCGGGTATGTGTCCGGGGCACTTCGACATTTCGCCATCCCAGGTCAAGCGGCTTTGTGATTGCAGGATGCTGCTGCTTTTCGATTTTCAAAAGCAGGTTGAGGGGACGTTGTCTCGGTTGAAGGAAAAAGGGCTGAAGACGGTTTTGGTGAGAGAGACGGGTGGTTTGTGTGTTCCGGAGACTTACCTTGCAGTTTGCCGGGAGGTTAGTGATATTCTTTCGTCTGAATATCCCGAAAGGAATGCCCGGTATCAACAGAGGTTAGGAGTTATAGAAAAGGACCTGAAGGATTTGCGGGTGGAGCTTTTAGAAAAAGTGCAACAGGCCGGCATATCGTCGGCCAAGGTTCTGGCATCCAATCATCAGGCTGATTTTGTAAGCTGGCTGGGCTTAGAGATGATAGCGATGTTTGTAGGCAGTGACATTGAAACGGTTGCCGGCATAGAACACTGCATCAAAAAGGCAAAGGGGCAAGATGTACGATTTGTCATAGCGAATAAACAGGAAGGGACGGCGCTTGCGAAAGCGCTGGCTGAGCGGCTTGGGGCCAGGGCGGTTGTTTTCAGCAACTTTCCGGAGCTTAGTGGCGGGGCGAGCGGTTTCGATGAACTACTTCGAGCGAACGTAGATGAACTACTTCGAGCGAACGTAGAGGATTCGCTCCAGGTGGCGAGACGATGATGGGGGAATGTTTAAGTCTTTCCGGCGTCGAGGTTCGCTGGAGCGGTCGAACCATACTTGCCGTTGAGGATATGCAAGTTCGGCAGGGAGAGTTTGTTGGTATCATCGGGACCAACGGGGCGGGCAAGACGACTTTGCTGAAGGTCTGCTGCGGTTTGATAAGGCCGACTCGGGGGACGGTCAAGCTTGATGGGCGTGATTTGGCTGAGCTTAGCGCCTGGCGTAAAGCGAATTTGCGAAAGCACATCGGCTATATTCCGCAGGCGGCTGAGTACAATGCTGAACTGCCTTTTACGCTGCGTGAGCTGGTGGCGATGGGCCGAACGAGCGTCAAGGCCTTACTTAGTCGGCTGAACAAAGAGGATTATGAGATTGTTGATAACTGGATTGAGAGAATGGGTTTGTCGGAGCGGCGGTCTCAAACGTTCAGAAGTCTTTCCGGGGGTGAGCAGCAAAAGGCCCTTATAGCGCGGGCGATGGCGCAGGACCCTGAGATACTTATGCTCGATGAGCCTTGCTCGAATCTTGATTTCAACTGGAAATATCAGATTACAGAAATCATCGAGCAGTTGCATCGTGAGACCAAAGTAACCGTCGTGATGGTTTCGCACGAGACGAGTCTGCTGCCTTCAGGCTGCAAGAGGGCGGTTCTTTTGCACGAAGGGAACGTTCTGGCTGATGGCGATATCGAGGAGGTCCTTGGGTCCGAGGTGCTTGAGAGGGCTTATCAGTGCCGGATTGAGATGCTGACGCTCGCAGGCCGAAGGTACACCGTCAATAAGAGCCGAGTGTGAGGTTGCTGGTTTATGGATTCGTTTTTTTACCTTGTGATGTTTGCGGGCGCTGTTGCCGGTGCGAGTACCGGGCTGTTGGGCGTCTATATTGTTGGTATGCGGATGCCTTTTATCGGGATTTGCATATCTCATTCGGCGATGGCAGGGACTATTTATTCGATTCTATTAGGTGTTAATCCGGTCTTGGGGCCTGTAGTTTTTTCAGCGATAAGCTCGATGAGTCTTGGTTTGGTCAGGCCTGGGAGGTCGAGATTGGATGCCAACGTGGCGTTGGCGATATTTTTCAACTTGATGCTCGGGCTTACATTTTTAGGGATAGGGCTGATGCACGGCAGCCGGTCCGAGGTGCTCGGGCTGCTCTGGGGCAGTTTGCTTTTCGTGAGGAAGAGCAGCGTGGTGATTATTACGATTTCCGGTTTGGTTTTTGTGGTCTTTGCCGTTTTATTTAATAAAGAACTGAAAGTGCTTCTGTTCAGTCGAACTATTGCCTCGGCGACGGGGGTGCATGAGAGCTTTGTTTACTGTCTTTTCTTAGCTCTGTGCGGTCTGGTATTAGCGGTTAATCTTCCCCTTGTTGGCGGGCTGATGATATTCAGTTTGATTACGTGCCCTGCTGCGGCAGCGTATCAAATATGTACGGGGCACAGGTCGGTTATCTTTGCGGCGACTATTTTCGGAATGGCCAGTGCAGTGGCTGGTTTTTTAGTTTCTTACTATCTTGACCTGCCGACCGGGGCGTGCATTGTAATTGTCAGTGCGGTTGTTTTTGCTGTCTCGGTCTCGTACAGAGCTTTAACAAAAAAAACTTTTTGACGCGGTAGTACGAATTTGCTATTTTTATACGTGGCAACACAATGTTCACAACGGCGAAAGCGGCCGCAGCATCGTTCCCTGGGCGCTATTTGTGGTTTTTGTTTTTGGGCCTTGTGAGCCCCTGATTCCTATATTGATGTATCCTGCGGCGCAGAGCGCTTGGTTTGCTCTGGTAATGGTGACGAGCGTGTTCGGGATAGTTACGATTGGCACAATGCTCGGCGTTGTTCTGCTTGCCAGGGCGGGGGTTAGTTTCGTACGATTTAACTCGCTGCAGCGCTTCTCACACGCGATAGCGGGGGCAACGATATGTCTTTGCGGCCTGGCTATTGCGTTTTTGGGGCTGTGAGCGTCAATTCATCGGGCTGATTGGCGGGGCGAGCCCAAAAAGAGGGGCTGCGACTCAAATCGCGAAGGGTGGCTTTTTCTCATTTCTGCACAAGAAAAATACTGAAATTGCTTGCGGGCGTGCCAACCAGGTTTTAGAATACGCTTTCCCGGGAAAAAAGTAAGATGGGGATATTATGTTAGCCAAACTGCACAGTGTTACGCTCGAAGGCATCGAAGGAATTGTTTGTGAGGTTGAAGTTGACGTTGCCCGAGGCGGCTTTGAGAAGTCGGTTATTGTCGGTCTGCCCGATGCGGCCGTCAAAGAAAGCACCGAGAGGGTTAAAAGCGCGATTACCAATTGCGGCTTCAAGTATCCCAAGACCCAGTCGGTAGTAAATCTGGCGCCGGCCGATGTGAAAAAGGTCGGTCCTGCCTTTGATTTGCCAATTGCTCTTGGTATGCTCATCGGACAGGGGGCTTTGGTCGGTTCGAGCCTTAAGGATTTTATTGTCGTTGGCGAGCTTGCTCTTGATGGGAGGGTACGGCCTGTCAATGGACTGTTGAGTATGGCGATGACCGCGGCGGCGAACGGTTTTAGCCGGATGATAGTTCCCTTGGAGAACGCCGAGGAAGCTGCGGTGGTTGCCGGTATTGAGGCTTTTGGGGTCGGCTCGCTCGCCCAGGCGGCGGGATTTCTTTCCGGGCAGCTGCCGCTCGAGGCAACGAGCGTCGATGTCGAAGAACTTTTTAAGGTAGCATCGGATTACGAGGTTGACTTTGCCGATGTAAAGGGGCAGGAGAGCGTCAAGCGGGCACTGACGGTCGCAGCCGCCGGCGGACACAATATTATGATGATAGGCCCTCCCGGAGCGGGAAAGACGATGCTGGCTCAGAGGCTTGCGACCATTCTGCCGCCTTTGAGTCTGCCCGAATCGCTCGAGACCACGCGCGTGTATTCGTCGGTGGGTTTGTTACCGAAGAACAAGGCGCTGATGGCAACTCGTCCCGTGCGGATGCCGCACCATTCGGCGAGCGGCCCGGCTTTGGTCGGCGGCGGAACGACCCCTCGTCCGGGGGAGCTGTCGCTTGCTCATTTCGGGATATTGTTTCTTGACGAGTTTGTCGAGTTTCCACGGCACGTTCTTGAGATGATTCGCCAGCCTCTGGAGGACGGTTTTGTTACCATATCACGCGCCAAAAGGACAATCAAGTTTCCCGCTCAATTTATGCTCGTTGCCGCGATGAATCCCTGTCCGTGCGGTTATTTCGGCACGGATGTGCGAAGGTGCAGGTGCACTCCCGGGCAGATATTGCGTTATCTTTCAAAGGTATCCGGGCCTCTGGTGGACAGAATCGACATTCATATTGACGTGCCGCCGATAAGTTTCAGCAAACTTCGCTCGAAGCGCGGCTGGCTGGATTCGGCTGCGATGAGGCGGGATGTCATCAGCGCCGGGAGCGTTCAGTCGAATCGCTTCGGCGACAGGGCGGTGCTGAGAAATGCACGGATGAGCCATAAGCAAGTGGAGAAGTTCTGCCGGCTCGATTCGCCTTCTGAAATGATGCTCAGGCAGGCGATGATAGAATTCGGCCTTAGCGCCCGGGCCCATGATAAGATTTGTAAGGTCGCCCGGACGATAGCGGATTTGGCCGGCGCCGAGAATATCGCCCCCGAGCACGTCGCCGAAGCCATAAGCTACCGAAAATTAGACAGAAAATTGTGAGTTGAAGTTATCCTTTTGGCCTCCCTGGCTTTTGTTAAGTATTTGCCTGAGCACGCCGGAAGCCTTTTTTTATAGGTCTGTGTTGCGAGATGAACCCGGCCGGCTTTTTCGCTTAACCCGGGCCGAGCTTGTGCCGATAAAACAGTTGAAACTTATAAAATCTGTATTAGTGAAGAAATGGAGAAAAAAAATGGGGATTCAAGATTGGTCTGAAGATATCATTCTTGTGGATTTGCCCGCCGAACCAGAGATGGGCGACGAGCTCAAAACCGTTACCGAAATGGTGCGCGACAGGGGTGACTGCGATGTGGTTATTGATTTTTCCACTGTGGATATTGTAACTTCTTCAAGTCTCTCGAAGATGTTGAGGCTGCGCAAGCTGCTCGTCGATTGCGGCCATCGCCTTGTTTTCTGCAGCGTTGCCGCGGCGACGAAAGGCATCTTTACGGTAACCGGTTTGGACGGAATCTTTGAACTTGCCGATGACAAGTTTGTTGCGCTGGCGGGTTTACAGATGGTCAGTTAGAAAGTAAGCCGAGGCCGCAGTTTTGCGGCTGACGACAAAATCAGCTTCTCTGTTGAAAAAAGGCGTTGACAGGCGGCATGTTTTTTGTATAGTCAAATTGTTCTTTGTAGAGCCGACTACGAAGACCACTATTGATACAGCGGTGTTCGTAATCTGCTCGCGGGATTGTTGAAAAGCAGGACATGGTTAAATGGACGAAGAAACTGCCCAGCAAATCGAGCAGATAGTAGGTTATGAATTTTCGGACAGAGGTCTTTTGTCCGAAGCATTCATCCATTCCTCGTCGGCGAACAATCGTTTGTTGAGTAATGAAAGGCAGGAGTTTCTCGGTGATGCCGTTTTGGCTTTGGTTATTTGCCAAACGCTGTTTGATAGGTTCTCGAGTTACCTCGAGGGCGACTTAACGAAGATAAAGAGCATGCTTGTTTCCCGGGGGATGTGCGCTCGTATATCCAAACAGCTTGGCCTGCCGAAATTCCTGAAAGTCGGCAAGGGTATGGTTTCCAGCCGGGCTTTGCTGGGCTCTCTTGCCGCCGGTGTGCTGGAGTCCCTTATTGCTGCGATTTACCTTGACGGCGGATTTGAGCCTGCGCGAGATTTCATTCTGAGAATTTTCGGCCTGTTAATTGAAAAGGCCGACGCGGAACATAGTCAGGGTAATTTCAAGTCCTTACTGCAGCAGTACACTCAGGAGCAGCTAAGTGTTACGCCTGATTATGTTCTGCTTGATGAGAAAGGGCCCGACCACAACAAATGTTTTGAACTGGAAGTGGTTATCGATGCCCATCATTACCCGAGCGCCTGGGGGACCAACAAAAAAGAGGCGGAGCAAAAAGCGGCCTACAATGCCCTTGTTGAATTAGGTGTGCTTGAAGGTGTTTCGCCAGACAGCAGCAGTTAGAGTTCAGCCCTAAAGCCGTTGGGAAAATAGAGACAGTGTGCTGTTGAAAAAGTCGATTACGACTTCCAGTAGACCGTAAGGGTCTGAGTAGCACTGCACTCGCCGATATTCGCGACAGTGCACGATATGATGCACGTGGCATTGCAACTTGATGGATTGGCCAATATTAAATTTGGAGTC
>JAUWPZ010000204.1 GCA_030611315.1 Sedimentisphaerales bacterium
TGTATCCAAAGGTTGGCCAACGCAAAGAAGACCTCGCACGGAAAATTGCTCAACGCGACAACATCACTGATGGGCTTATTTGCGTATGTTGTGCTCTTGAGGCATGCAGCAGCTTTAAGATTGCTTATCAAAAAGGTCGACCGCAATTTCAGGCTGCTCGACGAAAATGCAACTATTACTATCTTTACTACATGGATAGAGAATTCGGGCTTATGTATGTTCGGTTCCAAAGCTGGTTTCCCTTTTCGGTTCAGATTTATATCAACGGTCACGAATGGCTGGCTCGAAAAATGGATCGCCATGGGATAAAGTATAGGAAAGTCGACAATGCTTTCTTGCATATCGATCAGCCACAACGGGTCCAGCGTTTTGCCGACAATCTCTGCAAAAAGAACTGGCCGCGTATTCTTGATGCTTTTGCTCGTCGGGCAAACCCTCACATGAGCGGGATTCTCAAGGGGATGCAGTATTATTGGGTCACAGACCAATGTGAAACCGCCATCGATATTATGTTTCGAAATCGTCAGGCCTTGAAGGATTTGTATCAAAAACTGCTGCGGCATGCCACGCTTTGCTTCAGCGCCGAGGATGTGTTGACCTTTCTCGGTCGAAAACTGCACGGATGCTTCAAGGGCGAAATTCTCAATGATTTCAAAGTACGTGTTCAAGGTGCCAGAATCAAACATCGGATGAAAAATAACTGGATAAAAATGTACGATAAACACGGCATCGTACTGCGCATCGAGACAGTGATCAATCGTCCATATGAGTTCAAGATACGCCGTCGGGGCATGCGTAAAGGACAGTTGATAACCGACTGGTTTCCCATGGCCAAACGGGTTACGAACCTTCCTCGATATTATGAGGTCTCCCAAAATACCTGCCGGCGGTATCTCAATGCCTTGTCGGTCGTCGATGATCCAACAGAAGCTTTCAAGGAGCTGGATACGCTCTGTGAATCCGTCAAACGTAATGGGCGCACATATCGTGGCCTGAACCCGCTGCGCAAGGATGATTCCATGCTGCTGAGGGCTGTCATGCAAGGACAATACCATATCCATGGCTTTCGCAATCGTAACCTTGTAAGGCAATTGTATCCAAAGCCTCCCGACAATATAATTGAGTCACAGCGTCGAAGCCGACGAGTAACTCGTCTTATATCTCTTCTGCGAGCACACCGACTTATTGCAAAGATTCCGCGTTCCAGACGCTATCGCATCACAATCCGAGGTGTAAGACTCATTGCGAGTGCAATTTGTCTGCGACAAGATGAACTACCAAAATATCTCGCCGCATAACAATAATAGCTGCTAAGATGTGCGCAAATGTTGTAGTTTCTATAGAGAAAGACTCTAAGCAGCCCGTTTTCGCACATTCCAGTAGCTTTTCCACGTATTTGACTGCTCCAAGGCATATGGACATTCTATTTGTGGGCTGGGATTATAGCAGAAAACGGGCGGCATTGCGATTGCTGAGTTCAGAGCCGCAAATGCTTGTATTTCAACAGGATACGTCAGTTGTCATGACGGTCCCATGTGTGCTTGACAAGCACAACGTGGCCGGACTGACCATTCTGCGTCCCAATCGTTCGTCAAAGCTTTTGTAAGAGCTTCTAAATAAAGGAGTTAGGCGTTTTTGCGAAGTTTTTTTCATGAATTTTGCAAATTTTTAGATTTTTTTCTTGACGGCAGCATAGGCAATCTGGTATAAATAGGTAATCGCGGTCAGTGAAGCGCGTGGATTATTGCTTTCTGCCGTGTGAACTATCGTTGTGCTATCGTTGTTAGGCTAAATTAACTAACTAAGAGATTGTACCCGAGACAGCAACGATAGCGTTGCTGGGCCCCGGAGGAGTGTGGGTCCCTTGTATTCGTAAGAAATGTTGATACTTGTCCAGGAAGTATTGGGTGAGTTTATCGTGTTAGATTGGTGAAGGTACTTAATTTTATTCAACACTGTTTAGGAAGTAAGGTAATTAGTTTTATTCAACATTGTTTAGGAGGTAGGTACTATGAAAAGATGTTATTTAGTATTGGTAATGTTGTTGGTTATTGGCATGTCAGCCAACGCGGTGGCGTTCACCGTGACCAACGGCGATTTCGAAACGCTTTACAAACCGGGCACTGGGATCACCGGGAACGTGGCAGCGGACGGGTGGTCGCAGGGAGTAGGACCCAATTGCGAGATAGACAACAAAACGTATGAGTTTGACGACGCTTCCACCGGCGACTTCGCTGATATTCCCGGGTGGGTCGGCTACGACAGGGCCGGGTGGATCGCGATGGGCGGCACATACGACCGGGACGAGACTACTGGAAACTATCAGGGTTCTGTATCAGCCCAAAACCCCCGTAATGGCGACCATTGTTACTTGTCCAACGGCGGCGGTTGGGGCAATCCGGCCGGTGCGCTGATTGTCTCGGATACTGTGGTAACCGGAGCGTACAGCGGCCCGATTGTGCTTTCGATGTGGGCCAGAGGCGGGGCGGTACCTCCTGTGCTCGTTCTGTTGGCGGACGGAGAAGTAGTCATGCCCGATTCCTCGGTAACTCCGGCTTCGCCTATCTCTGATTGGCAGGAATTCACCAGGACGTATGATAATGTCCCAGGTGGAGTTCTGACGATTGTGATGGGCATCGACCGCCCATTATCCGGCGGACCGGGAGCAACCGGTGCCCAGACGCGATTCGACGACGTAACTTTAATTCCGGAACCTGCCACGATTGCTCTTTTGGGTCTTGGCGGTTTGGCGTTGCTTCGCCGTAAGAGGCGCTGATACTTCTTACCGGGAAAATAACGAATGAGTTTGAACTGGGGGGCCTATGCCGATTGATTCGGTGCAGGCCCCCTGTTTTTTTTGCGGCAGCGGAGCCGGTGCGGTAAATCTGTTAGTATTATTCTGCCGAAGTATTCTTTTGGCGCTGCCCGGCTCAGCGTCTGAACAGTTTGTAAATAACTCAAACTGACCG
Organism: Sedimentisphaerales bacterium; assembly: GCA_030611315.1. Classification (GTDB taxonomy): domain Bacteria; phylum Planctomycetota; class Phycisphaerae; order Sedimentisphaerales; family Anaerobacaceae; genus JAUWPZ01. The sequence goes on from JAUWPZ010000204.1 coordinate 2,970, forward strand.
ATTCACGCTGTCATCCCTGCGGAAGCAGGGATCCAGTAACGTGGCGGTCGAGTGGATTCCCGCTTTCGCGGGAATGACAAATTGCGATATCTTACTGGAAGATAAGCACTTATGGCGGTGTTCTATTGAAAAACGGTCAGTTTGAGTAAATAAAGAACTTACGTTCAAAATGCCCTGATTAAGCACTAACTATATGCCCTGATTTTTGTTAAAAACCGCCGATAAAATATTTTTTTTCTTGAAGCCAAGGCAGGTATATTAGTATAATAGTTAAGATTGGTGCGTTTTGTGAATAGCGTTTTCCATATCGTGGAGAAACTCGGATTTCCACGCAAAACACCTGATAGAGAAGGGAAAACAATAAAGGACGGAGCAATTATATTTTCTTTACACTTTAACGGTTTTTTGAAAGGGCAGGATAATGAAAAGTAACAAAACAGTTTTGACAATTGTAGCCGTGGCGATTCTCGCCCTGGCCATCGGGCAGGTTCAGGCGGTGCCGATCAACGTGCCCGTGCCCAACGGCGAATTTCAAATGTACAAACCGGGGACAAACTATACAGTCACCGCGAACTTTCCGGATGGTGGACCATTTGATAACTATGCGCAAGGCGTAGGGGACAATCGTAACGTGGCCGGAAATGGAATCGCGGAATATGGCGACGGTACCACCGGCTCAACTGTCGATATCCCCGGGTGGATAGGCATAGTCAAAACAGCTGACCTAGGGCGGGATGGCGTGGACGATTCCGTTGCATTTAGTGCCTTTGGGACTTGGAGTGGTGGAACTGGGACATCGGCCGGATCGGCCGATTCTCTGGGTAACATCGTAAGCGGCAGCAGCTATACGGTTTCGTCCATGGTTAACGGACCTGCGGAACCTTTGCTACTCGAGCTGCATGCAGGCGGTGTAGCACTCACCCCCAGTTCCTCGGTAACTCCGTCTTCCCCTACCGCCGGTTTTCAGGTAATCTCCAGGACGTATGACGCCGGCGCCATTGCTGGCTATGCTGGCGAACCTATTACGATTGTCATTGGTACCTTTGCCGAAGACGGAGTCTATACCGGCACCCGGGTCGCCTTCGACAATGTCACGCTTAGCTACGAACTCTTGAACCAGGCCTCTAGCCCGATCCCGGCTAATGAGGCGACGGATGTTTGCCGAACGGTGGTCCTTCGCTGGACGCCTCCTGAATACGCACAGCAACACAAGCTTTACTTCGGCGCGGACTTTAACGATGTTAACGACAGCAACGACACAGTGCTCTATGGCCCCCTCAGCAACCCCCCCGAGTATGATACCACGGGGTTTGATTTGGAATACAACACGACTTACTACTGGAAAGTCAAAGAGCACAATGAACCCAAAGATGAGTGGGGCGAGGGTGAAGTCTGGTGGGTTACTGTTGAGCCATATAGTATTCAAATACCGAACACGTCGATTATCGCCACGGCAGACAGTAACGAGACAGATCAGGGGCCTGAAAATACCATCAACTTAAGTGGTGACCTGCATTCGACAGACGAGTATGAAATGTGGCTCAGCCCC
>JAUWPZ010000220.1 GCA_030611315.1 Sedimentisphaerales bacterium
ATACATTCACTGTCTGGAAGGAAGCATCAAGATATTGCTGGCGTTGTTGTTTGCGTTGGTTTATATCAAGATGCCGTTGCGCCGTGCCTGGATGCGGTGGACGGTTTTTTTGCTGCTGTCTGTTTTACTTTATTGCGGGGCCGGTACTGGTGGTTTGCTTTTTGCCTGGTTTTGCTGCCTGTACGAAATTCGGCAGCGCAGATTCTATACCAGCCTGTGGTGCTTTGTGTCGGCTTTGGCGGCAGCCTATGTGCTTGCCAATTATTTGCTCGACAGCAATCTGAGCAAGCTTTGGTTAATCTTTCCGGAAGAGCAATCGCTCGAGGACCCCGGAATACCAAACATCACTATCTATTCTTACCTGGTTTTTGGTTTGACGGCAATGGTAATGACCTTTTTACCGCGGTTGCAGACGGGGACCGCAAAGGTCAACAAAAGCAGTTCCGGCGGCAAAAGCAGACATTCGTCCTCCACGCGGTTAGTCGTTAAAGACCAGGGAAGTAAAATGCCGTTTGTTATTCGATGGTCGGCCTTACTTGCCATAACAGCAGCAATCATCTTTTTCACGTTCGATCGCATGGAAAAAAACCGCTTGCGAATATATTATTACGGATGCCACCGAAAGTGGCCTGAGCTTTTACGCCAGGCGCGTGGGATACCAGTCGAAGAGTATAATATTTTTCTTATTCATTATGTTAATAGAGCGCTCTTTCATACCGGAAAGCTTGGTTGTGAGATGTTTTCATATCCTCAAACAAGCGGCGGACGTATTGTCATGTGGCAAGGTCGTGCTCGTTTCGTACACATCGGGCTGCGTTTCGAACTCGGATTGATTAACGATGCCGAGCAGTTGGCCCATGAGTCGCTCGAACTCTTTGACGGTCATCCGATGACATTGAAGCAACTGGCCTTGATCAACATTGCCAAAGGCCAAACCGATACAGCCTGCATTTTTCTTAACGCTCTAAGCAAGGATTTGATATTCGGCCGGTGGGCTCGCGATTGTCTCAAACGTCTTGAGACCGATCCGCTACTCTCAGAAGACGACCGAATTCGTCGAATCAGAACATTCATTGTCACCACAGAGCCGCTGGAACTGACCAGTGTTTTCGGATGGCAGTTGCAAAAACTGCTTCAGTACAATGGGAAAAATAAAATGGCATACGAATATCTGATGGCTGATCATTTGTTGAACAAGCGGTTTGATGCCTTCGTCGACCATATCCGGTATCTGGACAATTTTGGCTATGCGGATATCCCTCGTCATTATCAGGAAGCCATTCTGATTTATACTGCCCAGACTGGAAAACAGATTGATCTCGGAAACCGCAAGATCGCCTACGAGACTAAGCGACGGTTCGATGATTTTAGGATTATCGCTAGAGCTAACAAGAACGAGCGGGCGACCAAACAAAAAGTGTTGTTAAAGGATTTTTCTGATACCTACTACTACTATTGTTTATTCTATAACCCTCGATAATTCAGGACGAGCAAGATGAATAAATACTGCTGTTACCAGTTCTTGTTGATCGCCGTTGCGGTATTGGCAGCCACTTTGCTGTATTGCTTTCTATGCGATTCTGACTGGCCTGTTGATGGTGCAACTATAATTGATCGGCCTCCTCACATCCGCCCTGATTATACGGACACGGTCATTCCTCCGAACATTGCCCCTTTGAACTTCATAGTAAAAGAACCCGGCACGCGATATTATGTCAGGATATACTCGGATCAGGGCAAAGATATTAACGTCCACAGCAAAAAGGCCGGTATAGCGATCCCCATAAAACCCTGGAAGGAATTGCTGCAAGACAACCAAGCGGACAAGTTGTATTTCGATGTTTATGTTGAGAATAATGATGGCCGATGGAAGCGATTTGCTTCCATTACCAATAAGATCTCCCGGGCTTCTATAGACGAATATTTGGTTTATCGGCTCATCAAACCAATATATTATAACTGGTCTGACACAGGTATTTACCAACGGCATCTGCCAAGCTATGATGAGTCGGTCGTGCTGCGTGGGCGAAGCTTCAGGAAACAAAGCTACGGAGGCTGTGTCAACTGTCACGCGTTTTGTAATAATCGGACAGATAAGATGACGATAGGCATTCGATGTTCCAACTATGGTGTTCCTACGCTGCTGTCCCAAAACGGCAGAGTGAGCAAGATAGGCGCCAAGTTCGGTTATACCGCCTGGCATCCCACCGGCCGAATAGTCATGTATTCGGTAAACAAAGTGCGGCAGTTTTTTCACATGAAGGGTGTAGAGGTTCGTGATGTGGTTGATCTCGACTCCGCTTTGGCGTACTATGATCTCAAGTCGAAAACAGTCAAGGTTCCCCCACAACTGGCCGACAAATTTCGGTTGGAAACCTATCCCACCTGGTCGCCGGATGGGGATTATCTGTATTTCTGCAGCGCACCGATCTTGTGGTCTGATAGGAATGTGGTGCCGCCGAAAAACTTTGAAAAAGTACGATATGATCTTATGCGAATCAGCTATGATATTGACACGGATAGCTGGGGCCGGCTTGAAATAGTTCTTTCCGCCAGCCAGACAGGCAAAAGTATTCTGCTGCCCCGAATCTCGCCGGACGGC
>JAUWPZ010000105.1 GCA_030611315.1 Sedimentisphaerales bacterium
TTGTCGGCGAATTCTCCCGCCGTCCAGCTAAGGACCACCGTTCGGCAAACCCCTGTCTCATTAGGTTCCGGCACAGGCTCACTTGCCTGCGACGGGTCGAGTTCGGTCTCGCCAAGCATATACTTGACCGCGTTAAGGAATATCTTGTCGCCATCGGCGTTAAAGTTGTAAAACGCAGGGCCAGCATCGCCATCACCATTGCCTCCGGCGAAGAACAAGCGCCTGTCGCCGGTTAACCCAGCATCGGAGCCGGCATAAAACAACACGCCGGCCTCCCACTCAGCGATCCACATCCGGTCCTGAGTACTGTGAGCACGTGTGGCCAGTACTGTACCATTGCCCGGATCTTCACCCTTCGTCACCTCAACCTTACCCGAGGTCCTGATGGTAACCTCGTGGTTCTCGTCGAGGCTGATGCCATCGAAAATCGGGTGGTCCAGAGCATCAACATGGACACGTAATTTATTTGAAGTATCCGATGCATCATGGTTATCATACCACGAAAGCCTATCGTCTCGACCGGCCTTCGCGTACTGCAGAATTATCGGCGTCGCGATACTATTCCAGTTCACCGGCTCTTCGCCATCGTCGAAATCACCGCTATCGTTATCGCGACTGATGATAACCAGGTCGGCCGCATTGAGTTCGGCAAGTTTTGCGACAATATCAGAATCAGAGTCCCTGAGATCCGTCCAATACCCGAGGTCCGTGCTCCCGTCTTCGCCCCTGTAAGTGACGGTGTACCCCTGGGCCCTGAGCAGGTCCACCCAGCCGTGATCGGCGGGTTTGCCCGCTGTAACCGAGCCGTGGTCCTTGTTCTCTGAGACCCAGACAATCGTCGCGGCCTGGGCCGACGAACTCAGGACAAAGCCAACAACCAACATTAAAAAAAACAATTTCTTACACATAATAGTCCTCCTTTTCAGTTTTCAATAAACGACAAAAATCCCATCCTGAACATTCGAGTTGCGTTATCGAAACGCTAAAGCTTTTCTAAAACAAGGGAAAATTGCCTGATAAGGGTCAATCCCCTGTTCTTTCAGGTAAATTTCCGGGGCGATAATCAACATTCACCCTTGTTTTTACTGTGTTCCTCCTGACTTATTACTATACCAAATTTGCGCGAGCAAAGCAACTTTTTTTCGAGAATTACATTACTTTTTTCGGGCAAATCCACCTGTAATGTTACCTCGTCTCCCGAATTTCGCTGTGAAAAAATGCTCGCAACACGATATTTGTATGTATCTCAACCATCATAGCGGCAGGAAAATCAGATTTTTCTTAGCAATAACCTCATTATTCCCTATAATCGACAACTTGTGCACCGGTGTTTTGTTAAGCGCCGGTTTATTGAAAACTTGATTGTGGGCCTTACGGCTCAAAACCTTTGAAATTTCTAAAAAGAAGGGAGTTGGTAATGTCCAGGAATGTATTACTTATACTCAGCGTGGCGTTGGTTATCAGCCTTGGCTGCAATGCAGATAGAGCCGTACCTGTTTCCTCTTCAGGCGGGCCTGTGGCGGCCTGTCACATCGGCCTTGTTGAACGCCCGAACACCGATTTAACAAACGATTTTTACACGGCCAACCGTCCGCCGCTGGCGCCGAGCCCCTTTATAAAGCTGCCCATCGGTGCCATCAGGCCGCAGGGCTGGGTCCGCAGGCAGCTCCAATTTCAGGCTGACGGCTATACAGGGCACCTGCTCGAAATCAGCCGGTTCCTCAAAAAAGACAATAACGCCTGGCTCAGCCCCGAAGGCAAAGGCCACAGCCCCTGGGAAGAGGTCCCGTACTGGCTCAAGGGCTTCGGCGATATCGGATACGTCCTGGGTGATGAGCGCATCATCAAAGAGGCCCGCGAGTGGCTCGAGGCAACTATAGCCAGCCAGCGGGAAGATGGTTACTTCGGCCCTCGTGCGAACCTGACGAACGTCCGCGGCAAAACCGACATCTGGCCCAATATGGTCATGCTCAACGTATTGCAATCGTACTATGAATATTCCGGCGATAAACGCGTCCTTGACCTGATGAGCAAATACTTCCGCTGGCAGTTGACCATCCCCGATGCCGATTTCCTCCTGCCCTTCTGGCAGAACCAGCGGGCCGGCGACAATCTCGCCAGTATTTACTGGCTCTATAACCTCACCGGCGAGAAATTCCTCCTCGAGCTGGGCCCGAAGGTCCACCGCAATACCGCAGACTGGACCGGGGGAGTCGCCAATTGGCACGTCGTGAACATCGCCCAGTGCTTCCGCGGCCCGGCGGTTTACTTCCAGCAGTCCAGAGACCCCAACCACCTGGCTGCGACCGAGCGGGACTACAAAACCGTGATGGATATCTACGGCCAGGTGCCCGGCGGGATGTTCGGCGCAGATGAGAACGCCAGGCCCGGATTCATCGGCCCGCGACAGGCCGCAGAGACCTGCGCAATGGCAGAGATGATGCTCTCGCACGAGATGCTCCTGAAAATCACCGGCGATGCCAAGTGGGCCGACCTCTGCGAGGAGGTAACATTCAACTCCCTGCCCGCCTCGATGACCGCCGACCTAAAGGCTTTGCACTACCTGACCTCCCCGAACATGATTCTCTGCGACCGCCACAACAAATCCCCAGGCCTGCAGAACCGCGGCCCGATGCTGCTCTTCAACCCGCACATCCACCGATGCTGCCAGCACAACGCCGCTCACTGTTGGCCTTATTATGCCGAGCATCTATGGATGGCCACGCCGGACAACGGACTCGCCGCCGTACTCTACGCGCCATCCGCCGTAACTGCAAAGGTCGGCGACGGCACAGAGGTTACGATTGAAGAAGAGACCAAATACCCGTTCGACGAGCAAATCGTCTTTACTGTCAAGACGCCTAAACCCGTTAATTTTGCCCTTTATCTGCGCATCCCCGGCTGGTGCCAAAAGCTCAACCTGACAGTTGACTGGAAAACGCACGAGGTCGAGGTCACGCCGCGCAGGTACATCCGAATCGAGCGCCGCTGGAAAGACGGCGACAGCGTAGTCCTCAATCTGCCGATGAATATCACGCTCAAAAAATGGGCGAAAAACAAAAACAGCGTCTCTGTCAGCCGCGGCCCGCTTACATACTCGCTGAAAATCGGCGAAAAGCACGTCAGGGCCGGCGGCACCGATGATTGGCCCGCCTGGGAGATACACCCGACCACCCCCTGGAACTACGGCCTGCTCTTGAACGAGGCTGAGCCGAAAGCGTCCTTCGAGGTCGTCCGCGGCAACTGGCCCGATGACGACCAGCCTTTTGACGTCGAAGCAGCTCCCATTGCCCTTCGCGCCAGAGGCAAAAAGATTCCCGGATGGAAAAAAGACCACCTCGGTCTCGTCGGCAAGCTCCAGGACAGCCCCGCCAGCTCCGATGAGCCGGCTGAAGATATCACGCTGATTCCGATGGGCTGTGCCCGGCTGCGGATTTCCGCGTTTCCGACCATCGGCGCCGGCCCGGACGCCCACGAGTGGCTCAGCTCAAAGCAGCCTGTTCCCACAACGGCGTCCCACTGCTGGGGCGGCGATACCGTTAAAGCTCTGAGCGACGGCCTGTTGCCCCGTAATTCCAACGACAGCAGCATCCCGCGATTCACCTGGTGGGACCACAGGGGAAAAACCGAATGGGCCCAGTACAATCTCGATAAGCCGATGAAAATTTCAGCCGTCGAGGTTTACTGGTTTGACGATACCGGCAGGGGACATTGCCGCACCCCCCAATCCTGGCGGCTGCTTTACAAGGACGGCGCCGAGTACAGACAAGTGGCCAATGCCGGCGGCTACGGTGTTGCCAAAGACAAGTTCAATAAGGTCAAGTTCGAACCCGTCCGGACGGACTCGCTGCGGCTCGAAGTACAGTTGCAGCAGGATTTCTCAGCCGGAATTCTCGAATGGCGTGTTGACACGGAAGAATAAATAATTCAAACTGACCGGTTTTCAATTAAATATCGACATAAACGCGACGCGGCAGTAATATAGCATAAATTGTCATTCCCGCGCAAGCGGGAATCCAAATATACGAAAAAACAGTGTTAATCTGTGTTAATCCGTGTCTAAGAAACAGTGTTAATCAGTATCTAAAACCAGAATCGGTCAGTTTGAGTAACTAAGGATGGCGAGCGTATTTCATTGGAGAAGTTGATATGGCAAGGAACAAGATTACAATAGCCGGCTCCGGCAACGTCGGCGCGGAAACTGCCCACATCGCTGCAGGGAAAAAGCTCGGTGATATTGTTCTGCTCGATATCGTTGAAGGCCTCGCCCAGGGCAAGGCCCTTGATATCGCCGAGGCGAGTCCAATCAAGCTTTCGAGTCCCGGCATCGTCGGCACGTGCGATTGGGAGCAAACCGCCGATAGCGATATTGTCATAATCACAAGCGGCCTGCCCCGAAAGCCCGGAATGAGCCGCGACGACCTCCTTGCGAAGAACACCCAAATCGTCAAAGATGTCAGCGCAAAGGCGGCCAAACACTCGCCCGAGGCCATTATAATTGTTGTCTGTAATCCGCTTGATGCGATGGTTTACGTTGCCGCGAGTATTACGGGTTTTGACTCGGACAAAGTCATGGGAATGGCCGGTGTGCTCGACTCGGGGCGATTCAGCTACTTTATCGCATCCGAGCTTGGCGTAAGTGTGGACGACGTGAAGTGTGTTCTGCTGGGCGGCCACGGCGATGATATGGTCCCTCTTCCCAGGTACACAAGTATCAGCGGGATACCCGTAACCGAGCTGCTCACTGAGGAAAAAATCGCCAGGCTAATCGAAAGAACTCGCAAAGGCGGTATCGAAGTGGTAAATCTCCTCGGCTGCAGTGCCTATTATGCCCCTGCCGCCGGGGCCGTTAAGATGGCCGAGGCGATACTTGGGGACACCAAAGCGGTGATGTCCTGCTGTGCTTATTGTGACAGCGAATACGGCGTCGGCGGGCATTTTGTCGGGGTCCCCGTTGTCCTCGGCAGAAATGGCGTCAAAAAGGTCATCGAGCTTGAGTTGAAGGAATCCGAACGCAAACAGTTCGAAAAGTCACTCGCCCACGTCAAACAGCTCACGGCAAAGGTTGACAAATTTTTATAAGAGGGAAGATTTTTTGAGGCTATTTTGGTGTTTTTTGCCGATTAATAATATAATGTTTCCCTTTTGAAGCAAAATCTTGACCAATAGCAGGGATGCAAATGGAATTGATAAAGAAAATCAAGCAGGCTGAAGCCGAGGCTCAGCAAATCATCGAACAGGCCAAATCCCAGGCCGCCGAGCAGGCCGAAGCCTCTCGCCAAAAGCGGCTCAAGCAGACCGAGCAGGCCGAACACGAAAGAAGAAAAGCCATCGAAGCCGCTGTTGCCGAGGCCGGCTCGCAGGGCAAGGCGGAGGTTGCCAACCTCAAAGTCGAGGCCGAACAACGACGCCGGGAGCTGCGGGAAAAGACACAAGGTAAAATTCCGACGGCAGCGGCAAGGGTAATGGACTACTTGAAAGGCTAACTATGGCCATTGCTCAGATGGCAAAAGTAATGATTGTCAGCCATCGAACGCAGGTCTCGGAGCTTCTCGAGGCCCTGCAGGCCGAAGGTATATGCCAGATACTAAACGCAGATGATGCGGTGGTCAGCAGGGATTTCCCCGAGCTTGGCGGCGCTGTCCAGCGGCCCAAAGATATCGAAACGCTTCTTAACAGGCTCCAAAAGAGCATCGCGTTTCTGGATGGTTTTTCCGAGGTGAAAAAGGGTCTTGCCGCCGCTCTGGCCCCGCGAACCGTCGTCGATGAGCAGGTGTATGACGAGGTTGTTTGCGACCGGGATGTTTTGAGGATTATCGACGAATCCGAGCGGCTCGAATCCTCGATAGAAGCGACGAAAACCGAAATTGAAAACCTTCAGACGAGGCTTGAGACGCTCGCCCCGTGGTCGGACCTAAAAACGCCCGTAGAGGATATTACAGAGCTTTGGCAGACAATATGTCTGGCTGGACTCATACCGGCCCAGCAGTTTGACCGGGTGCAGGCCGGTATTGAAGAGCTTGGTGCGGCCGTTCAGCAGATAGGCTCAGCCAATAACAAGTATGCCTGCCTTATTGTTTGTTTGAAAGAAAATATCGACGAGACCCAAAAACTGCTGCGCTCGGCCGAGTTCGAATCGGCCAGCTTCGAGCCGATGACCGGGACTGTCGCTGATTTGATGTCAGAGCACACCCAGAAGCTGGATGATGCGACGCAGCAGTTACAAACCTTGCAGGATAACGCCGCGCAGCTCTCTAAAAATCTGCTCAAGCTCCAAATCCTTCACGACCATTACGACAATCTGCTAAACCGCGACCGGACCAGGGATACCGCACCGGCTACCGAGCATACCGTCATTCTCGAAGCCTGGGTGAAGAAGCATGATTACGCGCGCCTTGAGAAAATAGTCTCGCGCTTCGAGGCGGCGAGCCTTACGAAAATAGAACCGGCAAAAGATGAAAATGTCCCGGTCGAAATCGAGAATAAAAACCTCGTAAAACCCTTCGAAGTCGTCACGCGTCTCTACGGCATGCCCCAACATTTCGAGGTTGACCCGACAATATTCCTGGCGCCGTTCTTCGCCCTGTTCTTCGCTTTGTGTCTTACCGATGCGGGCTACGGACTCGTTATGGTCGGACTGGTTGCGCTGTTCATAAAGAAAATGCAAGGCGATAAAAAACTCATGTGGATGCTCGGAATATGCTCGTTCATTACTATAGGAGCAGGAGCCGTCACTGGAGGCTGGTTCGGAAATGCACACGAGTATCTGCCGCAGGGATTTGGAACATTTAGAAGAGCCGTACTGTGGTTCGACCCCCTCGAAAAGCCCATGAATTTCTTCTACCTGGCGCTCGCTCTGGGCTATTTCCAGATAATGACAGGCCTGGCTATTGCCTTTGGCCATAACTTAAAGCGAAAGGATTACATCGCCGCTGTTTGTGACCAGCTCACCTGGCTCGTCATGCTCAATTCAATCGTAATATTCGCCGCTGGAAAGGCCGGCGCCATACCTCCCGTGGTCGGTGGATTCTTCGGAAAATTGGCGCTCGTGCCCGCTGGAATGATATTTTTATTCAGCCATAGAGAGGGCGGTTGGAGTGGCCGAATCGGCATGGGGGCATATAACCTCTTTAGCGCGATCTTCTATATGGGCGATGTTTTAAGTTACTTGAGGTTAATGGCCCTCGGTATGGTTACCGCCGGACTGGCCATGGCGGTTAATGTCATTGCAGGTATCGCCGCTGAAATTCCTTATGGAATCGGTTACGTGCTGATGGTCCTTGTACTTATCGGAGGACACGGTTTCAATCTGGCAATCTCCGGACTCAGCGCGTTTGTTCACACGTTACGACTGCAGTATGTAGAGTTTTTCCCGAAGTTTATGACCGGCGGCGGAACTTTGTTTGTGCCGCTGAGCAAACAGTACAAACACATTTACATCGGCAAAGTCGAAGGATAGTTTTTAAAAAGATAGTGAGAAAGGCAGGTTAGCAATGGATTATGGAATGACATTGGCTTTTGTGGGCGCTGGATTGGCCGCGTTAATGGCTGGAATCGGCTCTGCAATAGGAATCGGTATTGCCGGGCGTAGTGCCACGGGAGTGTTGAGCGAAAAGCCCGAACGGTACGGCCAGATGTTTATTATGGTCGTCTTGCCCGGTACGCAGGGATTCTATGGCTTTTTGGCGGCGTTTCTCGTGATGCTAAATCTTAACTTTTTCGGCGAAGGTGGTGCGATGGATGTATCGGTAAAGCTCGGATGGCAGGTCTTGGCCGCATGTCTGCCGATAGCTTTTGCCGGTATGATGAGCGCTATTCATCAGGGAAAAGTCTGTTCGGGTGGTATTTTGATGGCGGCGAAGAGACCGGAAATGGCTTTTAAAGCAGGCGTGGTATATGCCGTTATGGTCGAAGTATATGCCGTCCTCGGACTGCTCGTTACGATGTTCATTCTCTTAAAGGGTATTAATTGGCCAACCCCGCCGGCTTAATACCTTAAACGAAATACGCATCACGCAATACGAGATACAAATTATGGAAGCTGAACAGGTTATAGAGAAAATTCTGGGCGACGCAAATGCCGAGGCAGAAAAAATTCAACAACAGGCACGAGAAAAAGTAGCTGCCGAGCAGTCAACCTTCGATAAACAGTTGGATGACTACGCAAAGCAGACTCAGACCCTCGCCGAAAAGGCCGCGAAAGACGAAAAATCACATGTCCTGGCCGCGGCCAGAATGGAAATTGCCAAAGACTACCTCGCCGAAAAAATCGCGATACTCGACGAGGTCTTTGAAAAAGCCGCTCACCAGTTGCAAAACCTCCCCGACGACGAATACCGCGCCCTTGTAACGCATCTTATACTCGAAGCCGTCGAGACCGGCGACGAGGAGGTCATCGTTGACCGGCAGGAAAGCCGCATTGACGCGGCCTTTATCGAGCACGTCAACGACAAGCTGGCCGGTAGCCACCAGAGCAATCTGAGATTGTCCGGCGAAAAGCAGGATATCGGCGGTGGATTTATCCTCAGACGAGGAAAGATAAAGACAAACGTTTCTATCGACGTCCTGCTCGACCAGGCGCACAAGGAACTCGAAATCGAATTGGCAAGAGAGCTATTCTCTGACTCGTGAGCCGCCGCTCACCGAACAAGATAGAAGCGGCGAACAACGAACAACGAACAATGAACAACGAACAACGAACAACGAACTTGGATTTCTACACGTACCCGTCGGTTGGTACCGACGACTGGTGCTACGCATTCGAGACGGCCCGGGTCCGCGCCCTTGAGTTGCAGATGTTCACAAGGGCCGCTTTTCTCGACATGGCGAACGCCGAGAATTTCGAGCAGGCCGCCGACCTGTTGAGCGGAACCGAGTACGCCCTGCCAGGCCCGGGAGAAGATTTTGTCCAACTCGAAAGCATTCTGCTCCTTCGAAGAACGGCGGCACGTAAGATTTTCTCCGATTTAATGAGACAAAAGTCTATTGCCGAACTGTTCAAAACACGCGACGATTTTGCCAACCTCAGGCTCGCACTCAGACGTACCCTCACGGAAAAGCCACTCTTAAATGATTATAGCGACGAAGGTAACGTATCGCTCGATTTGTTTGAACAGGCCTTTACCGAGGATAATTACGAACTGCTTCCGACCTATATGCAGCAGGCCGTTGAACAGGCCGTTCTGGCATACTATCAGAATAAGGACATCCGCCAAATTGATTTTGTAATCGACAGCTTCCAGGCCGATTATAACTTGAAAGAAGCTCGACGCTTGAAAAGTGTTTTTCTCATCGATCTTTTTGGAATACAAAACGACTTGACCGGCATAAGAACAATGCTCAGGCTTAAATTCACCGAATCGCACTCTAACGTTCGGCCCGAACAGGTGTTTTTAAAAGGTGGTTTTGTCGAACCCGAACTCTTCGAGCAGGCACTGGAACTCGGTTACGAGTCCCTCGCACCATTGTTCTTTGCCACACCTTACTATCGAATTGTAGAGGCCGGCGCAAGCTATCTTGCCTCGGAAAAATCTTTTTTAAGGGCCGAGCAGCAGTGCGACGAACACTTGACCGGATTCTTAAAGTCAACGCTCCAAATCACCGCCGGGCCTCAGCCGATTGTAGCTTTCTTGTTAATGAAGGAAAATGAAATAAGAAACGTAAGGCTGGTTTTAACAGCCAAAAAAAACAACCTCGATACAAAACTTATTCAGGACCGAATTGGCTAATGAAGACGAAACGCAGACAACAGAGCCGCGACCGTGAGGGAGCGGACGGAATCCTCGCCAAAACGAGGATTCGTTTTTCGGATTTCAAATTTAACGGTCTTTGGTCTAAGGTTTTTGCTCTGGAGTCTCTGGTCTCAAAAGTGCTTCGCGAAGTACTCTTCACAAGATACGAGATATACCTTTGTCATTCTAAGCGTCTTGTTTGTTATTCTAAGCGTCCTTTTTGTCATTCTGAGCGTCAGCGAAGAATCTGGCCAACGAACACGGTTTTTTTCATCAGGCATTTAAAAAAGCGTTTTGAACATTTAATATTTGAATTTCGAATTTGTTTCGGATTTCGATATTCGTTTTTCGGATTTATACGAAATACGAGATACGCTTCACGCTTCACGAGATACGAACAATGGAACATAAAATAGCAGTTATAGGCGATACTGATTTCGTGATGCCTTTTTCGGCGCTCGGATTGGATACGTACCCGGTCGGCCGAATAGCCTCAGACATTACCGAAACCGCCGAAAAGATAATCGATGCTAAATACGCACTTGTCGTGGTTGCCGAGAATATCGCACCGATAGCAGAGGAGGTCTTCTCGGATTACGAGGATGCTCCGACTCCCTGTATTGTCGTTGTTCCGTTTCCCACTGAGTCAGCCGGTTATGCCACCCAGGCCCTCGCCGAAGTGCTGAAAATGGCCACAGGCATCAACATTTTACAGAATAATTAGGAAAAGAATAATTCGCCGCGAAGACACAAAGTCACAAAGAAGCCATAAGTCAAAAAACCTGGTGTCTTGGTGCCTTTGTGGCAAAAAAGAAAAGGTCCGAAACAATGGAAACAAGAGCCGGTAGAGTAGTTAAGGTTGCAGGTCCCGTTGTCGTTGCCGAGGGTATGACTGGTGCGCGAATGTACGATGTTGTTCGCGTCGGAAAGTTGAGCCTCATAGGCGAAATCGTGGAGCTGCGCAGCGATTTTGCCTCGATTCAGGTCTATGAGGAGACCACGGGTATGGGGCCGGGAGAACCCGTGATTGATACCGAGACGCCTTTGAGTGTCGAATTGGGCCCGGGTCTGATTGAGAGCATTTACGATGGTATCCAAAGACCGCTGAATTCTCTCGTCGAGGCCGAGGGCGAATTTATGAGCAGGGGCAGCGCAATGCCGGGCCTCAACAGGGAGAAAAAATGGCATTTCAAGCCGACCGTCGCAGAAGGAACGAAAATCGGCCCCGGAGATATCATAGGCGAGGTCAGGGAAACAACCCTTCTTGTACACAAAATTATGGTGCCTTTCGGCGTGGAGGGGACTGTGCAGAGAATTGCCGAGGGCGATTACACCGTTGAGGAAACTGTTGCTGTTTGCGTTGCCGAAGACGGCACCGAAAGTCCGCTCAAACTGATGCAAAAGTGGCCTGTTCGCAATGCCCGGCAGACAAAAAGACGCATTGCTCCGAACCAAATTCTTGTAACCGGCCAAAGGGTCATCGACACATTCTTCCCAATCGTCAAGGGCGGGACGGCTTGTATACCCGGGCCCTTCGGAACCGGCAAAACCGTCGTCCAGCATCAGTTGGCAAAATGGGTCGATGCCGATGTGGTGGTTTATGTCGGCTGTGGCGAACGAGGAAACGAAATGACCGATGTCTTGACCGAGTTCCCCAAATTGAAGGACCCACGCTCCGGTGAGCCCTTGATGCGCCGTTCCGTACTTATTGCAAATACCTCGAATATGCCCGTCGCAGCCAGAGAGGCCTCGGTCTATACCGGAATTACGATAGCCGAGTATTTCCGTGATATGGGTCATGTTGTGGCCTTGATGGCGGACAGCACCAGCCGATGGGCCGAGGCGATGCGCGAGATTTCGACACGTCTCGAAGAGATGCCCGCCGAGGAGGGCTACCCCGCCTATCTCGCCGCCCGAATCGCTGCATTCTATGAAAGGGCCGGCCGAGTCCAATGCACCGGCAGCCCCGAACGAGAAGGTGCTCTGTCGATTATCGGCGCAGTAAGCCCTCCCGGCGGAGACCTGTCCGACTCCGTCGTCCAGGCCACTCTCCACGTGGTCAAAGTCTTCTGGTCACTCAAGGGCGAGCTCGCTTACCAGCGTCACTTCCCGGCCATCGACTGGATGACGTCGTACAGCTTTTATAAGCAGTACTTGAAAACCTGTTTTGAAGACAAGGACCAGGGACTGGAGATGGAGCAGATGACCGTCCAGGCGATGGGTCTGTTGGAGGAGGAGGCCGAGCTTCTTGAGATAGTTCGCCTCGTTGGCGCCGAAGCACTTTCGCCGGCGGACAGGCTCGCACTTGAGACGTCGCGGTCGATTCGCGAGGACTTCCTCCATCAAAACGCTTTTCACAATGTCGATACGCATACCATGATGGACAAGCAGTATGAAATGCTCAAGACCGTCCTGCATTTCCACAAACAATCCCTCGCTGCTATTGACGCCGGGGTTGATACCGCCGGCATCTTCAAGCTTGCCGTGAGGGAAGAAATCGCAAGGGCCAAATATATTCCGCAAGCTGAAATAACCAAAGTTGCCCGGATAAGACAGACTATCGACGAGCAAATGAAACAGTTACAAGCCTCTGTGGTCTCTTGAATAGTGTGGATGAGTGGTTAAGACAGAAAACAGGAGTCAGAAGACAGGAGACAGGAGGCAGAAGACAGGAGACAGGAGGCAGAAGACAGGAGT
>JAUWPZ010000024.1 GCA_030611315.1 Sedimentisphaerales bacterium
AATGCGTTAAAATACCCATAAGTTTGCCAGCAGGCAAACGCAAACCGCCCGTAGGCGGAGAAAAACAGACATTTCAGATTGCATATCGTAGGCCACAGCAGTGGCAAGGTCCCGGGGCCAGCCGGCCCAGATTCGTCGCTCGTGATTCGGCGAATAAGATCGAAATCCGGAACAGAAACAAACTGGGCTCCCGACTGCGACATGCAGGGAGGCAGGGGCAAGCAAACTTAGTATGTCTGCTTTTACTGAAGTCAACATTTGTTTTTCATTGTCGGTTCCGACAATTCTTGTTCGCATTGCGGTATGGATTGTTCTTCTGTATCGGCGGGTGCGTTACGGATATACCTTCCGCCGAATCAAACTGACACGCGGCAAATACGCGATAGTCGATGCGGAAGATTTCGAGCGGCTGAATCAATATAAATAGCACTGCACGCATTACGGCTATGCGAAACGGTCGGTACGAAACAGAACCGGTAAAGGCAGAAGGCAAGCAGGGGTTTATATGCACAAATTGCTTTGCCCAGCGCCGGATGGGATGATAGTTGACCATATTAATCGTAAGAGCTTTGATAATCGCAAGGTGAATCTGCGGTCGGCCACACAAAAACAGAATGTCTGGAACCGCAAGTTCATGAGAAAGAGGGGAAAAACGCGCTACAACGGTATTCGGTGGGATAAAAACAGAGAGAAATGGCAGGTTCGTTTGACGGTTAACGGCCGGCGGGAGTCGTTCGGTTACTACGCCGACGAGATAGAAGCAGCAAAGGCGTACGACCGGGCGGCCAAGAAATATCGCGGTGAGTATGCGTTTTTAAATTTTCCGAAGAAATGATTAAGGATTACTGATTGTGATTATTTCTTTGTGTTCTACGCGCGCTGAGCGGTAAAAGAATTACAATCCTGGTATGGCATTTTCTGTGAACTTGATGATATCGTTCATCATCAGGACGGAGCGATATGGATAACGGCCGATGGCGGTTTCTCCCGAAAGCATTACGAAGTCGGTGCCGT
Organism: Sedimentisphaerales bacterium; assembly: GCA_030611315.1. Taxonomy (GTDB): domain Bacteria; phylum Planctomycetota; class Phycisphaerae; order Sedimentisphaerales; family Anaerobacaceae; genus JAUWPZ01. Next base: position 1,015 of record JAUWPZ010000024.1, read on the forward strand.
CGATAATGGCATTGGCGACGTCGGCGACCTCGGCGCGGGTTGGCCTGCTGTGCTCTGTCATGTGCTCGAGCATCTGCGTGGCCGTTATTACGAATTTTTTCGCGGCGTTACATTTCTTTATTATGCGCTTTTGAATGACGGGCACTTCATAGATTGGTACCGCAACACCCATATCGCCGCGGGCTATCATAATCCCATCAGCGGCGCGGATTATTCTATCGATGTTTTTTATCGCCTGCCTGCTTTCAATTTTTGCAACGAGCCGGCATTTGGGCAGTTTCGGCTTGATGAGGTCGGCGGCTTCGAGAACGTCTTTATCGTCGCGCACAAACGACAGGGCGATATAGTCAACCTCATGTTTTATGCCGAAATTGATGTCTATTCTATCCTTTTCGGTCATACTTTCAAAACCGAGGTCGGCATCCGGGATATTTATGCCCTTTCTTTCCTTGAGGATGCCGCCTTCGAGGACTTCGGCCTTTATGCTTGCAGCAGAGACGCTTTTAACTCTGAGAATCAGGTTGCCGTCATCGATATAGATAAGCTGCTTCGGCTTTATCCGGCCCAGGTCGCCTTTATAATCGAGCGGTATCGTTTTTGGACCATCGGCATCGGCGTTATTGGTCAGCCAGACAACCGTGCGATTTTTCAAGTACCTGGCCTTGGTGCCTTTGAGCCGGCCTATTCTGATTCTAAAGCCTTCGAGGTCCTGCATTATCCGGATATGCCTTCGGTACTTTTTGTTTAGTCTGCGGACAAGCTCGATGAGGGCAAGATGCTGCTTTGGGCCGCCATGTGAAAAATTCAGCCTGACCACGTCAAGGCCGGCAGTGAACATCTTGCGCAGGACGGTGTAGTTGCCGCTGGCAGGGCCTAATGTGGCGATGATTTTCGTTCCGGGCATCGTATCTAATTTCTCTGAGTAAAACTTTCGAGTATAAATTGATTATACAGGCAAACAATATGCACTGCTATTTGTTAAGCAGCAAAGTCGGATTTTTTCCTTGCAGCCATTCGGGCAACTGCTCGCGTGTTACATTTTCCCACAATCCTTTTTTTGCACTGCGGGTACTTGCCTCCAATTGCTTATACTTACTGTAAAAACTATGGTCGAAACGTAAATCCGCGTAGGCAAAGCCTTCAGCAACCAGGACCTCGTTCAAAAATCTGCGGTCGGGCAGGAGTACATAAGCCAGGAGTCTTCCATAGTAGCCTCTTGTGCGGGTTTCGTCGAGGTACACCGTAACCGGTTTTCCGAGAGTCAAATTTTTTGCGAATTCGGCGGCTTGCGGCCCAAAATACATATCATAAATAATACCGAACTCCGGATGTTTTGTTTCCGGTGTGTCGATTCCCCAAAGCCTTATCCGTGTATGATTATTATTAGCGTCAGGGACGTCTATATCAATAGTATCGCCATCAACTACCTTTATGACGGTGAAAATTTTGGCGTGATATTTTTTAAGGTCGTAAGCTTTTGCCTTTGTTTCGGATTTGGGTCGATACTTCCGCCGACGACTAATAGAGCTGTGGTCGAGAAGGAAAAGTAATACCGCCGCCAGCGAACACAGACAGAATATTGCGTTTCGCCGACGTCTGCTCATTGCAATAGTGCTTTTATTTTTTTTAATCAATCGGGCAGTCTGTCAATTCCATTTAGTTCGATGTTGAGCCGGTTTATCCAACTCGAAGGCAACACACAAGACCTGAAGCGCTTTTTCTGCCTGCTCTTTGTCCACAGTACAACTGATTCGAATTTCGCTGGTTGTAATTGAGTCGATATTGATTTTGGCTTCAGCCAGGGCGCTGAACATCTTGTCTGCCACGCCATAATGTGTTCTCATTCCGACGCCGACGACGGAGACCTCGGCAATATCGTCTCGGATGAAGATACTTTCGCAATTGACCTCGTCCTTTATTTCTTCCGTAGCCTGTTTGGCGGCGGCCAAATCCGAAGTTGTAATCATGAACGAGAGGTTGGCCTTTTCGGGGCTGATTTCCGTCTGCATGATGTCGTTGACGACTACTTTGGCTTTCGCAAGATGAGCGAATACTTTTGCAGCGTTGCCCGGGATGTTATCAACGCCGACAAGGCCTATCTTTGCCATATCTTTTTGTACGGTCGCTCCTGAAACTACTACGCCTTCCATTTGTAACTCCTCAATAGTAATTATTGTTCCCTCTGTTTCTTTTGCGCTGTTTCTTACGTGAATTCTGATGCCGTATTTTTTTCCGAACCCGACGGCTCGAATATGCATAACGCCGGCCCCGAGACTGGCCATCTCGAGCATTTCATCATAACAGATATGCTTCATTTTCACCGCATCTTTGAACATTCGCGGGTCGGTTGTGTATATTCCGTCAACATCGGTATAAATCTCACATTCCTCGGCTTCGAGGGCCGCGGCGATGGCAACTGCGGTAGTGTCCGAGCCGCCTCTGCCGAGTGTTGTTATGTTTTCATTCTCATCTATGCCCTGAAAGCCCGCCACAATAACGATTTTACCCTTTTCTAACTGTTTCCGGATTCGCTCGGCGTCGATACTTCTAATCTGGGCCTTTGTGTGGACGCTGTCGGTCATCATGCGGATTTGCCCACCGGTGAAGCTAATAGCATCGTAACCCATAGCATCGAGGGCCATAGCGAAAAGCGAGACCGACTGCTGCTCACCTGTACTGAGCAACTGGTCCATCTCTCGTGTGGGCGGATTGGGATTAAGCTCCAGGGCATCGGCAATGAGCTGGTCGGTTTGTTTGCCGCGAGCCGAGGCCACCACAACGACCCCATAGCCGTTGTCCACCGCTTTAATCACTCGCCCGGCAGCGCGGCGAATCTTTTCTGCGTCAGCAACCGAAGTGCCGCCAAACTTTTGCACAATTATTGCCATGAATCAGCCTGTCAAATTAAACTTACCTATTTCAACACTACCCTTAATGGTAGTAAATGTCCTTCCATCTGAATCTTCATATCCGTCTTGTCCCATTTAAGCGCTTAAAAAAGATATTTTTCTTCGTACGACATCAAAATCTTACCATATTCACCTTGAATTGTCAAAAGATTCCACTTTCAAAGCCAGTTTGTTGAAAATTTGCACTAAACAATTGTTTTATGTGCCTCACCTTTTTTCCAATCCCTGCTTTTGCACAGACCTCGATCGCATGCACCTTCATAAATCCAGGTTTTTCAGCAATTCTTATCATTAGCCGTACCCAATGGGCGCCGGCTTCAATCAACCGATACGTTCAAGGATTTCATGAAACAACCTCTTTGAAACCAGCACCTCTGGATTCTCCATACAGAGGCGTCAAACTCACTTGAAGACAAATCACTATTATTAAGGTTATAAGCCCTATAAACCAAGATGAACCACAAGCCCCCCCTGAATGCCGCTAATGTCGAGTATGACCACCGCTTGGTCTGTCTCGTCCGCCGTTGCCGCGGTCGCGGCAATCCACGTCAGGAGGATCATGGTTGTGACTATCGTGGGGCGTTGGTTGCTCTTCATGCTATCTCCTATGATTGTCGAAGGCATGTGGGTAACGGAGTCGGCCTTCCCGGCCCTCTCAACAAGACCATCCTTATTTGAGTGCCCCACCGCCCGATACGGAAAACGTGCAAAATTCTATTTACGCTCCGTTCCTATACTCAGGGTTTTACGGAAACCTTCGGCAATATCCTCCCATCGCTGCGCCAGCTGCTTAAGTTTTTGAGGATGTTCCGATGCCAGGTCGTTCATCTCACAGCGGTCAACCCTGAGATTATAAAGCTCCCACTTGCCTTTTTGGCCGCCCCTTGAAGCCAATTTCCAATCCCCCATGCGAATTGCCCGGTTGCCCGCATGAGACCACCAGAGACTCTCATGCTTTACGGTTCCATCGGCGGCAAAGGCCGGGACAAGACTTTGGCCGGGTTTGGGAGGGCCAGACAGCGGCTTAGTCTTCCTGGGCCATGCGCCCCCGGCCAACTCCAGAATCGTGGGGGCTATATCAATAAAATGCGACGGGTCATGCCGGAGTTCACCTTTAGCGGAAATGCCTTCGGGCCAATGGACAATCAACGGCGAGGAGATACCCCCTTCGTGGTTCCAGTGTTTATGCAGTCTAAAAGGAGTATTGGCTGCTGTTGAGAAGCCCGGCCCGAGACAAAGATAGCTCTTTGCCGAGCCCATTGGCGCCGCCGGGTCGTGGCCATTGCCCCTGATTATCTGCTCGGCACTGGCCCCATTGTCGCTTGCAAAGAGTATCAACGTATTCTTGTAAGCGCCCATATCCTTGAGCTGTTGTACGACCCGCCCGATTTCCAGGTCCATCCGTGTAATCATTGCGGCATGAATCGCCATTTTTGTGGCCTGAAATCTCTTCTGCTCTTCGGTCAGTGTTTCCCAGGCCACCGCCTTTGCCGCCTCGCCCGGCCCGATTCTGGCTTTGAGTTGAGCCGGCTTGAGGTTCCAGCCCGGAACAATATCCGTATCACGCTGGGACAAAGCCGTATTAATCAGCCCCATCTCTTTCATTCGTTTCCATCGCCGCCGCCTTATAACATCCCATCCTTCGAGATAGGCGTCGCGGTAAGAGTCGATGTCCTTTTTTAGGGCATGAAGTGGAAAGTGCGGTGAGTAAAATGCGATGTATTGGAAGAAGGGTTTGTTGCCGTATTTGTTTTTGTGGAGCTTTAGGCATTGAATCGCATGGTCTGCAATCGCAACTGTTGAATAGTAGTCCTGGCCCGGTTTTACCGGTGCGGTAACGCCGTCTTCTTTCCACGGCTTGGAATCAAAGAAGCGGTCCCAGTCGCAGCCGCTCCTTTCACCTCCCCACGAACGCTCGAATCCGCCGTCAATCGGATTGCCGTCGATGTGCCATTTGCCGCTGTGATACGAGCTGTAGCCCAGGGGTTTGAGCAGTTTCGGAAGCAGCGGGGCCCAGTCGGGACGGGCTCCCATTTTTATGCCGGATATCGTGTCACGACGAATTTGTTGTGCATAATAGCCGGTCAGTATACAGGCCCGTGACGGCCAGCAGCGGCCGGTAGAGTAATGCTGCGTGAACCGAAGACCTCCGCCGGCAAGGGCCGAAAGATTGGGCGTGCGAATGTCACCGCCGTAACATTCGGCGTCCGAATACCCCATGTCATCGGCCATTATAAGAAGGACATTCGGCTTACCTGCTTTGTCCGCCCGCGCTTCGGTCGGCGTCCAGCCCGACAGCGCCGCCAGTCCCAGCGCCCCGGCGGTTGCTCTTATGAAATCACGTCTCGTTATAAGCATATTTTTCTCCGGTTTATGTCTAAAATCCCCGCAATATTATCAAGCCCCCCTTCACCAACAACTTGAATTCGAGATTCTGTTTGGCGTTTTCTCCACTGACAATCAATCTGCGGTCAAAATCGAGCTTAAGAGCGTCCTTGCGTGCTTCACCCATTGGGTTCTCCAAACAGAGGCGTCAAAACTGGCTTGAATGGTCTCCATAAGCTCCATACTATCAGAATTCAATTTTTTTGTCACTGTTGTACCTGGTAAATGCGGGTCTAAACAATATCTTCAGCTTTTTAAGAAATACTCCATCAGTTCAAAGCCGTTATCTATTCTGAATCCTGACCTGGCGGCGTTGGCTTCGCTGAAGGTTGTATGCAAAATGCCGCCAACGTCGTCCCCGGCCATAGCGAACGGCACCGGCTCAGGCGAGTGAGCTTTGCTTGAGACAAGTGTGGGATGGTCGGGCATTACGAGTATTCGCCAGCTTTTATAATTGGCCAGGGCCTCAAGCACAGGCCCTACAACGTACTTATCAATTTGCTCAATGGCTTTTTTCTTCATCTCGGCGTTGCCGTTGTGAGAGGCTTCGTCGGGCGCTTCTATGTGCACGAAAACGATGTCATAATTTTCGAGCGCATTTATCGCAGCCGAAGCCTTGCCCTGATAATTTGTGTCGATAAAACCCGTGGCGCCCGGTACGTCTATCAAATCAAAACCTATAAGCCTGGCCAGCCCCTTGACCAGGTCAACGGCTGTGATAGCGACGCCTTTGATTCCAAATCGCTTTTGGAATCGCTCCAATGCAGCCTTTTTGCCCTGTCCCCAAAGCCAGATGGAGCTGACCTGATTTTCGCCCAGGTCTTTTCTGACCTTGTTAATATCGTGATTTGCAAAGAGCTGCTGGGAACGCGCCATCAAGTCGATAAGCATTTCAGCGTCTTTGCCGCGGGGTAAAATCTTTTCTACCGCCGTACCGAGGTGATCGTGCGGCGGATGCGTCTGGACATCGAAATCGAGCCCGTTGAAAACCAGTAAGTTTCTGTAGCTTACGCCGGCATAGAAACACATTTGCTCATTACTGAGCTGGTCGTTCAACTCTTTTATCAACTTTGAGGCCTCTTCAGTGGAGATATGTCCGGCACTGTGGTCGGCCATTTTTCCGTCGGCAATAGTAACCAGATTGCATCTGAAAACCCAGTCGTCCATTGACAACTTGACGTTACGAGCTACGGCCTCGATTGGCGCCCGGCCGGTATAAAATCGCCGCGGGTCATAGCCCAACAGGCTCATTTGAGCAACGTCGCTGCCCGGGTCCATGTCCACAGGGACCGTCCGGACGAGGCCCTGCCTGCCCTGGGTGCTTATTTTATCCATATTTGGTGTTTGGGCGGCTTCGAGCACCGTTTTGCCGCCGAATTGCTCGATGGGCTCGTCTGCCGCACCATCAGGAACTATTATTACGTATTTTGTCATTCGTCTTTATCCCCCGACAAACAAAAGCATAAGCAGCTTTTGTTCCGGGCAGTTACGCCTTGTGGGTTAATCTTTGTCCTCCGGGATATCCACAATTCTTATACAGACCGGCTTTCCGCTGAAGACATCCAGTTTTTCCAGGTCGTTCAAAGCGGCGGTTATGTTTTTCTGCTGGGTAGTATGCGTTGTGATTACCACCGGGACAGTGTTGTCGGGTCCGGTACCTTCGTGTTGTAACGCGCCGGATATACTTATCTGGTTGTCGCCGAGGACTTTGCCATAGCAGGCAACCACGCCGGGCTGGTCCTTGGCCATTACCTTGATATAAAATCTGCTCATGCAGTCGTCGATATTTTCTATCAGTTGCTCTGTTTCGCTCCTTGGTTTGAGATGCAGGTGGCGGAAGGTAGCAGCGGAATTGCCCAGAGCTACATCAATAATATCCGCGATAACCGCGCTTGCGGTGGGCATCATTCCTGCGCCTCGCCCGTAGTACATTACCTGACCAACGGCGCTGCCGAATATACTTACAGCGTTAAAGGGGCCTCCTACACGGGCAAGAGAGCTGTCCTTGGCAATAAAAGAAGGATGTACCCTCAGTGAGACTTTGCCCTGCTCGTCCTTTTGTCCGATTGCCAATAGTTTCAAGCAATAGCCCATTTCTCCGCCGTAGCGAATATCGTCTTTCGAGATTCCTTCGATTCCCTCAACGAAGATATCTTCGAGTGAGATTTCGTATCCGAAAGCAATCGAAGCGAGAATGGCGAGCTTGTGGGCGCTGTCACCGCCGCTGATATCCAGTGTCGGGTCTGCTTCGGCGTAGCCTTTTTCCTGCGCCTGGGCCAGGGCCTCGGAGAAATCTTCGTCTTTGGAGGTCATATTCGTAAGGATATAGTTACATGTTCCGTTGACGATGCCGTACATCGCGGTGATATTGTTTGCAGTCAATCCTGTTCGGATGGCGGAGATAATAGGTATGCCGCCGGCGCAACTGGCTTCAAAGGCTATACAACGGTTGTTTTTGTGAGCGGCCCTGTACAGTTCATTTCCGTGTTCAGCTAATAATGCCTTGTTGGCTGTAACTACGTCTTTGCCCGCTTCAAGCATTTTGAGCTGGACCTGCTTTGCGACATCGGTTCCACCGACCATCTCAACGCCTATCTGAATAGTCTCATCGCCGAGCAGTCTATTCAAATCATCGGTAAGGATGCCCTCGGGCAGCTTCACCGGCCGGTCGGTTGTTGTGTCGATATCGACAACGCAGGCCAGTTCCAGGCGAATGCCTGTCTTGGCCGCTATCGAATCGGCTTTTTCGGTTATCAACTTTGCGACGCCCGTGCCAACCGTGCCAAAACCCACGAGCCCGACTTTTACAATTTGCTCAGCCATATCTTCGTATCTCTTGTTGCGTACTTAATTTATCGTAATCTACGGCCCGTAGTCTATGAATTCAACAGTAAATAGTCAATAATCATTATTAACAAACAAAATAATCGGTATAATCTCCGGATATCTACAATTTTACAGAAATAATTGCCCTTGACGAACGAGGCAGGTACACTGGTGATTGTGCCCGGCGAGCACTCTTAAGCCGGCGCCGAATTTCAGGTGTTACTCGAAGAACATGCGGGACTTGACAAGAGACCTGCGATAAATTATCGTGCCGTATCCGGTAAAACACATATAATTCGTTTTACTGACCGTTAGAGGAGTTCTTTGAAAGCAAGTAAGGAGGCAAAAATGCGATATGTAAAATTGTTGATTGTAATTGCGGGCATTTTAACCCTGGCAGGCTGTGAAAAGAAGGAGGCACAAATGGCAAAAGGAACGTTTGGCGGCGACCTGGCATTTCTCAAGAGCCATACCGAGGTAGTCCTTTTATCGGACATTTCAGACGAAAGTCAGGTGGCTGTTTTGCCGAAGATGCAGGGCCGTGTGATGACCAGTACCGCAGCCGGCGCCGGCGGACTGAGCTTTGGCTGGATCAACCGTGCTTTAATCGCGTCCGGCAAAATCGAAGAACACATAAACGTCTTTGGCGGGGAAGACCGTTTCTGGATTGGACCTGAGGGCGGACAATTCTCGATATTTTTCAAGAAGGGCGTACCGTTCGACCTCGAACACTGGTTCACTCCGGCGCCGATCGATACCGAACCGTTCGACCTTGTTTCCAAATCCAGAAACAGCATTGTCCTGAAAAAGGAAATGCAGTTGGAGAACTTCTCGGAGACGGTTTTCAACCTGAGAGTTGACCGGGAAGTTCGGATTCTTGAGCACGACGAGGCAGTTAACTTACTTGGAACCACACCTGCCAAAACAGTCAAAATGGTCGCCTTCGAGTCGAACAACAAGATGACGAATACTGGAGAAAAGGCGTGGGAAAAAGATACTGGTTTGCTGTCAATCTGGATTCTCGGTATGTTCAATCCGTCGTCGGCAACGACGGTTGTGGTTCCGTTCAATGCAGGACCGGAAGATGAACTTGGACCGATTGTGAACGATGCCTATTTTGGCAAGGTCCCCGCCGAGAGGCTCAAAATCAAAGATGACGTAATGTTCTTTAGCGGAGATGGGCAATATCGCAGTAAGATAGGTCTGTCGCCCGAACGCTCCAGGCCCGTTGCAGGCAGCTACGACGCCGTCAACAAGGTCCTGACGATTGTTCAGTATAACAAGCCTGCCGGCCCCGCTGATTATGTGAATTCGATGTGGGAGCTTCAGGCCGAGCCGTACAAGGGCGACATGGTGAATTCATACAACGATGGCCCTGCTAAACCCGGCGCCGAACCTCTCGGGCCGTTCTACGAGCTTGAAACATCTTCACCGGCGGCGGCGCTGAAGCCGGGCGAAACGATATCTCACATACATCGTACTTACCATTTGCAAGGCCCGGAGGCGGACCTTGATGACATTGCCGAGGCGACATTGACAGTGACGATAGCCGAAATAAAGTCGGCATTTTCAAAGTAACCGGATTTGCAGTTATACCCTTCAGGGTAGTAAATTCCCGCGAGTAAGATTGTAACTTATTGTTCTAAAGGCACTTACCCGCGAACAAACGGGAAATTTCAACTGAGAGCACTATATGTATAAACAGCAATGTCTTTTGCTGACTTTTGTGCTGGCGATTAGTGGGGCGGCACAGGGGGATTTCGATACCACGGGCGTTTACGACCCGGATGACGACCCTTACCACAACCAGGCGGACCAGAGTGGTACATACGAGAGCCATATAGGCGATGCCGGCCCCGGAAACGTTATCGATATGGCTGTTTTTCAGGCTTTAATCGGCCCGGCGTTCAACACCAACGCCGGCGGTGTGGTAGATTGCGAAACCGGATATTTCGATGGTTCAGAGCTGGTTGCAAACTACGGCGTCGGCAAGACCAAGTCTTTAACCGTTACCAGCACCGGAGGTACAATCACAAGCCAATCCGGAGACGGCGGCGGAAATTGGCTGCCGATATCGGGCAATGTGGTCTTTTTGAAAAGTGACACTGCCGATTTTGTTTTCGATATCGGTGCAATCTCCAATGGTGTTCCGTGCGAGGTGGTAACACATTTCGCCGGGACTGTGCTTGACCGGGACGGAAGCAACATTTCTCCCTCGGTAACCGCAACCTTCAGCGGCGGGGGCACGGTAACGGCCGGGGCGACGATGTCCGGCGAGCCTGATTCCAACGACCAGGACACATTTTTCGGCTTTGCCGCTCCGACCGGGCAAAGCATTGTGTCGGTCAGTTTCGACTTACAGGGATTTACCTATATGGACGATTTGGCTTTTATCACCTCGGCTTTTAATCCTGAGCCGGCCGCGGCCTGGAACCCAAGACCGACCGGCGGGACGACAGTGAACTTGGAAAAGACGATGCTTCTTGCCTGGTCTCCGGGTGATAAAGCGGTTTCACACGAGGTGTACCTTAGTTCCGATTTCGACGATGTGAACGAACGGGCTGCCGACAAAATTACTACGAGCGACCCGTGCTGTACAATTACTACACCGCTGGAGTTAGGCGAGACTTACTACTGGTGTGTCGATGAAGTTGAAGCAGACGGCACTACGATACACAGGGGCTATGTCTGGAGCTTTACGGCAGGTGATTATCTTGTTTTGGACGATTTTGAGGATTACACCCACCATTCGCCCAGCACAATATCACAAGCGTGGAAGGACGGGCTCGGCTATGGCGCACCACCCCCGGAGCCTCCGCCTTATTATCCCGGTAACGACACAGGCTCTGTTATACATTGCGCTCAGGACCCTTTTTCCGAGCAAGGTGTTGTCCACGGCGGCGCTCGGTCGATGCAGTATTTTTATAACAACAATAAGTATGATTACTTGAAGTATTCAGAAGCAGGATTGACGCTAAATTTCCCTCGTGATTGGACCAATCGCGGTGTGAAGATGCTATCACTGTGGTTCAGGGGCTATCCGGCATCCGTAGGCAGCTTCGTCGAGGCACCGGCGGGCACCTACACGATGACAGCGGCGGGCAGGGATATCTGGGGCACATCGGATGAGTTTCGCTTCGCCTGGAAGTTTCTCTTTAGGGCCGGTTCGATTGAGGTGAAGGTCCGAAGCGTGCAGAACACAAACATATATTCCAAGGCAGGGGTGATGATTCGCGAGACACTTGACCCGAATTCGGCATTCGCCGCGGTGTACATAACGCCAGGGAAGGGATGCAGATTCCATCTGCGAGACAGCGCGGGTGTTGATGCCGAGAGCGACAGCAATGTCTCACAGCTCAAACGCATCGTGGCGCCGCAATGGGTGAAATTGGAACGTACTACATCGGGAGATTTTAAGGCCTACAACTCAAATGACCCGTATGGCACGGACACCTGGCACGAGCTTGCATGGAATCCACAGAACATCCAAATGAACCAATATGTCTGTATAGGTTTGGTACTGACCAGCCGTGACGCCGATACAACATGCGAGGCGAAATTCTCCAATCTCGCCACCAGCGGCAATGTTTTTCCTCTGGGAGAGTGGACCAATTCGCAGGATATCGGTATGAACACCAATGAAGCTGAGCCGATGTATGTCGTAGTGGAAGACAGTAACGGTTCAGATGCAGTGGTGTACCACGATGATGCAAATGCGGCTCTGGCAGAGACCTGGACAGAGTGGAACATCGACCTGGAAGAGTTCAGTAATCAAAACGTGGACGTGGCGGACGTCAACAAGCTCTCTATCGGCCTGGGCGACAGGGACGACCCGAAGGCCGGCGGCCTGGGTACGATGTACTTCGATGATGTCAGGCTGTATCGGCTGATTTGCGCTTATCCTCCCGGACAACAAAATGCCGATTTCAGCGGCAATTGCGTGCTTGATTATGCAGACGTTGAGATAATGGCGAACGAGTGGCTCGTTAGCAGCCCGAGGCTTAAGGCTGACCTGCATAAGGATAATGAGGTCAACTTCAGGGATTATGCAATTATGTCGGAGTTATGGCGTGATGAGCGACTGCACTGACAGCGAGCCGAACAAAGAATCGAAAGAGCAGCAAAGAGTATGAAGAGAGTATATATTTTTGTAATCGTTTTTGCCGGCATCAGTATTCTTCCGGGTGGGTGTAAATCGCGGAAGACCAAATTTGTAACGATAGGCACGGGGGCGGTAACGGGAATCTATTATCCTACAGGCGGCGCCATAAGCCAGATGGTTAATAAGAAATATGATGAATACGGAATCAAGGCAACAGTCGAATCAACAAGCGGTTCCGTATTCAATGTTAACGCAGTGTTAAACTCGGACCTGGAATTTGGTATTGTTCAGTCAGACAGACAGTATCAGGCATATAACGGTCTGGCCGAATGGTCTAAATCCGGAAAGCAAACGGAACTGCGCTCTGTATTTTCAGTACACCCGGAATCGATTACCTTAATCGCCTCGGGAAAGAGCGGTATCAGAGAAGTTAAAGACGTAAAAGGCAAAAGGGTGAATTTGGGAAACCCCGGTTCGGGTTCTTTACAGAACTCGATGGATGTGTTAAAAGCGGCAGGGTTGAGCGAAAAGCAAGACTTCTCGGCAGAATACGTTAAAGCAGTGGAAGCGCCCGGGTTATTGCAGGATGAGAGGATAGATGCCTTCTTCTATACGGTAGGACATCCTAACGGCAATATTAAGGAAGCAACCTCCGGAAGAATTAAGGTGTTTATTGTGTCTATCGAAGGGCCGGATATTGACAAGATGCTTGAGAATTATAGTTACTATGCAAAATCGACGATACCCTGTTCGTTTTATCCCAGCGCATTAAATACCGAAGATATTCAAACAATCGGCGTAAAGACGACCTTTGTTACATCAAAGCAGGTCGATGAGAATATTGTCTATGCCATAACAAAAGAGGTGTTTGAAAACATTGAAGACTTCAAATTACTCCATCCGGCTTACCAGGTGCTGACAAAAGAGAGCATGCTTGAAGGTCTTTCGGCTCCGGTTCACAAAGGCGCTTTGAAATACTACAAACAAGAAGGTCTTGATAAGTATATAGATACGAAACTCATAATTGATTAGAGTATAAAGAGCCTTTATAGTACTCTCAGTCGAAATTTCCTGTTTGTTCGCGGGTAAACGGCTTTAGAACAATAAGTTACAATCTTACTCGCGGGAATTTACTACCCTGAAGGGTATAACTCATACATTTATTGAAACATCCGCTACATGGCTAAATGGAAGGACTCAGAAGCAGGACTGGATATTCTCGCGAAAGAGACGGGACATATAAGGAGCGAAAGAAAAGTTGACAGGGCCGTCATTGCCTTTCTTTCAGTAGCCTGGGCCCTGTTTCAGCTTGCATTGCCGCGTTTTATAATATTAGACAGTATAACGGTAAGGGCGATTCACCTGGCTTTTGCCGCGGCGCTGGTGTTCCTGACAATTCCTATTGCCAAACGCAAGCGCAAAGCCGGATTTCTAAAAGCGAAAGGCCATATCCCGATTATCGACTATATTCTCGCCGTATGTGCTTCTGCTTCTGCGTTGTATATCGTCCTGGACTGGCTGGGTATATCAGAGCGGGCTGGTATTCCGAACGGGCGGGATATTGCCATAAGTATAATATTAATCATTCTTCTGCTGGAGGCCACGAGGCGTGCCATTGGACCCGCCCTTGGCATCATCGTCATTTTGTTTACCCTCTATGCCTTCTTCGGTCCTTATATGCCGCCTCTCTTTGCCCTTCGAGAGGTATCACTGCGAAAGTACCTCAGCCAGATAGCTCTTTCTACGGAAGGGATTTACGGTATTCCTCTTGATGTCTCGGCCAACACGGTTTTTCTGTTTGTGCTGTTGGGGTCGATGCTTGACAAAGTCGGTGCGGGGCATTTTTTCAACAACCTTGCAATCTCTATGCTTGGGCGATACAAGGGCGGCGCCGCCAAGGCCGCTATCGTCTCGAGCGGCCTGACCGGGCTTGTCTCAGGCTCGAGTATCGCCAACGTTGTTACAACGGGGACGTTCACGATTCCCTTAATGAAAAAGGTCGGGTATCCTGCGAAGATTGCGGCGGCGACCGAGGTTGCGGCGAGCACGAACGGCCAGTTGATGCCGCCGATAATGGGCGCTGCGGCATTTATTATTGCCGAATATCTCGGTATCTCCTATATCACAGTAATAAAGGCCGCTGCCATTCCCGCTTTCGTGTCCTATTTTGCGCTGTTTTATATCGCACATCTTGAGGCCTCGAAGCTTGGAATGAAAGGATTGCCGAGGTCGGATATTCCCAGGTTCCTGGGCGTTCTGAAAAATGGTTTCTATTACCTTGTCCCGCTGGTTGTTTTGATATACGAATTAGTGATTATGCGACACACGCCGAAGCTGGCGGCCTTCAATGCGATAGTTGTCCTGATGGCAATCGCTTTTGCGCGGGAAATTATCAAGGCGGCAAGGAGGGGGACCTCTTTTTCCAAAGCGGTAACTCAAGGCGCCAGGACCATCGGCGAAGGCTTGATTGCCGGGTCGAGAAACATGCTTTCTGTCGCACTGGCTACTGCTGCGGCGGGTATTGTTGTCGGAATTGTTGCGATGGGTATCGGCAGTATGGTTGTTCAGATTGTGGAGATGCTTTCAGCCGGCAATATATTCCTTCTGCTGTTAATAACGGCGGTGGCAAGCCTGATACTTGGAATGGGACTGCCGACGACGGCAACCTATATCGTTATGGCGTCAATAACGGTCCCCGTCATCATAAAGCTAAGCTCGCTGAGCGGAATAAGTCCTGTCCCTCCGATAGCCGCCCATTTATTCTGTTTCTATTTCGGCATTCTTGCGGATGATACGCCGCCCGTCGGTTTGGCCGCCTACGCCGCCGCCGCCATTGCAAAATCGGACCCCATATCAACGGGAATACAGGGATTCATATACGACTTGCGGACCGCCGTTATTCCCTTTATGTTCGTATTTAACGCAGAGCTTGTCCTTATTGGAGTCGGCAGTTTCACACAGGCACTTGGCATTTTTATAATGGCGATATTCGGGGCGCTTGCCTTTACAAGCGCGGTCCAGGGATGGTGTATAACGAAAAATAAATGGTACGAGATTCCCCTGTTTCTGACTGCATCACTGATATTGTTCTATCCCGCTGTTCTAACGAAGCTGTTCGGCCTCGATTATAATCTTCGATATTATATGTACCCCGTCGGGCTGGCAATCTACGGCCTAGCTTACCTTATACAGAGGTCAAGGCTGCAAACAACCGGATAGTTTTTTGTAATCCGCCGTATCTCTCAATCAAGGTTGAAAGGCGAACCTGATTATAAAGAAAATCTACATAGTATTAGTTACGGCAGTGGCAGGAAAGACCAAGCCAATTCAAAGAATAACGAGGAGCTAAGGCTCGTTGTCAAGCGTCCCCTCCAGCCGGCTTGTTGGGCCGACTTAGTTCTTCAACTGCAATACCACCAATGTACATCCTAGAGAGAAGAGCGCGATTGTGATAACAGGCCAAGTGCCTGCCCACGAAAGAACAAGCGTTCGCCGAATGCTCTCGGTTGAAGATGATGGCGGTGGGCCTCCTGGAGTTAATCCGACTTCTGACCACATCAGTTTCTCTAATTGAACGTACTTGATTCTATTGAACCGATTATTTTTCTCAATTTGGTACATGAAGGCGAAATAAAGAAAACAGAGAATCCAGTATCCGACAACAACAACTGCTTTCAGACTTGTAAGATCGTTAACTGATTGTCTGAAATCCACCGCGCCCTTCAATAAGATTAGGTCAAGAGCAATCAGAGAAAGAAATGCTTTGAAACCAATAGAGCGCCGAGCCTCCATCGCGTCATGGTGATATGTCAGTAGTGCGTGGAGCGTCTCGGTTTTTGCTTTTTCTGCCTCACACATATTCTGCGTTTCTCCTTTCATGCATGGTCCAACATAATAATATACAACACGATTCAGCCCATGAGATAGGCAAAGCCGGAATCTCACGGGTTAAACACTGATTTTATGCTACTCCTCACAGAATCAAGGTTTTACTTGCCCAAGGTCTTCATCACGTAGGTTAATGATACCCACAAGAATGTTTGATTCTCCTATTTCCTTGCCAGTTTTACCAAGTTTCCCCCAAATGAACATGCGGCATAATGCCCTCCTAAACTGCTGCAAGAGCCTTGTGATATGTTCACGGAAAGAGGGTATATTGCCAGTTGTGACGTTCTTCTTCCGGGGCAACTTTTCTTCAAAGTCCCAGTAATAGCATTCAAGAAGTTTTGAAGGCTTACCGTAAGAATTCTTTTCACCAATTATAATATTGATATTGTAATATCGGGAGCTGATACCATACTCGGTCAAAAGCTTTACTATACTCTGAAGTTCAGCGTCATTTTCCAAGAAATCCATATCCTTCTTTGTTTCGGCAGTTTCTTTCTCATATTTCCATCTATTAGAGATATCAACTACTCGCTGAAGGAATTTTTCGACGTTATGAGTTTTTATCTTCTTTCTAAAACCTGAAGCATTTGGGAATTCCCCGTTTTGTTCCCGGTAGTCTAAACAAATTATCATTTTGAGCAATCTCTCAAACCCATTCGACAGAAGCACAATCGGTAGATGAGCAAAGTCATCAATTGCTAATCTCTTTAGAGAAGTCAACCCCACATCAATAAAGGATATCGCGACATCAACTTCATCCATCAATGCAATTTCTTGAATTTCTTGTTTTGTTGGATCTGACATTTTTCTACCGTACCGCCAAACAAAACAACCTCAAATGCACAGGATTTACTTTGTCCCTCATCCATTTCCTCAAAGCCACAGAAGCCATACATTTACATCGGCATTTTCTGCGTCCGATAATTACATAAAATGCAATAAAAGCCATGTAATTTAATTGCCGATAAATCAAGTGCGTCATTGCAATTATACTCAACGAACCTGTAACGTCATCAGGCAAAGAATGAAGAGTTGAAAGGAAAGTGAGATGGAAGAAAAATGTGAGTTTTGTAAGTTTTGGCGGAAATTCGGTCACCCTAAAGACGGTGAATGAAGAAAGGTGGAAAGAAATGCAGAGTATACTAAACAAAATCAAAGAAAGCGTGGAAGATAAAGTGGTTGAACTTGTGTGGTTTACAGTAAAAACAGCTATAGTTGCAGCTATTGTTGCACTCCTGCTTCTAACGGTTCCTATAAGGATTGAGCATGATGGGCGCGTGTATGTTTATCAGGGCACACCTGGGCTCCGACTGCGTTGAGGGCCTTGAATTGCTGCTCCGCCTGAGATAAATTTCGACCGACGTTGTCGGTGCCCCAGGCTATGTGGCCCAAATCTCTAATTCACTAAATTCTCCGCGTTTAATCTTTTTACGCATTAACCAATTCACACACAAACTTGTGCCTACGAAGTGGGTATCCATTTACCCCGCTAAAAACATATCTTCTGTTTTCTAATGGGGCGTTCTCCGCGATTCAGCTTTTTCTGTCTTTTCGTCACTAATTCCCTAATTCTCTTCATTTCTACCTTCCGCCTAACTCAAAATTCAACACTCAACACTCAAAACCGCCTTCTATCTTTTTTTCTTCACTTTTGTCTGAAAATATGTTAAAATGCGCCCATGTTTGCTTGTCCCTTAGGGACCAGATGGCAAACGCAAGCCGCCCGACGGCGGAAGATATAGCGGAGAACCGCACGTTTTCGTATAAAGCAGATACACGCAAAAAAGCGTTATCTGTCAAACCAGAAGGCAGAGGACAGAGAACACAACTATAAATCTGCGTTAATTCGTGAAATTAAGAGTCTATAACAAAACGGAAAATGATTTAAATAAAACATCTGGATTCCCGCTTTCGCGGGAATGACAGGAGTCCAGAGGTAGTTTTGTTATAAGCTCTAAAGCCGGCTGTATCAAAAATCCTATAGGAAAATTATTGAGAAACGTCGTTTTTTGTGTAACAATGAGCATCACGATGAAGGTTCGAGTAAAGATATTATTGATTGCGGTCGTTTTGAGTATCTGCCTTAGCAGTTTTGCAAAGGCGGATTTGTCAAAGCGTATTGACTATATCATCAGCTCGCAAAAGAACGTGAATTATTCCGTTCATATCGTAAAGGCCGATAGCGGAAGGGCGGTTTACGGGCATAATTCGAGAGAGCTGATGATACCGGCTTCGAATATGAAAATAATCACCACCGCGGCGGCATTGGAATATCTGGGGCCTGATTACGAGTTCAAAACAAAAGTCGGCCTTTGTGGTGATACGCTGGTAGTGATAGGGGGCGGCGACCCGCTGCTCGGCGATGAGAAAACCGACGCCATGCACGGACGGGAAAGGGACTGGATATTCGACGATATAGCGGTGTTATTGAAGCGAAAAGGGACAAGGGCCGTTCAAAACATTGTTGTGGACAGCAGCATATTTGACAATGAGCGCGTCCATCCACATTGGCCCGCCAAGGATTTGAACAAGTGGTTCGCGTGTGAAGTGAGCGGCCTGAACTACAATGACAATTGTATAGATATGACCGTGACGAATGTACGCGGCAAAATATATGTTTCATTCGTGCCGCGAACAAATTTCATAAAGCTCGTGAACCAGGTCAAGCCGATATCACAGGGCAAGAGCATTGTCGGGACTTATCGAAATAAAAAGCCCAATAACTTAACCGTTCATGGCACATGTAAAGATAAAGTGGGGCCGTTCTATGTTGCGATTGAAAGACCTGCCGTGTTCTTCGGATTTTTGTTAACGGAGAATTTGTCCAAGTCGGGAATCAAGGCGAGGGGCGAACTCATCGAAAAAGCCTCGGGCGATTACAAAGACTTCAAGCTGTTAAAGGAGTACAAAACGGCGATAGCTGATTGTTTGGCGCGGTGTAACAAAAACAGTCTCGGATTAGTGGCCGAAGTACTGCTTAAAACCATTGCCGCCAATAGTAATCCGGACGGGAAGGGCGGCAGTTGGGAGAGGGGGCAAGAATTGGTTGGTGATTATCTGTCAGGTATCGGTATCGACAAGAGCCAATTCTACATCGACGACGGCAGCGGCCTTAGCAGGCAGAACGAGCTGAGCGCATGGGCCATAACGAGAGTGCTGTTAAGTGTTTATAAAAGTGAGAATTGGGAGATGTACAAGAAATCGCTGGCGGTAGGGGGAGTGGATGGAACGATTGACGATAGTTTTAAGGACCAAAAGTACAAGGGCAAGGTCTTCGGCAAAACCGGTTATATTTCAGGCGTCAAGTCGCTATCGGGAGTGTGCAGCACCGCAAAGGGTGATTACATATTTTCCATCTTAGCCAATAACACCAACGGCCTAACCACTACGGCAATCAACAATATAGCAAAAGCGATTTTTGATTAGAAAATCACCTTTAGCATTTCCAAATAAAAGTGAAAATAGCGGTACTGTAAATTGCGCAAATTAACAGCAATGAAAATTTGAAAAAATGAATTTTGGGGAAAATTGGGGGTTTTCAGGATTTTTTTTGATTTTTTTGGGTCGATGCTCGTTTATGAGCTAAAAACGGGGGCGGGTGGGTTAAGTTGGCGAATTGGGGTAAAAGGGGCAAGAAAAAAGGTGTAAAAAATGAACATAAATTGACAAAAGTTCGCACTTTTTTGTCATAAATGAACAAGAATTGCAATAAAATGACCTAAAATTGACGTGTTTTGAATCTTAACATAATGTTAGGGTAGGGGAAATAGGTAGTTTCTGATTAGCCACAGAGGGCGCAGAGAACACGGAGAAAAGATGAAATAATTCAAAAGAATTTTGCCGCAAAGTCTCGAAGGCACGAAGGAAGAATAAGGTAAAAGGCAAAAGGGAAAAGGCAAAAGAATTGAACCGCGGAGGACGCGGAGAATGCGGAGAAAAAGAGAAATTAGCCACGAAATGCCACGAAGGAGCAGAGGGACAAAGGAGCAAAGGCACAGAGGGGGGAAGGGCGGAGAGAATTTAGAATGTCGAATGAAGAATGAAGAAGGGAAAAGGGAAGACATTTTCGATTGCCGATTTTCGATTTGAGTGTTGGCACAAGTACCTAAGGAGGGGCACCCCATTAGAAACAGAAGATATGTTTCTAACGGGGTAAACAGATTTACACGGCGATTTCAGGGGATTTTGGGGATTTTGGAGGTTTTGGCAATAGATTACACTGATATTCCTTGACCTGGCAACAGAGAAGGTTGTACAATTAAGATTGGTTTTTGGAGGGACCCAAAGCACCAAACAAGGCAGGGAATCCGCGTAAGAGCAGCGTGAGTTGTAGCATATTAAGCGTGATATGTCGCAGATGAAGCTTTGCCTGTCGCAAAGTAAATTAGCAAAAGTCTCATAACGATTTAAGAAAATGATATAAGTTGATTATTTCAGGCATGTTAAGTAAAATAGCCACAATTAGTCGAACAGGCGAAGGGACAAGAGCTTGAATACCGCATCATCGCCGTAAACAAGGCTGGCGAAGGCCAACCGAGCTATGCGGAGATGGTGGCTCTATGAAAAATTAAAATATGAAAGGGATAAGGATGGCAAGGAATAATTTCAGACCACAAAAATTTTACGATTTCGAAATAATAAATGAAGAAAGTCGGGTTATCGGAAAGATTCGCATAAAGCCAAGTGGTATATTATGGAAGTCAAGAGGTTCACACGATTGGCTCGGAGTGGATTTAAAAGATTTTGCTGACTTTATGAAGAAAAGTGGCAGGAAAAAACAGCACTAATTTGGAGAATTTGTGTCAATTTGTTCGCAGATTTTACGCTTCAGATTAAAATGAAAGTTTAGTGTTTCTGCAAGGGCCAAAGCAATGAAAAAGTTTATCTTCTTATTAACACTTTTATCATTAACAAGCTTCGTGAGTTCTTGCGCCGTTTTGCCATACACAGGAATAGCTTTAGCAACAAGTGCTTCAATTGCAGACGAAGCAGAGAACAAGGCACGGCAAAAGAAAGAAGCGGAAGTTCGAATGGCTGAATATAGACAAAGGCGGGCTGCTGCTTATGAACGACAAATTCAACAAGAAAGGGAAGAAGAAGAACGGGAGCGATTAGAACGTGAGCAGGCGGAACGTGAACGGATTGAATTTGAAACAAAGATAAAAGAACTCATCCAAAATAGCAACGGGACCTTAAGAGATAAGTCGGCTCAGCAAGTTAAAAAATTAGTTGATAGCTGGCGAGAAGTCATGTGGTTATGGCCAGAGAAGCCTGAGTTTTCCTCCGTAGAAACCTTCTACAAAGTCTTTGGGAAACCAGATAGGACACAATTTTTAAGCTCGCGGCTTTCACCCGATTCTTACTATTTTCTTTATAATTGTAAGGATGGGCTTGTGCAAATTAAGGTAAGTGCTCATCAGCTTGACGATAATGGTATAGTTATTATTGAAGATTTGAACATTTTCTAAAGAGAGTTTACTTTAAGAAATTTCATTAAAGGGCTTTGATTCTCGGTCATACAGGAAGGGGAAAATGTGAAAAAGGAAATGCTTTGTAAAAATTGTGGCGCTACGAGTTTTCCAAAAAAGAAATGCAAAGGAAGTTTTTGGATTGAACTTGGCCTTTGGTTGATATTTTTTCCTGTTGGCATCATTTATACGATTTGGAGGCTTGTAAGCAAACGTTCGGTTTGTCCTATATGTGGGGCAGAGAAAACCTCCTTAATACCAACACATAGTCCAGAAGCACAAAAGATTCTGCAATCAAGATCAACCTAAAATACAGTTGGCATTTAAAAGAAAGATGAAATGGAAACTAAAAAAGCACAAATAAAATACAATGACCTTATGGACCTGCTAAAGCACCTCTACGGAGATATTATTCTTGAGGAATTAAAAGACTGGGAAATAACGGTTGTTGACGATAATGATCGGGTAGTAGGAAAATTTATCCTTGGTGAAGATAGTTAGAACTTTGAACGAAATAAAAATATCATGGACGAAATTGTTGATGAAATCGAGTTAGACCATTCTCCGATACCTTCTGGATGTCTTCGCCGTCTTGATGAGATTACCATCAAAAAAGACGGTCAAATCTGGCGGATTCACAAAAATGATGACGATCCATTTCCTTCAAATCCTCATGCACACAATCTCGAATCCAGATTAAAGCTCGACCTTAGCAATGGAAAGCTGTATTATAAAAGGCGTGATACAGGCAAGACTATTAGCAGGAAAGACCTTTTGGCCATTCGCTCCAAAATAACAAAAATTCAAATTCCTCCGATTACCATCTAATTTACCAGACCATTAGTTGAGGAATTTTTCCTCGTTCTTTTCCCCGTTAAATCGCTGCGGATTTTCTCCAGAGTTTCCATTACCGATACAAGCTGTTTCCTCTTTTTTACTTAACCTAATTTCTCATTAACCGCGGAGGCCGCCGAGTCCGCAGAGAAAAAAATTCAAAAGTCAAAAGGTGATTCAGTTTTGAGTTTTTAGTGTTGAGTTGTTGAGTTAGGCGGAGGACAGAAGGGGAAGATGAATATCGAATATCGAACCCCGATAAAAACGGGGCAGGCAAGGAATGTAGAATTCGCCGCGGCGGGGGAAATTTCAATCGTGAGCACTATATCAGGGTCTGAAGTACACTATGAGGCCGTTGTCATAACTTTTTCTTTGCCAGTCGGGCTTTACGATTGCTTGAAGGGGGTCTTCGAGGGTCGCTAATTTTCCGCGTTCGAGGCCGAGTATTACGGCTGAAGGCGGGTTCTTTTCAAGGATTGAGGCAATTGTCTGGGGGCCTGCGGTATGTGTTATTCGGCGGTCATCGGGCTGGAGGAGGTCGGCAATTCGGTAGATAATTGAGCCGGCGGATAGTTCGGTATAAATATCGCAGCCGCCTTCAAGGGCGAGTAGGGGGGCCAGGGTGAGTATTAATTTTGAGTTTTGAGTTTTGAGTTTTGAGTGTTTAGTATTTAGTTGTTCGGCGATATCTTCTGAGGTCTTGTGGAACCTAACCGGCTCCCAGCTTTCGGGAATGGTAAGTACCAGAATCCTTTTCAATACAACCGGATATGAGACGATGGCCGTGAATGCGGAGAAAATTACCAGAGCGACAGCCAAAAGAGAGGTTGTGTTGCGGTTTTTTTTAGGGCCTGTTTTGCCGGTGAGTCTTTTTAAGTACAGCAAGGGATAGGCACAGCCGATTACGAGGAAAGGGACCGGCATCGCAAGGTATTGTCTCCACATTGTCGGCGGAATCAGTGCGATTATGAAAAAGAACAGCGGCAGCAGGGCGGCAAGCAATCCGTCGCCCGTGACCCGCGGCACGTGCGATGGGTCACGAAACTGTTTTTTCTTGTGTGATACAGTCAATTTTATACGCAGGGCCAGCACAACAGCGCAGAGGTAAATCGTCAGCACGATAAGTGCAAAATAGCCGGGTGTTGTCAGGCAGCTATATGTAAGGCCGAATTTATTATGAACCATACCTATTTCGTGCAGCCATTGGCCGTAGAGCGTCGGTATCGTGACCAGGTTAAGAAAGAAAGCCCGCGGGGCGTGAGCTATCACCCAAAGAGGCCAAATCAATACGCAGGCCGCTGCAACCAAAAAGGGCAGGGCGGTTTTGAGTCTTTGCTTGAGCGACCCGGCGGGCCGGAGCAGTAAACAAACGAAAAACAACAGCTCAACCAGCACTGTGGTTATACGCATACAGGTTGCCAAGGTCAGCAGGGCGCCGATAGCGGCGATTCGCAGGTATTTTGTCTTCTGAAAATCGGTGGATATGAACAGCCAAAAAGACGCTACTACGCATAATATCACCACATCGTGGTTCCAGGCGTAGCCGTTGGCATAATCGGCAAGTGGATTAAATACGTATAGAACGGCGCCCGCCAGGCCCAAAAGCGCTGCGGAAACCGCAAAAGATTTGAAGATGTGCCGATATATGCCCACGATGCACAGCATCACGAGGATATCACACAGGCTTGAGATAATTCTTCCTACAAGCAAATAGCGAGTCGTGTTCAGTATCCTGAACGCAGTTGCATAGAGCAACGGGTGATAGGGCATTTGGGCCGCGTA
Source organism: Sedimentisphaerales bacterium (assembly GCA_030611315.1). Taxonomy (GTDB): domain Bacteria; phylum Planctomycetota; class Phycisphaerae; order Sedimentisphaerales; family Anaerobacaceae; genus JAUWPZ01. Next base: position 25,209 of record JAUWPZ010000024.1, read on the forward strand.
TGAAAAATCCCTGTAAATCATCCTGCCCTGGGCCAGCAGGGCACCTGCTGTGCAGTACATTTGCTCATCGCGGCCGAGGGGCTTGGCCATACTATTGGCAAAGAGCCCAAGCGCAAGGACTACGAGTATTAAAAGAACGGCGATGTTAATGATTTTCGCTGACATTTGTTTTTACTTATACCGACCGATAAGGTTAGCTGCAAAAAGGCACAAAAGACACAAAAAAATTAGACGGATTAACAGAAGTTTTTGTATATTTGGATTCCCGCTACCCGCTTTCGCGGGCACAAGTTTCGCGGGAATGACAAATTGTGCTATCTTACCATTCAACCAGCTCGCCGAGAAGCTCCTCAACCAAATCCTTCATTGTTACGATTCCGATGGGCTTTTCCCGGCCGGTTCGACCAGCTCTCGTTGTAACTAAAACGATTTTGTGATTTCCGTCCTGCATAATATTTATAGCTTCGATGACGGTAGTTTTTGCGTGAAGCTTTCGGATGGGCTTTATGAAATTATGCAGGCCGGTAAACTGTTTCGATGAGCTTAAAGCCTCGTAGATATTTACGAAGCCGACGATATTCTCAGGCCGAGAGTCCGCGACCGGCAGGCGAGTAAAAGCACACTTTTTCAGTATGTTAAGCAGGGCCGAATTGTCGGAATTTATATCAGCCGTCCGGACGCTGCTCATAGGAATCATCACGGACCTTATGGTAGTACCTGGAATACCAGCAATCCGGTTTACGATATCAGTTTGAACTGAACTGAGAATGCCTTCTTCCTGTGTATCGCGCAGGAGCGCTTCGACCTGATGCCTTTGCACGGATGTCATTACCGTCTTCGGCGAAGTATGCAAACCCGCCAGCCGGGCAGAGAGTCCCGATATGAATTTGAGCAGTGGCAGTGCGCCGCACCATTTCAGGAGTTTGCCGAACGCGAACAGGAATGGCGCAAGATAGGGCATAAGTAAATCCGCACGATAGAAAAAGATATTCTTGGGGATTAACTCCGAGAAGACAAACAGCACCGGCGCCGTGAAAACCGTTGCTAATACTTCAGCAGTATGTTCTGCTTCCACGGTGCTTAAGAACAAGTAAGTGACAATACTTGTAGCAAGATAGTGGGCAAGGTTGTTGCCTATCAGCGTCGAAAGGAGCAGTCCTCTACTGTCATCCAGGCACTTGCCGAGGATGACGAATGATAGCCGCTTTTTTTCAATGCCAAGCCGCAGGCGGACCCGGCTAAGCTGGTATAGACCGGTCTCGGCACCGGCGAATAAACCGGCAAGAGCGATGAAGAATAATAATGTTAATATGAATAAACTATTGGGCATCGTTTTGGAGCGATTCAAGGGTTAGTATTAACGTTTCGATTCGGCGTTTTTGCACTTTCTCGACGGTAAACTTTAGGTTCTTCAAATGTGCCACATCGCCGCTTTGTGGTATCCTGCCGAGAAGGGCGGTGACCAATCCGCCGACTGTCGATAGACGGGTCTCGGCCAGATTGACGCCAAATGCATCTACCCAGTCGTGAATAGCCAGATTTCCCGCCAGCCGGTATTTGAAGGGGCCTATCTGCTCGATAGGCTCAATCCCATTTGTAAGCTCAATCCGGCCGAACAATTCCTCAGCAATATCCTCCAGGCGAACAGAACCGGCGATACCGCCATATTCGTCCACGACTATTGCCGTGTCTGTTTTGGATTTGCGGAAAAATTCAAGCAGAGATTCCACGGTTTTTTGTTCCGGAACAAAATGGACTCGTTGAACAATCTTGTCAAGAGAAAGGACATCTTCAAGCAGAATTCTTCGAAGGTGTACCAGGCCAACTATATTATCGATTGTTCCGGCATAAACGGGCAGCTTTGTGAGGTGATTATTTTGCATCATCCGGCGAGCCGTTTGCGTAGAATCCGTAACGGCACACGCAATCATATCGACCCGCGGCCTCATAACGTGCCGGACTTTGAGAAAACCAAGCTCGATAACCTCCGTTAGAAGTTTATTCTCGTCGGATGAAATTAATCCCTGTTTTCGGCTTGTCTCAATCAAGGATTTGAATTCGCCTACGGTTATTGCCTCGGGCAGTCTTTTCGGGCCCAAAAATACCCTCAGAACCGGTTCCAATATGAAGAATTTGAAGACGAAATGTAGAGGGGAGAATATATGAAGGCACAAAAAAGCCGGCAGGGCCACGATAATACTCAGAGACCTCGAGTTTGCATAGGCCATGGATTTCGGTAGTATTTCGCCCAGGAGCACCAGTGCAGAAAATGTAACCAATGCGCTGATTGCAGCGGCGGTCAGTGTGGCTTGCTCGCTGACAAAGACGCTGGCGACGGCATAGAAGAGAACGTTGACGGTTATATTTCCGAACAACAGGCAGCCAAGCAATTGTCCGGGCCTGTTCAACAGGCTTGCCGCAAGGTTGTGCAGTTTGCTTGTGGATTCTTTGAGCAGCTTTGTCTGTCTGCGAGAGAGGTTAAAAAAGGCAGTTTCGGCACCTGAAAAAAAGGCGGAACCGGCAAGCAGCAATATCATCAAGGCCGGTTTCCAAATGCAGTTAAGTGTGTCCGCGGACCCGATAATTTGGCCGATATCTTGGTAATTCTCAGGCGTCATCAGATGCTACCCGGTTGCGGCTTGGGCAAGGTTATTTTGAATGCGCTTCCCTTGTTGGGTTCGGATTCAACTGAAATCAGCCCGTGGTGTGCATCTATAATTTTTTTACAAAAGGCAAGACCAAGTCCGCAGCCTGTGTGTTTTGATATTGAACTGTTGTTTGTTTTTGTGGTGAAAAAGGAATCGAAGATACTTGTTAAATGGGCCGGTTCGATTCCATCGCCCGTGTCGGCGACTTCTATCTGAACCGCATCGGTTATCTCAGTGGCCTTGATGGTCAGAACGCCGCCGCGCCGAAGCATTGCGTCCCGCGCATTAAGAATCAAATTCATTATAACCTGTTGAATCTGAACCGGGACACACCAGAGACATAAATCTTCGGGTATATCGGTCTGAACGACAATGCCGTCCTTTTTAAAATCCCGGCAAAGACAGGTGAAAATCTCCTTAACTAAAGTATTTAGTTGTGTTTCCTTCATTTCCTGTTCTTCACCATTTGCCAGGGAGAGCATACTTTCCATAATTTTAGCGGCACGGGCACTATTTTTGACGGTTTTTTGGAGCGCCTTCTCGATGAGGTCTTTATCGTCGGGATTGTTCAGGGCAAGAGCTGCATAGCTGCTCAGAGGCGTGAGCAGATTATTGATTTCGTGAGCTATCATATAGCTTATGGTTCCGATGTTCGCAAGGTGCTGAAGCTGCGAAATCCGGGATTTAAGGCTGTTATTGTGCTCCTGCAGAAATTGCAGACGTCTGTGCAAAGAAAGTCGATTTCCTGTAATACTTGCCAATTGTCAGCTCCTGCTATAAAATCCGTTTCATAGTTGCCGGTTTTTTGCCGCAAAACCGCCGGCTCGTAAGTATTTATATCGACTTTTGAGGTGTTTTTTCTTGAGTGATGTCATTAGCAGTTGTGAGACAGCGGCATACGGCATGCGCGGTTACGAGAAATGAACGATAGTTAGAGACTTAATGAAAAACGGGGTGATACAAATAGGGCAAAACAATACAAAAAAAGGAAGGTTTCCAACGGGGTGAACGAGCAGAGAATTTTGGAAGAACTATTAGCGTTGTTGGAAGCAAACGACGTTGCAATTCGCAATGAGCCGCTCGGCGGAAGCGGCGGGGGACTTTGCACTGTAAAAGGTGAGTCGATATTTTTTGTGGACACAGAGGCTCCATCAGGCGAGACGGCTGTGTTGTGTGCCGAGGCCGTTTCGAGGCTGGTTGATATCGAGAGGCTCTATATCAGGCCGGAAGTCCGGCAATTTATCGAAAATCACAGTCATCAAGTTACATAGAGAAGGAGCATCAAAAATGAAAAGAACAGGGCCGGCCATACTTGCAATCTGCTTGCTGATGCTGCTGAGCCGTTCAACGTTACCAGAAGGTTTGCCTTCCGGGCGATTGCCCGAGAGATTTGTTAATTCTATCGGTATGGATTTCGTTCGCATCGAGCCGGGCTCCTTTTTGATGGGACAGGAAGAAGACGGCGACTGGGATGAGCGGCCCGTGCACAAGGTCAACATCACCACGCCTTTTTGCATGGCTGTAACGGAGGTAAGCAATGCACAGTACGAGCAATTCGACTCCGAACACCGTAAGCTCCGTGGGAAACTCGGCTTCTCCGAAGGTGACAATGATGCTGTCGTTTTTGTTAGGTGGTATGATGCGGCCGGGTTCTGCGAATGGCTCTCCAAAAAGGAGAACAAGCCTTATCGTCTGCCGACCGAGGCCGAGTGGGAATATGCCTGCCGTGCGGGCACGACCACCGCATACCACACGGGCCAAACTCTGCCGAAGGAGTTTCACAAGAACGTTCGGATGAGCTGGTTCCCCGATTCTGCGCGCAGCCGCAAAGATGCCGAGGTGGTACCGCTAACAGTAGGGCAAACGCGGCCGAATTCATGGGGTCTTTTCGATATGCACGGCAACGTGGAGGAATGGTGTTACGATTGGTATGGTTCGTATGAGCAGGGCGAGCAGGGCGACCCGGTGGGGCGTGCAGACGGTGATTTCAAAGTTACTCGCGGAGGCAGCCACGGCACAGAGCTGCGCTACCTTCGCTGTGCCAACCGGCTCGGGACACTACCTGAAGACAAGAGCTGGCTTATCGGTTTTCGCGTCGTCCTCGGCCAGATGCCCAAGACCAGACCGCTTGCCGTCTCAACAGCCCCATTGAACCGGCAGAACGTCAAGCAGCAAATTCCCGCCGACTTGACCAAAAGCCCCGACCCAAAAAAAGCGTATTTCAAAGGTCCGCGCGAATATGTCAAAATTCCCCCAGGCTCCAACGGGCCGATGTACTCCAAGCACAACCATGACCCGGCGCTGGTCGATTGTGCCAATGGTGATTTGTTAGCCATCTGGTATTCCTGCCGAAGCGAGCCCGGACGGGAGCTGACTATATTAGGCAGTCGTTTGAGATACGGCTCGGAGCGTTGGGAGCCGGCCTCGGTTTTTTGGGGTGCACCCGACCGAAACGACCACGCTCCAGCTTTCTGGTACGACGGCCAAAAGACGATATATCACTTCAACGGGCTGTCGGCTGGGGCCACGTGGGGCAGTCTGGCTACGGTGATGCGGGTATCGACGGACAGCGGGGCCAGGTGGTCGAAGGGGCGGCTTATCAATCCGGAACACGGCCTGCGCCACATGCCCGTCGAATCTGTTTTTCGAACGCGCGAAGGGTTCATCATTCTACCTTGTGACGGAGTAACCGGCGGCAGCGGAGGTACGAACATCCACATCAGCCGGGATGCCGGGGTGACATGGGCCAATCCGGCGGCAGAGGGGCCGAGGCCAAATTTTGAGCCAGGGGCGACCGGAAACTTGATTGCCGGAATTCACGCCGGCGTTGTGCAGCTCAAAGACGGCAGTTTAATGGCCTTCGGACGCGGTAACAATATTAATGGCCGAATGCCGATGAGCATTTCGAGAGATATGAGCAGGACGTGGACCTACTCGGCCAGTCCCTTCCCACCGATCGGCGGGGGACAACGACTCATCCTCAGACGGCTGCAGGAAGGACCAATTCTGTTCGTGAGCTTTGCCGACCGTAAAAAGGGCATGATGCTCATAGATACCGCCGGCAACAAGCGTCAAGTGTACGGTATGTTTGCAGCGCTATCGTTTGATGAAGGCAAAACCTGGCCGATTAAGCGGCTGATTACCGATGGAGGTCCCGCCAGGGAACTCGACGGCGGCGGCAATACCGGCCGCTTCGTGATGGACGAAACCCACGCCGAACCCAAGGGGTATCTGGCCGCTACACAGACACCTGACGGCCTTATCCGCTTAATAAGCAGCAAACAATATTATGTTTTCAACCTTGCCTGGCTCAAGCAGGGCGTTCAGGCGGCTAAAGCAAAAGAGCCTGGGGGGCCATAAGAGATAAATCTCCGGCGAAAAAGATGCCGATTTATCGATAATTATAGAAACTGATAAGGAGTAGTAGAAAATGACAGCGAAAAAAGCAGCTATTATGGTTGATGAGATGTATCAAGTGCTCGAGGTATGGTTTCCCTACTATCGATTCCGTGAAGCAGGATTGGAGGTTAATTTAGTTGCGGCCGAGGCGGAAAAGGAATATCATTCCAAAGAAGGTTACCCCTGCGTCTCAGAGGTAGCAGCAGGGCAGGCTGACGTCGGCGACTATGATTGCATGGTTGTGCCGGGAGGCTTCGCACCGGATTTTATGCGGAGAAGCGTTGATGTCATAAAGTTTGCGAATGACATGGTAAAGGCGGGCAAGATAATAGCGGCCATTTGTCACGGCGGATGGCTGTTGTGCAGTACCGAGATTTACAAGGGCAAAAAGGCGACGAGCTTTATGGCGATAAAAGACGATATCATAAACGCCGGCGCCGAGTATGTTGACGCCGAATGCGTCGTTGACGGCAACTTGATTACTTCGCGTATGCCGGACGATTTACCGGCCTTTTGTACAGCAGTCTTGAAAGCTCTTGAAAAGTAAAAAGGAAAAAGTAAAAAGAAAGAACCACAGAGAAGGGCAAAAAAATTAAAACTATAAACCTCTGTGCTCTCTGTGGCAAAAAGTAACCGGAGCATTTTTTATGAACCAGGTAAATTCACAAAAAGAGCCGGAGAAAACGCCTACAGTGCTGGTTGTTGATGATAATCAGCAAAATCTCGAGCTCCTGCAGGCGTACCTTGAAGATATGGACTGCGAGACGGTCCCTGCACACGATGGGCTGGAGGCGTTGGAGATTATATCCAAGAATGCGCCAGATTTGATATTGCTGGATGTTATGATGCCGAAAATGAGCGGCTTCGAGGTTTGTAAAAGAGTTAAAAACGACCCTAAAAGCAGTGATATTCCCATCATAATGGTAACGGCACTTAATGAATTCGGCGACATCGAACGGGGCATTGATTCAGGCACAGACGATTTTCTCAGCAAGCCAGTCAACAAGCTCGAACTTGTAACTCGCGTTAAAACTATGCTGAAGTTGAAGCATCTAACCGACAAACTCGAACGTACATTGGCATATCTCAGCGAGATAGAAAAACAGGCTCAAATGGCCAAATCGCAGTAGGGGGCTGAGGCAGCTGCTTTTGTCAAATCTGCTGCTGAGTAGTTCACGTCGGGTCATTTCTAATGCGGCGAGACCCATGTGTAAGAGATTGAGCCTGGCAGGGGGGCTGAAGCGGAGAAAAAGCATATTTGTATATAGTCAGCAAGCAGGCCCGATAAACAGGCTTTCAAATCCTAACAACCCGCACATCACTCACAACCGCCACATACGCCGGGCAAAATGAACATCTTATTAACTAATCATAAAAGCCGCGGTTAACAGGCATTTGTCTATTGTCGATATGTCTATTGTGAACAAGAGCAAATAGAATATATGCGGTAATTGGCAAATACCGCATATATATCGAATGATAAACTCGGAGCGAGGGGTGGGTGTATGAGTGCGTTATTGGAAATTCTCGGCAGGGCGATAACGGTCGATACCGCCGACTTGATATGGCATTGGCTCAATGCGGTCAGGCTGCCAAAAGACAAGGCCGAGTCTCTGCAATATCAGCAGCTAAAGAGAGTTGTTGAGCTGATGGGCGAGTTGAAGTTCGATGCAGCCCAGGAGCAGCTTAGGCTGTATCTCTTCGAGAATCCCTCCTGCACATACGGTCGAATCGCAGCAGCGGCATTGTGGCTGCATAAGAACCGTCTGAATGAGGCAATCGATGAGTTAAACTCGGTTTATCTGCGCCAGCCGACTAATACAATGGCTCTTTATGCACTCGGACATTGTTACGAGCGCCTCGGCAAAGAGTCTCAGGCCGTGGAATTTTATCAGGATTGTCTTAAGTTCAAGAGCTATTTACAGTTGCCCGCCCAGCGACTGGCCGCCATTTATTTCAAAAATCGCCAACTGGAAAAAGCGATACAGCAATATGAGCTGCTGAAAAATGAATATCCCGACGACATATCCGGACTTGTAACGCTTGGGCATTTATATATTGCTACCAACAGATATGAAGAAGCCATTGAAACATTTAACACCGCGATTCTGATACATCCGGATAATTTCCACACCCAGGACAATGAAATAGACCAGCTTATTATGGATGGTCAGCTTCACGAAGCCCTTGAGCTGATTGAGGATTTATCGCAGGAGCAATGCGACGGGGCCGATTTGATTATGAAGCGTGCCAATGTTCTTGGTATGCTGGGCGCCGCGAACGAGGCTGTTGCCTGTTATGAAGAAGCTATTCGTATTTCGCCGGATTTCCTCGAGGCGACCATAAAGCTGGGAACGCAGTATCTTCAACTGGACCAGGAGCGTCTTGCTGCGCAGCAGTTCAACAAGGGCGTCGAAATAAATGATAAAATCGTTGGTGCCTATATCGGGCTGGCGGTTTCCCAAAAATTAGGCGGTAATCTCATCGACGCCCTGGGAACACTCTCGCTTGCGGCGGCAATTCAGCCAAACAGCTCAATTTTGTTTGCCGAGACCGCCACCTTGCGTTTTAGAACCGGGCTGAAACGGAACTCGCCTTTCAGTAGTGAGTCCGACAAAGAGCCTGCTAATCTCATAGAAGCTGTAATTGCCGCGCATCGCGAGCAAATCATCGACCATCCACAAAATCCGGATTTACACTACAGGCTCGGCGTTTTGATGATGAGCGTTGGAAGGTTGAATATTGCCATTGATTGTTTTCGTGCCGCTTTGGAAGTAAATCCGGCCTATACAAGGGCCCAGAGCAAGCTTGTGATTTGTCTATTTGAAACGGACCAGCAACAAGATGCTTTAGAGCATCTTCCGGGCCCGGATTCACTTGATGTGGATACACTCGAATTGCACTATAAGACGGCGTTGCTTTATTGCAACAAGGTCAAGTTTGCTTCTTCGCTAATCAACCTTGAACGCAGTATGGAGAATAACTTTGCATCACCGGATGCTTCCGTCAACATCTCCGTAGTTCTACAGAACTTAGGATTGTTAGACAGGGTGGCTGTAATGTGGGACAACCTTTCAGAAACAGCCGAGAAGGCCATTAATGCAAATTTGCCGTTCCCATCATAGCCGGACGGAAATAATGCAAAAAATCACGAAACACGCAAATAGGCACTATGCGCGCACTACACTCCTTGAATGAAACATAACATATATTATGGGACCTATTTTCAAACACATCCAAAACCCCAAAAGACCTTGTACGCTTTTTCAGCGCATTTGCACCGCGCCTTACTAATATAAAGTATACAGAACAATCCTGCGGTTCCAAAATCCCCCTCTGAGACTGCCGGCAGGTGGTCAGGCCGTGCAAAACAGCCGTGCTTTGG
>JAUWPZ010000138.1 GCA_030611315.1 Sedimentisphaerales bacterium
ATTTCTCCAAGTCTTTGATATATAACAGGTTATATTTTATACGACCCGGCTTGCTTGTCAACCCGAAAAATGATTTAACTCCAAAAAATACAACAACTTACAGCACTTTTTTGACGGTGACTACTTTTGACGCAGGCATCAGTATTGTGATTTTTATAATAATGGTCTTAAAAATCTGCGACGCGGTAAATGTATTGCCGGCAGAACCTCAAAAGAGCTTGTCAGAATATAGCGCGTAGAACGCCGGCTCTCCGTTTACGGCGGGATGAAAATGCACGAACCGTGGCTCGTATTGCGTGTTGCGTATTGCGTATTGCGATTTTTGGTTGTGTCAGGGTGCGGCTGGATGTTATGATTACCGGAGAGGCGGCGGCGGTGGAAATGAACAAAAGTTGAACAGAAGATGAGAGGATAACAAATGTACTGTCCAAAATGTGGTAAAGAAAACGCCGATGACGCCCAAATTTGCTCGGCATGCAGCTCGACATTAACGCAAGGGAAAGCATCCGGCGGAAATGTGGCCGTCAAAACAAGCCGGCTGGCTATCGCGGCGCTGGTACTTGGAATTTTAAGCCTTCTTACTTTCGGGATTACGGCGATACCGGCGATGATTCTCGGTATTATCAGCCTTGTCCTGATAGATAAAAGCGGAGGGAAATTAACCGGCAGAGGTTTTGCCATAACAGGGGCTGCGATTCCCGCGGTCATAATCCTGTTGATAGTAATCATACGTCCGTTTTTTGCCAGGACGCGCAGTATAGCCTTGCATAATGTCTGTTGGTCGAACTTAAAGGGCATCGGCACCGCGATGCTGATATACGCCAATGATTACGAGGATGAACTGCCGCGAGCAGGCGGGAAAACGACCAAGTGGGGACGCACGCCTAACTGGCAGGCCAATAATCGTTCGGAAGCCTTCGGAGTAGCGAGCGACGGCAGCGGCGGCACAGCAAGCATTTCATCGAGCCTCTATCTATTGGTCAAGTATGCCGAGGTTACTCCGAAGTCGTTTATTTGCAAGGGCGATGTTGGTGCCTCCGAGTTTCAACCGTCTAAGTACAATGCCGGTGACAAAGAGCTTATTGACCTCTGGGACTTCGGACCTGAGCCTTCAAAACACTGCAGCTACTCGTATCACCTACCGTATAGTAAATATGCACTGACGACGTCAAGCGAGCCGGGTATGGCGGTGGCGGCGGACCGCAATCCGTGGATGCCCCGGCCCGGTGAAAAGGCCAGAGACTTCAGCAGGTTCGACCCAAGTTACACAGCTTCAACAAAGGCGCAGAAGTACGGCAACGCCATCGCTCACCAGGGAGATGGACAAAACGTACTGTATATGGACGGCCATGTGAACTTTCAGAACCGCTCTTACTGCGCTATCGATGACGATAATATCTATACGTACTGGGACGGGGAGGATAAGCAGCGCGGGATTGCGCCCGTATTAGGCAGTGAGCCTCAGGATACATTGGATTCATTGCTGGTACAGGATGCGAGATAAAGAATTCAGAACTGAGATTGTAGAATATCGAAGTGAAAGCTCGTGAATAGTATCTCGTGAATCGTATTTTTTCTACTTGACTGGTTTTTACATAAGTATAGCTTTGACAAAAGTATACGCAAGTTGTCATTCCTTCGCTTCGCTCGAGGACAGGTCTGAGCGCAGCGAAGAATCTCACACTTGCGACAGGGCAAAAACCCTATTCTAAGGCCAGATGCTTCGCTTCGCTCAGCATGACAGCTTAAAAGTCAGTCAAGTTGAGAAAGGAAGAAAAAGGTGAAAAGCAATGATGAAAAAATAGTTGAGTGGGCGGGGGGACGGCTGGATTTTTCCTGCGGATGTGTGGTGATGGGAGTTTTGAACGTTACCCCGGATTCGTTTAGCGACGGCGGGCAGTTTCTTGAGGCAGAAAGGGCTGTTGAGCACGGGGTGCGAATGGCGAGCGAGGGTGCGGCGATAATAGACGTGGGCGGTGAATCGACGCGGCCCGGCTCGAAGGGGATTTCGATTGAGGAGCAGATAAGGCGGGTGGTCCCGGTGATAAAGGGGCTTTGCGAAAAGACAGAAGCACCGGTTAGTATCGATACAAAAGACTACGAGGTTGCTTTGGCTGCGCTGGAGGCCGGGGCGGGGATGATAAACGATATCACGGCCTTGAGCGATGAGCAGATGGGGGAATTGGCGGCGGAGCGGAATGTGCCGGTTGTTCTGATGCATATACAGGGTATGCCGAGGACGATGCAGGTTGAGCCGAGGTATGAGGATGTTGTCGGCGAGGTGCTCGAGTTTTTGGCCGGAAGGGCTAAAGCAGCGGAGGAGTTGGGGATTGCGAAGGAAAAGATATTTATCGACCCCGGTATAGGATTCGGCAAGACTTTGGAGCATAATCTTTTATTGTTGCGAAATATCGATAAGTTTGTCGATAGCGGCTATCGAGTGCTTGTGGGGACGAGCCGGAAGAGCTTTATCGGCAAGATTACGGGCAAAGAGGAGCCGTCAGAGAGGGTGTTCGGCACGGCTGCTGCGGTTGCGCTGTGCGCTGCGGCGGGTGTTTCGATTGTTCGCGTGCACGACGTCGCGGAGATGGCGGACGTGGTGAAAGTAGTTCATGCGGTCAACCAAAATCCCAGTTAAAACGCCATAAGTTGTTATGCAAGGCGGTTGCTGCTACAGTGTGATCTCCGAATACGATTCGGGATTGTACAGCAATACGAGTTCCGGGACGAATCCTGCCGGGCACTCAGTTAGGCCGGAACGGTTGAAGTAGAGGTCGCTGTTGCCTGATAAGTCCATTTCTTCGTCGGAGTAGTTGATTATCGAACCACGAATTGTTCCGCCGGCGTTTCCGAAGAATGTGATACCGCTGCCGGCTATTGCGCCGCTGATTGTTTCGAAGTCTCCCCCGAACGACAATCGGAAGCCGGGGGCCATTACGAATGTGCCGGTCTGGCTTCTGATTTCTTCGAATTGCTCTTCGTTAGGCAGTTGGTCGACAGAGCTGCTGTTTACCGTACCCTGGAAGATGAGCTGGTTTGTTTCGGATTCTTCTTCGATGCTCCCATTACCGACGATTATGGCTGTAATATCGGTGGTTCCGGTAAACGTAACAACATTTGGCGGTTCGATAAAGACGATACCTTTTAATGTCACGTGTCCGGAAAAAGTGGGATTGAATCCGGCAGGTATTTTTAAGTTCTCGAAGGTTGCGTCTGCCGAAGTGTCGGTGTTGGGGTCGAGTATATTTGTGGCATAAGCGGCGAAATCGCCCGGGCTGGGCTCCGGGAAACTGCTTGGCGGGACGCCGAAAGAGACGTGATTATCTATTGCATCGGTGCCCGTTTCGCCGCCGATACCGGCTTGACCGCCCTGCAAGCTCACGCTGGCGATGGGATTGACGATTTTGACGTCTCCGGCGATTTGCGAGTTGCCTATAATGGAGAGAGCCAGGTTGGAATTTTCGCTTTCGATATAGACGCTGGCGTCGACGGATACGTTGACGCCTTCGAGGTCGATGTTGCCGGACAAAGATAACGGCCCCTTCGTTGCTACGCCGAAGTCGAAGACGGTATTGGCTGTTTCGTCGAATTGGTAAATGACCCTTATCGTCCGCGTTATAGAGCCGCACTGCCCCGTGACATCCACGCGGCAGGTATCGTCGAGAGGTGTTATCCTTGCGGAAAAGCTCTGCTGTGCTTCGCTGTCGAGAGTGACACTCGGAATGATGACGGACGAGCCGTCGGAGTATGTCGAGATATTGGAAATACCGTTTTCCTGCAAATCGTTGTTCAGGGATGCTATGACAAGCTGGAATCTGTCTGCAGGATTGGTTTTTCCGGAGATTAAGACCCGGCTCAGCCAGAAGCGGGTGATATCGAGTCCGGATTGAGCGGCCAATAAAGCTGAATTGACCTTGTGCTGATTCGAGGCAAGTTGAACGTTGGCATCGGATAGAGTTGCCATTGAGACGGCAAGGGCGGAGAAAATAAGTATGAATATCATCGATATGATGAGCACGGCGCCCCGGCGCTTGAGATGAACGGATTTTTTTGCGGGTTTCATTTTTCCCCCCAATGGAAAAAAGGTCCCCATGAACAGTTTTTTTTAACTTCTATGTGCTAATTAAAGTATAAGAAACAAATGTTTCGAAGACAAAAGAGTTGGTTGTTGTGCCGTTGAGTCCTATAAGAGAGACATGATGGTAGAGCTCAAGTGGGGCTACAGAGTATTTTCCTGTTCTGCGAGATATGAGCTGCGGGCAAATGGCGAAGAGCAGACCCAGGAGAATCCGAGTTGAAAGGCTTTTTGTTTCCAGAAGTCGAATTTTTCGGGGGGTATGTATTGGACGACTTCAAGAGAGTTTTTTGAAGGCTTTAGATATTGGCCTATTGTGATTCTGTTACAGGCGACGCCGCGGAGGTCTTTTAGGGTTTGTTCGACCTCGGCGTCGGTTTCACCTAATCCGAGCATAATTGAGGACTTGGTCGGGACGTTGTCGTAAGTTTCTTTGGCCAATCGAAGCAAATCTAAAGAGCGTTGATAGTCGCCGCCGGCCCTGGCGAGAGGGTACAGAGAGGGGACGGTCTCGATATTGTGGGCGAATACGAAGGGCAGGGTTTCGTGCAGGATTTTCAGGGCGTCTGTTTGACAGTTATGGAAATCGGGCGTTAGAATTTCAAATTTCATTTCGGGGCGTTGACGCCTTACTTCGTTGATACAATCGCGGAAATGCCCTGCGCCGCCGTCAGGCAGGTCGTCGCGGTCAACACTTGTGATTACGAGATATTTCAGGGCCAATTTCTTTGCCATCTCGGCTATTCGAGCCGGCTCTGTTGGGTCCGGCGGGGCGGGTTTGCCGGCGGGGACGGAGCAGAATTTACAGTTTCGCGTGCAGATGCCGCCGAGTATTAGGACCGTTGCGGTTCCACTTGCCCAGCATTGGCCTCGATTGGGACAGTTGGCGATGAAGCAGATAGTCGGCAGATTCAAAGAGCTTAGGACCTGCTCGGTATGAATGAAGGATTCGCCGGCGGGTAAGGGCCTGCGCAGCCAGGAAGGCAATTTTCGTGAATTGTGGCTCGTGGCTCGTGAATCGGGCATAGCATAAATCCGAAAAACGAATATCGAAATCCGAAACAAATTCGAAATTCAAATATCAAATGTTCAAAAGATTATTCTATCGGGACAACCTTACTGTTCCATTTTACTTGTGCTGTTTTGCTCTTATTATACACTTAACGAGAGGTGGTTGATAAGCAGCCCGGCAAGATTTTTCTTTATCTGATTCATAGCATAGTTTTTTCCGGTTTCTTTGAGAACTGACGTTATTGTAATGTTGTCAAGGCCGCAGGGGATGATGAAATCGAAGATGCTTAGGTCGTTGTGGATGTTTATGGCCATTCCGTGATACGTGATAAATTTAGATACGCGGACGCCAATCGATGCGATTTTTTTAGAATCGACCCATAGACCGGGGAGGGCTTTTTGTCTGTGGGCCTCGACGCCGAGTTGGGCAAGCAGTTCGATGCCTATTGCTTCGAGCTTTCTGATGTATTCGTTGATGCCGAGGCCGAGGGTACGCAGGTCCAGGATGGGATAGAAAACGAGTTGGCCCGGATTGTGGGCGGTTACGCCGCCTCCTCTGCGGATTTGGACGAGGTCGATATTTCGCCGGGCCAGCTCTTCGGGTGAAACGAGGAGCTTGTTGGCGCTTTGGCGGGCGCCGAGGGTAATAACGGCAGGATGCTCGACTATGAGTACGGTGTTTGGAATTTGGCCTTTTTGCCTTTTTTCGCGCAGTTGTTTTTGCTGCTGGAGGACCTGCCGGCAGTCAGCAAGGCCACAGTCGCGGACATCCAGGATTTCAGTTGTTTTGAGGATAAATTTCACGGGTTGTTCATTTTAACTACGAAGGCACGAAGACACAAAGAAAATTAAAAGTGAGCTAAAGTGCCTAAAGTTAGACTTTATGAGCTTTGTGCGAAGGCGTCTTCGATGGCGTCTTCAAGGGTTTCTGAGACGGTCGGGTGCGGGAATGTTATGTCCGGTTTTCCCGTTGTGTTTATCAAAGAGGCGGCAAAGGCGATAAGTTCGGTTACCATTTGGCCGACCATTGTGATTCCGAGTATTTTGTTTGTGGCGTTTTCGCGGACGAGCCTGATTTGGCCGGCGGTTTGGTTTTGTGCGACGCTTCGGCCGTTGACCTTGAAGAAGCCCTTTCCGACTGAGACGTCGAGGCCTTCGGATTTGCAGGTATCTTCGGATTTGCCGACGGAGGCTATTTCCGGGAAGGTAAAGATAACTCGCGGTATGAGGGAGTAGTCGGTCATTGTCCGGTCGCCGCCGGTGGCGTTGGCCGCTGCGACTTCGGCCTCGGTAGAAGCGCCATGAGCCAGGAATGTCGTGCCGACGGCGTCGCCGATGGCATAGACGCCGGGGACGCTGGTCTGCATTTTTTCATCGACCGAAATAGCCTGGCCATTCATTTGCAGGTTCAGGGCTTCGATGGTTTGTTTATCGACGAGGGGCTTTCGGCCTACGGAGACGAGGACCTTTTCGGCGTCGATTGCCTGGCCATCCTCAAGAGTAACTTTGGCCGAGGCGCCGGTGTTTTCGACCGAGGTTACTTTGCAGCTTGTGAGCGAATCGATGCCGAGTTTTTTGAATTCGCGCTCAATGAGCCGGCCAACCCACTGCTCTTCCATCGGTATAAGCTGGGCGAGTGCTTCGACGATTGTTACCTTTGTACCCATAGCGGCGTAGATACAGGCCATTTCGCAGCCGATTACGCCGCCACCGATGATTACCATCGATTGCGGTATTTCGGGCAGTGAGAGGGCCTGCTTGCTGCCGATTACGGTTTGGCCGTCAACAGGGATATTCGGGATTGGGATAGGCTCTGAGCCGGTTGCAATGATTATTTTGTCGGCGTTGATTTCGGTCGGCTTCTCGTCTGTTTCGATTTTGATGGTATCGGGCGCGGTGATGGAGGCGGTGCCGCGGAAGATTGTAATATCGTTGGCCTCTGCCGATGCAGCCATGTGCTTGCGGAAGCCGGTTACAATGGAGTCCTTTCTTTGTTGTATATTCGGCCAGTTCGGCGCGGCTGAGGGAATGTCGATGCCGACCTGAGCTGCGTGCTTTGCGGCGAGCAGGGTGTGGGCCGATGAGAGCAGTGCTTTTGACGGGATGCAGCCGTAATTGAGGCATGTTCCGCCAAAATAATGTTTTTCAACGATGGCTACAGATGCGCCGTATTGTCGGCATCTTCTTGCAGCCCTGGCGCCTCCCGGGCCGGCGCCGATTACTACAACATCAAAACGTCCTGACATAATTTATACTCCTGTTTTTTGCTGGGGGCTGTGTTACAGGCCTACAATAATCGAACTTCTACACAGTTCGGTAAGGATTATTGTGCGGATTATACCATGCTAAGAACCGTTCGTGCAGATGTTTTTTCGTCCATTAGATTTTACTTCCAGGTTTTATTTCTTCGGTGCGAAGAGTTGGAACTCCCAGATTGAGGGGCCTTCAGTTGCGTCGAGGATGTTGAGCCTGACGTGCCGTGCGGTGACGGGTTCGAGAGTCTTTGTATATTTTTTGCCGATTTTTTTGCCTTTCAGGAATGTTACCCACTTCTCGCTGTCCTTATATTGCAATTCGAATTGGCGGATGCGGTCGTACTCTTCGCGTATTGTTATGCGGTCGAAGGTTGATTGTTTGCCGAGGTCAACTTCGAGCCAGACCTGCTTTATGCCGTAATCGGCGGCCCAGCGAGTTGAGTCATCGTCGTCCACGGCTTTTTCCGGGGCGTTTTGAGGTTTGTTCTGGAAGAAGTTGGAGGCCCGGATTTTTTTGCCCGTTGTCAGAGAACCGGAAGGTAAAGCGCGTGGAGTGATTTTATTCGCGGGGCCGTCGATTTTCAGCTTTATAATGGTGTCGATTTCTTGCTGGTGTTCTTTTGAAACGGAGATTTCGATGGATTCGCTGGTTTGTTTGATTGTGAGCTTGCCGGTGGTCAGCAGGTCGCCGTCGGTTATTTTGTTGGGGATTGGAGGAAGGGTAAGAACATCGTCAGTCCAATTGAGAACGTGAAGGTAAATGGTATTTTCCTTGTGTGTGCTGGCGCCCCAGGGGCCGCTTTTGAACGGACCTCCTCTGGTGGCGTAAATGCTCTGGCCGTATTTGTTGAGCCAATCGCCCATTTCTTTGAGCCGCTCGACCTGTCGCGGCTCGATTCGGCCGTCGGGCATAGGGCCGACGTTGAAAAGGAGATTGCCGTCACCGCCGACGACCCGCACGAGTGTTTGGATGCACTGCTTAAGCGATTTGAGCTGGTCGTCGGGCTTCCATGCCCACTGGCGGCAGATTGTCATGCAGGTCTCCCAGGGGCGGTCGTTCTGGAATTTGCCGACTCTCTGCTCCGGTGTGTCGTGGTCGGCGGGCAGGCCTGCGCGGTCGTTGATGATGACATGGGGCTGGAGCTTTCTTATCATTTTGATGAGGTTTTCGGAGTCCCAGTCCTTTGGTTTGCCGCCGAGGCCGTCGAACCAGATGATGTCGATTTTGCCGTAATTGGTGCAGATTTCGCGCAGTTGACCGTGGAGGAATTCGATGTAGCGGTCGTGGTTGTCGGTGCGGTAGTCGGGGTGATACCAGTCAACGGGAGAATAGTAGTAGCCGAGTTTAAGTCCGGCCTTGTGGCAGGCGTCGGCTAATTCCTTTACGACGTCTCGCTTGAACGGCGAGTTGGTGATTTTGTATTCCGTCAGGGCGCTGTCGAACATCGAGAAACCATCGTGATGTTTCGAGGTGAAGACGAGGTATTTCATGCCGGCGTCTTTTGCGATTTGGACCCATTCGTCGGCGTTGAATTTGACGGGATTAAACTGCTTGTAGAGGTTGTCGTATTCTTCGGCGGGGACCGAGCCGGTTCCAGAGTGACCTCGACGCTCGCCTCCGCGTGACCAGCCGATTTCCGTGCCCTTCAGGCTGACTGGGCCCCAGTGGATGAACAGGCCGAATTTCATTTGGCGCCACTGGTTGACGTCTTTTTCAGGGGCGCTTAGGTAAGCTTCGTTTTTTTTGGATTTGCCGGTTCGAGGCTGCGTGGTCGAGCAGGCCGAGAGCGAGAAAACCACCAGGCCGAGGCAAATCATAAGTGGATAGTTGAAGGAATGTTTTTTAGCCATAGCTCTTGTCCTTTCTGTTTGTTGAGAATTGTTGCGTTATTGGTCTATCCTTTTATAAAGCTATTGGAAAAATGCGTGTTCCAAGTTGATATTGACTCCAGTTTAGATAAAGGGACATATATCAAATCCTAAGAGGGATTTTGGTGTGCTGTATAAACGAACGCAACAAATCAGACCGTTTCCGCAAGTGATGGAGTTCTCGCGTAAGACGCTGACGCAGTTCTTGAGTA
>JAUWPZ010000113.1 GCA_030611315.1 Sedimentisphaerales bacterium
CAGAGAATGAGATGTTACTGACCAAGCGAAGGAGCCTCTCGGTCCGAAAGCCGGATGCTTCACTTTGTTCAGCATGACGAGCCGGCGCAATACATTACTATCATTAAGGTTACAGTGTGCCGGAAAAATTTGTCACACCCAATCAAATGGAAGATTCCATATAGGCTTGACAGCGGCGCCTCGGTCGGTTAAGTTACCGCGAAATATAGACTTTTTTGGCGGTGTTCTTGATATGAAGATTTCACTCGATTGGCTAAGTGATTATGTCGAAACCTTTCTCAGTGCCGACCAAATCGCGGAGATTTTGAGCGATTTGGGATTTCCCTGCGAGTCAATGGAAAAGCTTGCCGGTGACATGGTCATCGACCTTGAGATTACCAGCAACCGCGGTGACTGCCTCAGCTACATCGGTATTGCCCGTGAGCTGGCCGCGGCCACAGGCGCCCAATTAAAGACGCCGAAAGTTGAGCTTGACGAATCGGACAAAGATGTTACCGAATTTGCCGGCGTTGAAATTATCGAGCCGGACTTGTGCGGCCGATACACCGCCAGGATTATCGAAGGCGTTAAAATAGGCCCGTCGCCGGATTGGCTCGTCAAGCGGCTCGAAGCCGTTGGCCTGCACACCGTCAATAATGTGGTCGATGCAACCAACTATGCGATGATGGAGACAGGCCAGCCCCCGCACGCCTTTGATTATGCCAAAATCACCGACGGCAAAATCATCGTTAGAAAGGCCGCTGCCGGCGAACGAATTGTCAGTATCGACGGCACTACCTGCGACCTTAATCCTGATATGCTTGTTATCGCGGACCCCGGCGGCCCTGTAGGTATAGCTGGAGTTATGGGTGGACTGGATACCGAGGTCGGCGAGGCGACAACGACAATTCTGCTGGAGGATGCATACTTCAATCCGGTCAGCATCCGCACGACCTCCCGTAAGCTTGTCCTGCCTTCGGATGCGGCTTTTCGGTTCGAGCGAATCGTCGATATCGAAAGGGTCGATTGGGCGTCTCGGAGAACCGCACAACTGATAACTCAACTGGCAGGCGGAAAAGTGGCTAAGGGCGTCGTTGATATTTATCCCGGCAGGCCGACGCAGAAAGAGGTAACATTACGGCTTTCGCGGCTGAATATGCTGCTCGGCATAGAGATTCCTCCCGAGCAGGCGATTAAAATCCTCTCGGCCTTGTGTTTTGAGCCGCGTCTTGAAGATGATTCGATAGTTTGCTCGGTCCCTTCGTGGCGAAGCGACGTTTACCGTGAGATTGACTTGATTGAAGAGGTTGCCCGTGTGCACGGCTTCAATAAGATACCGACCGAACGCAAAATCAAAATCGAAGTCGTGCCGGTTGATACACGTCAGAAACTGGCTCAGTCGATTGGAACGTACCTTAACGGATGCGGTTTTTACGAAACCATTAATGTTACTTTCGTTGACGATTCGGCTTCTGAGCTTTTCAAACAGGCTGAGGTTAACGAGCACCTCGCCGTAAAGGATGAATCCAGAAAGAGCGCTAATCTGCTTCGCCAGAGTCTAATCGGCTCTCTGCTCGGCGTTTTGAAAACCAACCTCAACGCGAAGAACCTGCCCTGCAGGATATTTGAGCTCGCCGATACTTTCGTGCCCCTCGGCAAGGAGGAGGCTTTACCACTGGAAAAGACCAAACTTTCCCTGGTCTGTGACAGCGATTTGAGAGACCTTCGCGGCGTAATTGAAGGGCTGTTCAAGAGCATTGACAGAGATGCCCGTACAGTTTTTACCCTGTCCGATATAAGCTGGGCGCAAACCGGCGCGCAAATTGAGGTCAACGGCGAACTAATCGGCTCAGCCGGAATTGTCTCGCAGGCCGTGAAGGAAAAATTTGATTTCAAAGAGTTGACCCCTGTCGCTGCCGAGCTTGATTTCGAGCGGCTTTCAGCCTTACAGAGAGGCGCAGTAAAAGTCAAACCGATTCCGAGATTTCCCGCCATCGAACGAGACCTTTCGATTATTGTCGATGAGAATATTAGCTGGTCTGATATTGAAGAAGCGGTCAAAAGCAAGGCCACCGGCGAACTGGAGAATATTCAGTTTGTCGGCATCTACCGAGGCAAGGGCATTCCATCCGGACGAAAATCTGTTACGCTTTCGGCGAGGTTCAGGGATGAGGACGGCACATTGACGCACGAAATGGTCGACCGCTTTCAGTCCTTTATTGTTGAAAGCCTCGCCGCCTCAGTCGGGGCCGAGCTGCGAACCGTGTAATACAGCCCACATCGTTTTCACCACATCAAGGGCAAAAAGCAGGCGGTTTTTCACTTATAAGAGCTTGAATATGACTTTAGAAATGGCGGCTGAAGATTTTAATTCTCCAGCTCAGCCGGTATTTGCTTGACTTTGGGTTCGGGATTTGGTATAAATAACTTAACAGGCTAATCCCTGCGGTGTTCGTATAGGAAGACGTGTTTGAAAGAACCGATACCCGTACTCAGGGAAATCAGGTCTTGCTGGATCGGAAATGCCTACACTGATAGGACTTTCGGACACAAGCAACGATTGCCCACTTGGAAGTAATGGGTTCTCTTCAAACGCTTTCTTACGGCACCTGCGGAGCGCAGCCTGGCAATATGTAAAAAGGCCTGATAATACAGGCCTTTTTTTTCATCTTTTCTTGCCCGCGAGCAGCAAAAATATAGGACCATCAAATCGTGACAAACCTGCCTTTTGCTTTTTGCCCTTAACCGGTTAAGCCGCGTAATGGATTTGTCGATGAAAGAAGAGCAGATAGTTTATCGTTTGTTGGCCTTAAACTATTAATATCTGTTACTAAAGACTTACATTCTGGAGAAGGAATAATGCCAAGTGTTCGCAGCTTCACCGTTGTACCGGCTCTGCCGGATTCTGTGAAGGACCTCGAGGCTCTCGCCGGGAATATGTATTGGTCCTGGAACCCTGAATTTGTGGATGTGTTCAAACGTATTGACAGCAATTTATGGTTGGCTTGTGGGCATAATCCGGTCAAGCTTCTCGGCAGTGTGTCACAGGCAAGATTGGAGAGCCTGGCTGATAATGAAGGCTTTTTGTGTCAGCTCCGGCACGCTATGGATAAGCTCAGGGCGTATCTGGATGGGCCGACTTGGTATGAAAAAGTCTGTGCGAAATGTACCGAGCCGATGATTGCTTATTTTAGTGCCGAGTTTGGAATCCATGAATGTCTGCCTATTTACGCCGGCGGCCTGGGAATCCTCGCGGGCGACCACTTAAAAAGCGCCTCGGACCTCGGTGTGCCGCTGGTTGGAGTCGGTCTTCTGTATCAGAAAGGGTACTTCCGTCAGTATTTGAACATCGATGGTTGGCAGCAGGAGGTCTATATCGAGAACGATGTGTATAATATGCCCATCGAGCTGGTTCGCAAAGACAGCGGACGACCGTTGACTGTCAGCGTCGATTATCCCGGCAGATGTGTGGTGGCGCAGATATGGCGTGTTTCAATCGGCAGGGTAAAGTTATATCTCCTGGACACCAACATAACTGCCAATTCACCTGCTGACCGAATGATTACCTCCAGTCTTTACGGCGGGGACCGCGAGTTGAGAATTCGACAGGAGATTATGCTCGGAATCGGCGGCTTAAAGGCCCTCGGCGCTATGGGAATTACTCCAACTGTCTGCCACATGAACGAGGGGCACGCCGCTTTTATGGCCCTCGAGAGAATCAGGGAATTGAGAAGCACAAAGAATATGACTTTTGATGAGGCACTCGAAGCCACAAGGGCGGGAAACGTCTTTACAATTCACACACCTGTAAAGGCCGGGCTTGATGAATTTCGTGTCGGCCTGATGGATAAGTATTTTGGCAGCTATTTCCCGACGCTTGGCATAAACAGA
Organism: Sedimentisphaerales bacterium; assembly: GCA_030611315.1. Classification (GTDB taxonomy): domain Bacteria; phylum Planctomycetota; class Phycisphaerae; order Sedimentisphaerales; family Anaerobacaceae; genus JAUWPZ01. Next base: position 3,871 of record JAUWPZ010000113.1, read on the forward strand.
AAGAGGTTCCTGGCACTGGGAAGAATGCTTTCCGACGACGATAGCGAATCTTTCAAAATGCCCATTCTCGCTTTACGACTGAGCAGTTACATAAATGGCGTGAGCAAATTACACGGGCAGGTGTCACGTGAGATGTGGGGAGCACTTTGGCCGGGAGTACCAGTCAATGAAGTACCTATAATTTCGATTACAAATGGCATCCACGTCAAAAACTGGCTTTCGGAGGAGATGAGCTGTTTGTATGAAAGGTATCTTGGACCGAATTGGGCTGATGAAACTATGGATAAATCGGTCTGGGACAATGTTGACCAAATCCCGGATGAAGAATTCTGGCGAACACATCAGCGATGCAAGGGACAGTTGATAGTTTTCGCACGCAATCGACTGAAGGCTCAGATGCAGCGTCGAGGAACTTACCACTCTGAGTTAAACAGGGCACAGGAGGTACTCGACCCGGAGGCCCTGACAATTGGTTTTGCCAGAAGATTTGCGTGCTACAAAAGGGGCGATCTGTTGCTGAAGGACCCACAGCGGCTTATAAGGCTGCTTTCCGACCCCAAACGTCCTGTCCAGGTCATTTTCGCCGGCAAGGCCCACCCGAGAGACACCGCCGGAAAGGACATCATACGCCAGATTATTCACTTTGCCCGCCAGCACAATGTCAGACGCCGTATAGTTTTTCTCGAAGACTATGATATTGACGTCGCCAGAGTCCTGGTACGAGGCGTTGACGTTTGGCTTAGTAATCCACGAAGACCCATGGAGGCCAGCGGCACAAGCGGTATGAAAGCCGCCGTTAACGGTGTATTGAATATGAGCACGTTGGATGGATGGTGGTGTGAGGGCTATACCCCGGAGGGTGGCTGGGTCATCGGCGCCGGAGAAAGCTATGAAGACGACGACTATCAGGACCTGGTCGAGTCGCAGGCCATTTATAATATGCTCGAAAACGAAATTGTACCCTTGTATTATACTCGCTCGGTTGACGATTTGCCCAGGGCCTGGATAAACAGGGTAAAAAAATCCATCAAGTGGATTGCGCCTCGATTCAATACCAACAGAATGGTCGGCCAATACACGAGAAGGTTTTACAATCCCTCAGCGGCAAAGTGGCGATATCTGACCGCCGAAGCTATGGCAAGAGCGAGAGCATTTTCAAAGTGGAAATCTGATATGAAACAGGCCTGGCACGAATTTGCCGTCAAGGATGTCATAATGGAAGTCAGCAACGGCGATGTGAACGAGCAGCTCAATCCCAAACGGCCTCAGCTCAAGATTGGCGCGCAGTTGTCCGTCAGGGCCTTGGTAAAGCTCGGCAGCGTTAGCCCCGATGATGTTTCCGTTGAGCTTTATCATGGACCAGTCGATACATGGGGAAGTATCAAAGACGGCTCGGCCGTCAGGATGGAGTATAAAGAACAGACCGACAAAGAGGATGAGCATTGGTTCCTCGGCTTGATGCCCTGCACTCAGACAGGGCAGCAGGGAGTAGCTGTCAGGATTTTGCCGAGGCACCCGGACCTTGTGAATCCTTGTGAGCTGGGCCTGATTCTATGGGAAAAGACAACGTAGATGATTGAACGTGGCTCTAAGTTCACAAACGGGCAAAGATGAATTAGCGGCCGCCGGCTATGCGTTTTCTTTACTGTTCAAAAGCTCGTAAACCTCATCTGATGACGCGGATTTTTCAAGCTTTTGTTTGAATTCTTCATCCAGCATCAATCTGCTTATTCGCGCCAATGCCTGAATATGAGGGCCCGTCTGGTCGATTGGTGAGACCAGCAGAATAATGATTGTTACCGGCTTGCCGTCCACGCTTTCAAAATCGATAGCATCACCTGCGATACCTATTGCCATTACCAGCTCTTTGACGGCTTTGCATTTGCCGTGTGGAATGGCTATCCCCGCGCCGGTACCCGTGCTTCGCGTTCTCTCGCGAATCAACACCGCCTCTAAAGCGAGGTCTCTGTCCGACAATAAATTGTTGGCGTCAAGCAAATCCACAAGTTCCGTTATCACGGCCACCTTGTCTTTGTTGTCCACCGGGACCTTGACGCAGTTTGCATGCAATATTTGTGTTAAAATCATATCAATCCAGGCCAAACATACTACGCATCTTATGAAGATTTACATAAACCAGACAGTATATCTTATCCGTTTTGGTATTGCAAGGATTTCCTCGAAAAATCTGAACTATTTTTCATCGCTCAGATGCTCGCGATGCGGGTGTGGCTAATTTTTCTGGCACACTATAAAATCTTTTTTAGCATAGAGTTGCGCTCTGTGTCATTGCGAGCGAAGCGAAGCAATCTCTGTCGTTCGTAAGCGGGAGATTGCCGCGGCCACATTCTGTGGCCTCGCAATGACAAAAGTGGCTTTGTTAGACCTGGTGAATGAGTATTGATAAACAAGAAATCGCCTGCCAGAAAATCTGGTCGCACCCCGCGATGCAAGGTTTAACTTTTACCCTTTACATCCCTGAGCAGCCCCGATAGAATGAATCTCTAAAAAGATGCTCCCTATGGGCTTATGCACAAAAATTGGTGGTTCTCGATTATCAATAATCGAAAACGAGACACGAGATTAACTATGGAAAACATAAAGCTATACGACACAACTCTTCGCGACGGCATGCAGGCCGAGGGAGTCAGCTTTTCATTGGCCGATAAGCTCTCAATCGCCCGGCGCCTCGATGAGCTTGGCATTCATTACATAGAAGGCGGCTATGCGGCTTCCAATCCCAAAGAGATGCAGTTCTTTCAGGAAGTGGCCAAGCTGGGACTGAAAAACTCGAAAATCACCGCATTCGGCAGCACCCGCAGGGCCGATCGCAGCGTTGACGATGATGCCTCACTCAACGCGATGCTCGCCTGCAGGACACAGGTCGTTACTTTGGTCGGTAAAACCTGGGATATGCACGTAAAGAAGGTACTGGGCTGCTCGGTCGATGAGAACCTGGTAATTTGCGCCGAATCTGTCGAGTATTTCAAAAAGCACGGCCTCGAAGTGATCTTCGACGCAGAGCATTTCTTCGACGGCTACAAGGCAAATCCAAAATATGCGATGAAAGTTCTGACCGCTGCCGCCGAGGCCGGCGCTGACGTGCTGGCCCTTTGCGATACCAACGGAGGCTCTCTAACCGACGAGGTGTACGAAATCACTAAGACCGCCTGCGAGCGATTCAGCGACATGATGGTCGGGATTCACACTCACAATGACACCGATTGCGCCACAGCCAACACCCTCGCCGCCGTTCGGGCTGGAGCACGCCATATCCAGGGCACGCTCAACGGCCTGGGCGAAAGATGCGGCAACGCAAATCTCTGCATCGTAATACCGAACCTCGCTTTTAAAATGCACCTGGATGTCCTTACCACCGACAGAATAAAGACGCTCACGGAAGTATCCCATTATATCTTTGAGCTGGGAAACATTACGCCGGTTATGAATATGCCCTACGTCGGCAAAAGCGCCTTCGCCCACAAAGCCGGCCTGCACATTGATGCACTGCGAAAAAGCAAAAAAACCTATGAGCACATCTCGCCGGAACTCGTCGGCAACGAGCGGCGTTTCCTTATTTCGGAGCTGAGCGGCAAGTCCAACGTCCTGGCCGAACTCGAAAAGGCACGCATCGCCGAAGATAAAGAACTCGCCCGGAAAATCCTTGCCCGTGTTCAGGAGCTTGAAAGCGAAGGCTATCAGTTCGAGGCCGCAAACGCCAGCTTTGACCTGCTTATAAAGAAAATTATGGGCACATACAAGCCGGCCTTTGAGCTGTTAAAGTATCACATCACTGTCGAAAAACGGGCAACCGGCGACCTTGTTACCGAGGCCACGGTCAAGCTGAGGGTTGACGGCGTAACCGAGCACGTCGTCGACGAGGGCGACGGCCCCATTAACGCACTTGACGCCGCACTGAGAAAATCCCTCGAGAATTTTTATCCCAGCATCAAGGAAGTGCATTTATTCGATTACAAAGTCCGTGTCGTCAACGCCAGGGCCGGCACCGCCGCCAGAGTACGGGTAATTATCGAATCCAGGGACAAAACAGCGATTTGGGGCACGGTCGGAGTCTCCGAAAACATCATCGAGGCATCCTGGCAGGCACTCGTCGACTCCGTGGATTACAAACTCCAAAAAGACGCAAAATAACACTTAATAGGCTGTCTAACCTTCATTTCTCATCAACCGCAGACCTGTACCGAGCGCAGTCGAGGGAGTTCGCACCAGACCACTGAGAAGAGAAAAAATTGTATTTCTTTATTGAGCAATCGGTTACACAAATAACCTTTTCTCAAGTTGACTGTATTTTCATAAACTCATCCGCACATGACACGGTGAGTGGTTATCAAAATCCGTTGTAAGTTTTTACATAATAAAAAGCTCTGTGCTCTCCGCGGTAAGAGATATTCCCCTTCTGAACTTGTCAAAGAGCTAATGTGGTGTTAATCCCCGATTATAAACAATGCAGAAAACGACTCTCGTGCTACGTAGCGAAGCTACTTCGCAGAGTAGCAGTAGATTTTTTGAATGAACCTATTTACTGCGGCTACTGGCCGTTTTAAAGTCTTTCAATTTACGTGGAGGTACTTCTATCCACCTGCTTTTTTGCGCCTGGCGCGCTCCTCGGCTGCTTTCTCCTGCTGGGTTTTGAAATAAGGCAGTGCCGCTGTAAGGTTCTTTTTTTCAGTAGGGTCTGTTCTTTCCTCGATTGCGATCTCAAGCCTCAGCTTGGCCAATCTTATACCCAACACATCTTTCAGTATCCAGCAGCATGTACTCCGCCCGGATTTTTCGTTGCTATACCCTGCCAACTTGTTGATAACTGGTCCAACAGCCGGCATCCCTATTTTCGAGAGCGATTCAGCCGCTATAAACAACTGTCCGGGCTCGAGGTACGAACCATCCACAAGGATATTAGGATTACGGTATTCGAGGTTGTCAATCAAGATAGGTACCGCTTCAGACGCACGAAGGTCTCCCAAGAGCTGAATAGCTAAGTATTTTGTATGATGCCGAATGTATTCAGCATCGTGAACGGTTCTTGATGTAGTATGTTCTACCTTTTCGGCTGCAAGTTTAATCAGTCCCTGAATAACCTCTTGGTTTTGTAGTTTGATTGCCTCAGCTGCGTTTTGGCGCTCTTGTTCATTCGCAGACTTTATGGTGCTGACATCTGCCTTGCCAACATGAGAGTCGCTTGCTTCCGGCTCTGAAGCATCACAACCCGACAACCAAACAGTTCCTACACAAATACATAGTGCTAAAATAATAACTCGTAAGCTTCGCATTCTTTTCTCCTTTCCTGTTACGGACTGTCAGGAACCGTTATCCAGCCTTCTCCTAACTTTTGCAGGGACACCGCATCTCTGGTCATGTAATCTTCATCCTTTGGTTTTGTGTAACATTTAGTGTGCCATTTATAGAAATCAGAACACCAGTACCACGTACCGTCAATCTTGACTCTCACACGTTCTCTAAAGTCTGCTATCTGTGCTAAGTAGTCCCATGTCGGACCCCGCTCCTTATTGGTCCATCCTGGACCATCGGTCTGATATATATGGTCGTTGTCTGACGGAGTCAAGTCCTCATCAGTTTCGATTTCGTCATCCGTCCAAGCAAGTGTATATCCCCCCTTAGTAAACAGCCAATTTCCGCCTTCCTTTCTTTTCCAAGCTCTATACCATGTTTCCCTATAGAAATCAAATTCTACTTCATCAATTACGCCCGACGGCTTAACCGTACCCTGTAATTCCATGCAGTTGTGGAAGTGCTTACAGTTGGGGTCATTATCACCTTTGACACCATCGGCGTTTGCATCGTCCCAACTTATCTTCCCATTCTTATCGGAGCTTCCTGGGTAGGTCCAAGAGCTATGCCTTATTTCGTCGTCGTTCTGCTGAGGACCGTAACCGAATAATCCGTTGCAGTCCACCTCGAAAACAGTTACTTTGACAATATCATTTGCGTTGCACGGCACATAAGTTGCGACTAAATTGACATCCCTGAATTCCGAAGAACCGGAAATGCCTTCAAGATATAAAAAATTGGGCAAATCTGCAACCTTAAACTGCGTTCCGGAAGGAACTTGAGAACTTACACCATTCGCATCAAGCTTCGTCCTCGTCTCCCACACCTTCACCTGCCCTGGGAATGTTAGCTCTACCTTTGTATCTGGGAAATCAAACTTAATTTCAACAGGGTTAATCATGGATATTGAAAAAGAGCGCAAGTCATTATCACCATTATCACCACCCTTGATGTTGGGATCATCTTTATCGCCTGTGTAATACCCGTCAGGTGGTGTGTCATTGGGCTCCCAGCCATCATCGTCGTCATCATCCCAGTTCACGTTGATATATTTTCCAGGATTAAGCTCTTGGCTCTCAAGGCAAGGGGGGACGGAAATATTCACCTGGACGACGTAGATTTTGGTTGTCTTTGACGAAGTGCCACAGCTACAGGTAAGTGCTGTTTCCACTGGCGTGGTCCTGTCAACGGTATGAACAAAATCATTTACTTCTGTACCCCCTGTGAAATCCCAGCAGTCCGGTAAGTTCGCCTCATTAACATCGGGGTACGGAGTAGCGGTAACCGTCACCACATTCACATCGTCATTCGCATCAACGATAGAAACAACATAAGACTTTGTATTCGGGTCGTCGTCCCCATCGTCCATCTCTGTACCTACATCCGGTAGCAGCGATGCCACCTTGACAACGTAAACCGTGCAGGTGTCGGTATCGGTAGCGTCGTCGTCATCAGTAACCCTTAGCTTCGCTGTATAGGTCCCTGCAATGGTGTATATGTGTGTGGCGATGCCGTCCCCAGGGGTTTCCTCATAATCATATTCGCCGTCATTGGTCCAATCCCATTCGTATTTCGTGATCTCCCCATCTGGATCAGAAGACCCGCTTCCATCAAGGGTTACACTACAGCCCACACATACCGGGTTAGGACTGGCGTCCAAGTCTGCATTTGGAGGGTCATTACATGCGTAGGTTTTGTCAGCAGTGACAAGGAGTCCACTTAAAATCAAAAGAACAGGTAAAAACTTTGTCTTCATTTCTTTTTCCCTTTTATTTGGAGTTGTGGCGACTCAACCAACGCTGGGCAACCCTGGCCATTTTGCAATCAGGATATTTTTCGAGAAGCTGCTCGTAAGCAGCCTTTATCACCGGACCTGCTTCTGTTTTGGAAATAATTCCCAAATCCTTCATGTCCTCATAGTTATGCGCTATGCGAAACAGGGCCTGCCAGGCCGTACGATGTTCAGGATAATCTGCAACCACGTATTGATAGTACGCTGTCGATTTTTCATATTCACCCAGTTTTCGATAGCAATGACCTGAAAAACAGTAAGCTTGTGCGGTAGTAGCGGGATCAGATTCGGGTAGTTGTGTTATTATTCTTTCCCATAC
>JAUWPZ010000043.1 GCA_030611315.1 Sedimentisphaerales bacterium
CATTGTACTTTTCGAGAAAGTCCCTATTACACAAGTACTTACGAAAGCTCTCTTGCAAAATGAAATAGGTCAGTTTCATAACCAATTGTTATTGTTCGACTTATAATGGGACAGTAGTGACATGAAATATAAAAGAAAAAAAAGCGATTTTGGAAATTATCGTGGAAAAGCTGGTGCTATATATCATAAAGCAAAACACGGCGCTGGTCCAATAGCTGATAAGTTGATAGCCAAGAACAGGGTCCGAAAGTTTCAACCATTTGTGAAGGAGACCGATTCAGTTTTAGAGTATGGGGTCGGAACAGGTTTTAATCTTACGAAACTCCGTTGTAAGGCGAAGGTGGGTTATGATATAGCGGAGTGTTGTAAAGAAAAGGTGGAAGCAAACGGGATTTACTTTACATCTGACATACACGAGGTTCTCAAGTGGGAGAAGCGATTCGATATTGTAATATGTCACCATGTTCTAGAACATGTTGCTAATCCTACACTGGTACTATTAAGGATTAGGGAACTTTTAAAACCAACCGGAAGATTACTTTTGTGTATACCTTTCGACAAGGAACGCCGATTTCGAAGATTTACTTCGTTTGAACCGGATATGCATTTATTTGCTTGGAACACTCAAAGCATTTGCAATCTTTTACTGTATACATCATACGAAATAGAAGACTCAAAGCTTTCACCATTTGGCTATGAACGATTTTTGGCTCCTCTGGGTAAGCTAGGATTCTGGTGCTATAAAATGGGATTGTGGATGGCGAGATTAGTGAAACCAGTACATGAAATCTATGTTGTCGCCAGGGTACGGTCGACACAAAATGAGAACCCTCACCGCAGGGGTGGGGGCTAAACAAAGTAGTGGCCGCAAATAAATTTGCGGCGGTTTTTTGAACAGATTCCTCAACTGCGCTCGGAATGACTAATTGGGTTTTGTTAGAGTGCCTATAGTGTATAAAGGGCCGTCGGGATACACATGATTATTAACTCAAGAAAGCACCTGTTGAGCTGCGGGAGCTCCTAATGCGTGTTATGGTAGCTTTAGAACACCGTTTTTTCAGGGCACAAGACGGCAATGTCTATTCTAATACTGTTTGCGGCTATACTTTTTGGCTCAGGTATTTGCAGGTTTTTGATGAAGTCGCGGTTTTAGCTCGGTTATGCGAAGTTGCCCGAGAACAGCCGGATGAACATCGAGCAAATGGGCCAAATGTTAACTTCTATGGCCTTCCATATTACATAGGCCCGTGGCAATACCTGAGGCAATATCGAAAATTGAATAATCTGACGAAGCAGGCAGTTAAAGAAACTGAAGCATTTATATTACGGGTTCCCGGGGCGGTGTCCAGCTTGCTTTGGCGTCACCTCGAGAAAAACCACCTTCCATACGGCGTTGAGGTCGTAGGGGACCCGTGGGATTCACTTGGTCCCGGAAGCGTCAAGAGCGTTTTGCGGCCATTGATTAGAAGGAAAATGGCCGGAGACCTGGCCCGACAGTGTCGTTTGGCCGGTGTTACCTCCTATGTTACCGAATATAGTTTGCAGAAGCGATACCCTCCGACATCCTGGTCCACCCACTATTCGAGTATTGAACTTCCGGACGAAGTAATTATTAATAACTCGGCGCTCGAAGCCAAAATTGCCGAAACAAATGCCAGATTAGACTCTAATATTCCATTTCGTATTTGCCATGTAGGAATGATGGAGCACCTTTATAAAGCTCCCGATGTTCTTTTGGATGCAGTTGCCGTTTGCATCAGAGAGGGTTTTAATATTGAATTGGCTCTGGTTGGCGACGGCAGATTTAGATTGCAGCTTGAAGAAAAAGCACAGAAATTAGGTATTGCCGAGAGAGTAAAGTTCCTGGGCAAATTAGTTCCCGGACAGGCGGTATATAATGAGCTTGATAAATCCGATTTGTATGTTTTGCCCTCGCGTCAGGAGGGTCTTCCACGAACGGTTCTTGAAGCAATGGCGAGAGGTGTGCCCTGTATTGGCAGCAATGTCGGAGGTTTCCCTGAACTGCTGGACCCTAATGATATGGTTCCGCCCGGCAATTCAGATTTACTCGCAGCAAGAATCGAGTCGGTACTCGGCGATATGAAAAGACTTAAAAAAATGGCACAAAGAAATTTACAAACCGCCAAAAAATACCGTTCTGATGTGCTTAATAAACGCCGTGTTGAATTCTATAGAAAGGTTGCAGAAGAAGCCAGGCTGCGACATTCAAACAAAAATGAATCCCATGGGTAACAAAAGTTAAATATGACAGCGCAGAGAAAGAAACCCAAAATCTGCATAATTACCACGGTGGATTCTTCTTTGTACGTTCTATTTCCCGATTTTTTCCCTTTACTGTTGGAAAAAGGTTTTGGAGTCGTCGGGATTTGCGCAGACGGCCCCTGGGTTGAGAAGGTCAGAAACCAGGGGATTAAGGTAATTATTGTTCCAATGACACGAAGTTTTACACCCTGGCAGGACTTGAAATGCCTCTGGAAATTGTACCGTATCTTTAAGAGCGAGAGATTTGATTTGATTCATTACAGCACTCCCAAAGCGGCTTTATTAGCTGCTATCGCAGGACGGTTTGCACATTGCCCGGTTTTGTTATATACCCTGCGTGGTTTAGGTTATACGGCGTTTGGCGGTCTGAAAAGGCTGGTGGGTAAATTTTGTGAGAGGATAGCGTGCCGGTACGCCGACCGTATCATCATCATAAGCGCATCTCTTATGCAGGAAGCGGTCAAAGAAAATCTGGTTGCGGCGGACGCAGCTGAGGTCCTGGGCGCCGGAAGCAGCAAGGGCGTAGATTTGGATAGATTTCAGTTGAACGAAACAAGGTTGGCAAATGCTCAAAAAATAAAGCAAAGTTTGGGGATTGGAAATGATGATTTAATCATTGGTTACGCCGGTCGCCTGACCAAAGAAAAGGGCATAGTAGAACTTGTCAACGCCTTTACTCTGCTAAGGAAAACTCATCTTAATTTGCATCTGCTGCTTATGGGCCATACCGACCAAAGAAATCCTCTTTCTCAAGAAACGTTCGAGCTGTTACATAAAAGTGAATACATACATGCAATCCCATTTCAAGACAATATACCCGATTACTTAGCAGCGATGGATATTCTGGTTCTACCGAGCTATCGAGAGGGTTTTGGAAATACACTTATAGAGGCTTCTGCTATGCAGGTTCCTGTTGTAGCTACCGACATCCCCGGTTGCCGGGATGCGGTGGTAAACGGAAAAACCGGGCTTCTTGTCAAACCACACGACATAACAAGTTTAGCGAAGGCCTTAAATGAACTAATAGAAGAACGAGCTAAAAGAATCGCACTTGGCAAGAACGGCGAGGAATGGGTTCGGAAAAACTTTGATAGGGACCTTGTCTGGGCGAAACTAATTGAGCTTTATGAAGAAATCAGCGTCATAAGCGCCTAAAGTGCAGAGACTTATGAGTAATACCTGCAATAATACCGACAGAAAAATCCGCGTTCTGGATATTATCAACACGCATCAGTGCGCCCGCGAGCTTCTGGACCATCGGGTAGCGCAGGTCAATGCGACGGGAAGATATGAGAACGCCATTTCCTGCGGAAGCGGTGAATTTGTCGAAGTGTTGAGGTCGAAGGGACATACCGTATACGTGATAGAAAATCCGCGAAGATTGTCACCTATTCAACTAATCGTTTGCATCTGGAGAACATATCGCCTCTTGAGAACATATAAATTCGATATCATACATACGCATAGTTCGGTAATAGGTTTGACTGGAAGATTGGCAGCTTTCATGGCTCGTGTGCCCATAGTAATACATCAGGTTCACGGTTTTTACCATGACGAGTTGACGAGCAAATTTAAAAGATGGATATTTACCAAGGCTGAGCAGATACTATCGATATTTGCCGACAAGATACTGTTTCAGAACCCTGCTGATGTTGAGGAATGCATACGCCAAAGAATTGCGCCGGAGCGTAAATTGGTATTGGTCGGTAATGGAATACAGATAGACAACTTTAAGACAGAGGAAGAGCCGGAAAATGATCCGCCGATTATTCTGTATACAACAAGAATGGAAGCTGTAAAGAACCACCACATGCTTTTCAAGGCGGCAAAGACCCTTAAAGAGCGTAAAGTAGCCTTTAATATCCAATTGGCCGGCGACGGTGAACTGATGGAAGAGTATGAGAAATGGGTCAGAGAGAACGGGCTCGACGAACATATCAGCTTTTTGGGCTATCGTGAAGATATTCCAGCCTTGATCGCAAACGCTACAGTATGCGTTCTGTTATCTTTGAAGGAAGGTTTGCCAAGAGGGATTATCGAGGCGGCGGTATCGGGGCGGGTGATGGTAGCGACGGATGTTGTAGGCAATCGCGATACAATGATTGACGGGGAGACGGGTTTTCTTGTGCCGCTTAACGATGCAGAAGCACTTGCCGATAAAATAGAATGGTTATTGTCTGATGCAGAATTAAGGACTCGAATTGGACTACAGGCACGCAAGTATGCCTTGAAACGATTTGACGAGAAAGTTGTTACTGAAAAGATTATAGATGTTTACAATGCAATGGCAGAAAAACTGAAATAGTAATCTACTGTTTGTTGCATTGGTAAGCTACTGAACGCTGGATTCGACGAAACCTTCGACGTCAACGGAGAAAACATTCATAACGCTCTTTTTCGTGGTTTTTTCTGACTTTGCCGCCATTAAGGTCGACCCCAGTTAGCAATGGCCTTTGACATCAAGCTCAAGGGATAATTAATATGGCGAACAATATATAACCGCCGACGTTTTTTGTCAAGTTTATCCCGGAGCATGCAACTGAATGGGGCAAAAACAATAGAATCTTCGGGATAAATCAGATAATATAGTATATGAAAAAGTTCATGAGTGCTGCGAAGCGGGGTATAAGGGAAATTCCCGTTAAGTCGCTTTGCGATTTTTTCGATACGCTGTTAGTGCCAAGCCGGGCCTTTGGAACCGAAACTTACATATTAAATAGTCGGAGATAGTAGAATGAAGATATGTGTGGTTGGAGTTGGTTATGTCGGACTGGTAACAGCCTCGTGCCTGGCTGAAGCCGGCAACGACGTAATATGTGTGGATAAAGACGAAGAGAAAATCAGCGGCCTTAAAAACGGAGTAATCCCCATCTATGAACCGGGCCTGACCGAGATGGTCCAACACAACACGAAGCTCAACCGATTGGGCTTTACAACCGATTTGAAATATGGCCTGGATAACTCCCTCATCGTTTATCTTGCAGTAGGAACCCCGTCGGCAGAGGACGGCTCTTCGGACCTGTCGGCAATACTTGGCGTCGCCGCCGATATTGCTGAGAACATCAAAGACTACCGAATCATCGTAACAAAAAGTACCGTGCCCGTAGGTACACATAAAAAAATCGAAGAGATTATCAAATCCAAAACCCAGGCCCCCTTCGATTACGTCAGCAATCCGGAGTTCTTAAAGGAAGGCGCCGCCGTTGAAGATTTTATGCGTCCCGACAGGATAATCATCGGCACAACCAATCCAGCCGTCCAGGTAATAATGAAACAGTTGTGCACACCCTTTATGAGAAAAAGCAACCGGATATTATTCATGGACCCGGCTTCCGCTGAGATGACGAAGTACGCAGCCAATACAATGCTCGCAACGAGAATCTCTCTTATGAACGAAATCTCCCAGCTCTGTGAGAAAGTCGGTGCAGATGTCGAACACGTAAGGCAGGGCCTCGGCAGTGACTCTCGGATCGGTTCGGCCTTTCTGTTTCCGGGTGTCGGCTTCGGCGGAAGCTGTTTCCCGAAAGATATTCGAGCGCTGATCCACACCGCCTCTGTACACGGCGTCAAGACCTTGATAGCCGATGCCGTACAGCAGGTAAATAAAATACAGCAGGAAAGATTTGCGCAACGCGTTATTGATTATTTCAGCGGCCGGGAGGACAAAGGCGTATTGGCCGTGTGGGGGCTGGCATTCAAGGCGAAAACTGACGACGTCAGAGAGTCCCCGGCGATTTACTGCATAAAAAAGTTTCTCGATTGCAAGATGAAGATAAAAGCTTATGACCCCGAGGCAAACTCCGGTGCAAAAGCGGCTTTGGACGGCAAAATCGAGACCTTCGAAAACGGATATGATGCACTTGACGGCGCGGACGGCCTTGTAATCTTCACCGACTGGCAGGAATTTAGAAATCCCGACTTCGGGGCTATTGCAGCCAAACTGAACAAGCCTGTAATCTTCGACGGCCGAAATCTTTATGACCCCGCTTACGTCAGGCAGCAGGGTCTCGAATATCATAGTATCGGCAGAGCGTAATGTCATTTTATCGAGGATAGATAATATGATTATCCGTACAAAGGCCTATCCACGAGTAGGATTGGTCGGAAATCCATCAGACGGATATTTCGGCAAGACGATATCCTTCGCGTTCAGTAATTTCTGTGCGGAGGTCGTGCTGTATGAGACGCCTGATATGGAGATTTTAGCCAGCGAGAAGGACCTTTCGCGATTCTCGAGTATTACCGACCTGTCCAGGGACGTGAAGCTTCACGGGTATTACGGGGGCATCCGCCTGCTGAAGGCAACGGTAAAGAAGTTCTATGATTACTGCCAGGAACACCAAATAGAACTGCATACGAAGAATTTCACTATCCGTTACAAATCGAACATACCGCATGGAGTAGGCTTGGCCGGTTCCAGCGCAATCATCACGGCGTGCTTACGCGCCCTTATGGCATTTTACGGGGTGAGCATTGCAAAGTATATACAGGCGAATTTGGTCCTTTCGGCAGAGGTGGACGAGCTGCGCATTGCAGCGGGACTGCAGGACCGCGTGATACAGGTGTATGAGGGCCTGGTTTATATGGACTTCTCAAAAGAGATTATGGCCAAACAGGGATACGGTATTTACGAGCCGCTTGAAGTTGGACTGCTTCCAAAACTCTATGTGGCCTATCGGCACGACCTGAGCGAGCCGACAGAGGTTTTTCACAACAACATTCGCGACCGTTTCAAGCGAGGCGAGCAAAAGGTGACCAATGCGATGCGGTATTGGGCCGGTTTAGCCGACAAAGCCAAGAGCTGCCTTGTGAATGGACAGGCAGAGGAAATCTCCCGACTTCTCAATGCGAACTTTGACCGAAGGGGTAAAATCTACCGGCTTGGTCAAGACAATATTCGGATGGTGGAAACAGCCCGTTCAACAGGCGCAAGCGCCAAGTTCACCGGCTCAGGCGGAGCTATCGTTGGGACATACAAAAATGCTCAGATGTTCAACCATCTCAAGAAAAAACTCAGTAAGTTGAAGATAAAGGTCATTAAGCCCAAAATCGTCAGCGGTAAAGGAAAGCCCGGTATATGATTCGCAAAGCCGTAATCCCTGCAGCAGGTTTTGGTACTCGATTTCTTCCCGCAACAAAGTCTCAACCCAAGGAGATGCTGCCAATAGTCGATACTCCGGTGATTCAGTACGTTGTTGAGGAGGCGGCCGCATCGGGTATTACAGACATTCTGATGATTATCGGCAAGGGCAAGCGCTCAATCGAGGAGCATTTCGACCGCAGCTTTCAGTTAGAGGCATACTTACAGGAACAAGGCAAAAAGACCGAGCTGGAAGCTATGCGGCGAATTTCAAATTTGGCCGATATTCATTTTATCTGGCAAAAGGAGATGAAGGGGCTTGGCGACGCAATTTACTGCGCTCGACATCACGTTCAAGATTCGCCTTTTGTAGTACTGCTGGGTGATACGGTGATGGACGCCGTCAAGCCGGCAGCAAAGCAAATGCTGGAGTTATACGAAGAACTCGACGAATCGATAGTGCTTCTGGAAGAGGTGGATATTAACAGAGTAAGCCTATACGGCGTGATTGACGGAGAGCAGGTCAGGCCGGGGGTTTACCGGGTGAAGGATTTTATTGAGAAACCGAGTGCGGATAAGGCGCCTTCCAATCTGGTAATTGCGGGTCGTTACGTTTTTAAACCCGATATTTTTGAGTATCTGAGCCGAACCGAGCCCAGCCAAAGCGGCGAAATTCAGCTTACCGATGCAATGCGGATGAGAGTAAAGGACAAACCCATGTACGGCCTGCGTCTGGATGGGAGACGGTGCGATATCGGAAACAAGGAAGGATTCATCAAAACAAATATAGATTTTGCGCTGAAGCGGGACGATATAGCGGAAAATCTTCGAGAATATATTAAGCGGTTAGCCAAAAAGATTTAGGGGAAAGATTATGGATGTCGTCATTAAAATTGTCGGTATAGTCTTCATTCTCGTCGGGATTGTGTACCTGTTAAAGCCCGACGTAATGAAGCGCTTAATAGAATTTTTCAAAAAAGGCAAACGCATATACCTTGCGGGGCTGATTAGATTGGCTCTGGCGGTCATCTTTTTACTCGGGGCCCGCGAATGTGATATTACCTGGGTGATAGTTGTTTTTGGGATTCTTTTCCTGATATCGGGACTGCTGATATTTATGCTTGGTCCCGAAAAACTCAGAACCATCTTCGATTGGTTCCAAAAACAATCCCTTTTGGTTTTCCGAGTCATCGCATTAATCGCCCTGGCCCTCGGGGCGGTCATTATCTACTCTGCCTGACAGCCGATAGATAATACCGGACGGATGATAGCGAACAACCGACACGCTTAATCCAGGAAAGGACAAGCCGGATGAAAGTAATAATAACAGGCGCCGCCGGTTTCATCGGCTCGCACCTCTGTGAGCGTCTCCTTGGTGAGGGGCACACCGTAGTCGCCGTTGACAATTTCGATAACTTCTACGACCCTCAAATCAAGCGTCAGAACATCAGCGGGCCTCTCAAAAACGAAAATTTCGAACTCATTGAAGCCGACATTCGTGACGGCGGGGCAATGGACGAAGCAATTGCCGATGGGGTTGAAATAATCGTTCACCTCGCAGCCAAGGCCGGCGTCCGCCCCTCGATCGCCAAGCCCCTGCTTTACGTCGATATCAATATAAACGGGACCGCCCTTCTGCTCGACCTGGCCCAAAAGCATAAGGTCCCAAAGTTCATCTTTGCCTCAAGCTCGAGTGTGTACGGCAACAACAAGAAGGTCCCCTTCTCCGAGGACGACAACGTTGATTTTCCCATTTCCCCCTATGCCGCCACCAAAAAGGCAGGCGAGCTTATCTGCCACACATATCATCACCTGTACGAAATTGATATGACCTGCCTCCGTTTCTTCACCGTGTACGGCCCCCGCCAGAGGCCCGACCTTGCCATCCACAAGTTCGCAAAGCTAATCGAGCAGCAAAAGCCGATACCCATCTATGGTAACGGCACCATGATGCGAGATTTCACATACATTGATGATATAATCGACGGCACAGTTTCGGCTATCGACAAATGTTCCGGCTTTAACATCTACAATCTCGGCGAGTCACGGCCAATAACCGTCAACGACCTCGTCGGCAAAATCGAGGAAGCGCTCGGCAAAAAAGCCGTCAAAGAATTCCTCCCCCCTCAGCCGGGCGACGTCGAACGCACTTTCGCCGACGTATCCAAAGCAGGTGAACAGCTCGGATACATCCCTGGAACAACCATCGAAGATGGTCTGGCCAAATTCGTCAAATGGTTCAGACAGACACCCCAAGATAACGCTTAACAACACCTCTTTTTTCAGTAACCGCCGACCGGCGTTCCTGCGGCTCATTTGTCCTTTTGGATTGCTCCGCGGAGGCCCTTCATTTTCAAGTATCCTTTTTTCCAAACCACGATGCCCGAAATTATGAAGACGAGAATATAGGCAACCAGAGCATATCTGGTCCTTTGCAGACTCATAGCAAGACCGATTATTGCATACATAGCAGCCAGGCCGTAGCAGATAGCGACGGTCTTTTTCAATGGTATTCCGCGGTCAATCATCTGGTCATATATATGGCCTCGGTCTGAGACGAATAAAGGACGGTTGTTGGCGAACCGCCTGATAAGAGCGACAGCGGTGTCGAGTATAGGCAGTCCGAAGACAATTATGGATGCCATCCACCATCTCGGGAACTTTTCTCCGAAAAGTATCATAACGGACGCTACTACAAAGCCGAGGAGCATACTGCCGGCGTCACCCATAAAAATCTTGGCCGGATGGCGATTGAAAGGCAGAAAGCCGCACACTCCGCCAAGAAGTCCCAGGCAGATAATCAGTCTGACCGGGTCGCCGACTTCGCTGTGCTCCCAGGTGCTAAGATGAATTGTCAATAGTAACATTGCTATGGTGATGATGGCGGTAACGCCCGCACATAAACCGTCGAGTCCGTCGAGCAGGTTCAATGAATTTGTTGCGCCAAGTACGAATATGATTACCACCGGTATTCCCAAAATGAAATCCACATTCTTCGGCATATCCCAGTTGAACGGCTGGACGAAGTAAAGCAGGGTAGGCGTGATGCCCACAACTATCAGAACGAAGGCGGCGACGACTTGCCCTAACATTTTTTGCCAGGGCTTTATATCGAAGATATCATCCACGAGCCCGATGAAACACGCTATTGCCCCGCCGGCGAGCACGGCAACAAGCCAGTTGAATGCCGAACTGAAATACTCCTCCCTGTGAAGGAAATAGATGCCGGTAAATATGCCGACGGTCAATCCCACGAGAATGCCGATTCCGCCAAGATAAGCGATTGACCCTTTGTGCGTTTTTACGAGGTTGTCGGGCCTGTCAACTATTCCATACTTCAACGCGATTTTCTTGCACAGCCAGGTTGCAACGAATGCGGAGATAAATGAAAGGGCCAGCACAGGCCAGAAGTGGAATACCCAATCCAAGGACCTTTTAGGGCCTATGAAATTTTCCAGAAGAGTTGCTATCATTTATCCAAATAATCCCCAGGTTGAGGCCTTTTATAAGATTTCGTATATATTATCGGTTGTCAACCTTGTTGTCCAGAGCAAACGAGTGTTGTTGACACCGAGGTTCCATCCGGTTAAACTATTTTACTACTTATCTAATTCAAAAATCGGCTTAAAACCGGGCATTCTTTAATGATTTAGCGAGGCTGTATGAGCCTTTACGGTATCTGTAAACGCGGACTTGATATACTCATTTCCCTGTTGGGAATGGCTGTTCTGCTTCCGGTTTTTGCGGCAGCGGTTATAGTTATCAAGCTCAGCAGCAAAGGCCCGGCGATATTCAGGCAGGAACGGGCGGGTAAAAACGGCAAAGCGTTTGTGTTTTACAAGTTCCGCACAATGAAGGTCGATGCTGCCCCGTTCGGCCCAAGCCCCAAATCCGGCGAAGATGCCCGGCTGACGAGAGTCGGCAAATTTCTGCGTGAATATTCCCTTGACGAACTGCCGCAATTGTTTAATATATTGAAAGGCGAAATGAGTATAGTAGGCCCCCGGCCGCTGTACCTTTCGCAGATAAGCGAGTGGAGTGAGCGGCAAAAAAAGCGGTTGCTCGTCAAGCCCGGCCTGACGGGCCTGGCGCAAATACAGGGCAGGGGAGAGTTGACACGTGAAGAGAAGCTCGAACTCGACGTTAAATACGTGGAAACAGCGGGTTTTTTGACCGATATAAAGATAATACTGGTAACAACCGCCCAGGTATTCAGGCGGAAGAGCATCTATGAAAAAAGGTACTCGCAAACCGAAGAAACTCGAGGAGAAGGCAAACTCGAGGAGAAGGCAAGCAATAGGCGGGTCGAAAATAATTGGAGCAACCCAATGGGAACGAAAACGGACACGAAAAGCAAATATATAACAAAAATAGAACGACTGGAGCAGCTAAGTGAGCAGGAAACAGGCGAGCTGAAAAAAGTTACGGACAAGTTTGCTTTTCGCAGCAATGACTATTACCTGTCACTTATCGACTGGGACGACCCGGACGACCCGATACGCAGGATTATTATCCCCCATACACAGGAGCTTGACGAATGGGGCCGGCTTGACCCTTCGGACGAACATACATATACGATTATTCCCGGCCTCGAGCACAAGTATAATTCGACGGCGCTGTTTTTGGTGAGCAATGTTTGCGACGGTATATGCCGGTACTGCTTCCGGAAGCGTGTCTTCATAGACCCTCAGAGCGCATATCTTCGTGACATACCGGCGGCAATGCAATACATAAAGGAGCATACCGAGATAACCAACGTTTTGCTGACGGGGGGCGACCCGCTGGTGCTGAAAACCTCGAAGCTCGAGAATATTATCAGGCCGTTAAGGGAAATCGAGCATGTCCGGATAATCCGTATCGGCACGAAGACGCCGGCGTTCAATCCGCACCGGATTATCGCCGATGCGTCTTTGCTCGATATGATAGAGAAGTACAGCACCGAAAGAAAGAAAATATATATAATGACCCATTTTGTTCATCCGAGGGAGTTGACGGACCTGGCGGTCAAGGGCGTAAATATGCTGCAGAAGGCCGGTGCAATGATAGCAAATCAAACGCCTCTTATAAGAGGGCTGAACGATAAACCCAGGGTTATGGCCGAGCTGCTGGCCAAACTATCGTTCATCGGGGCGGTTCCTTACTATATCTTCCAGTGTCGGCCGGCGCTGGGCAACAAGGCTTATACTATGCCGATAGAGGAAGGATATGAGATTGTAGAGCAGGCAAAATCGCTTGTTTCCGGCTTAGCTAAGCGGGCCCGCTACACAATGTCGCATTCGACGGGTAAAATCGAAATCATCGGCAAGACCGAAGACTATGTCTATTTCAAGTACCATCGGGCGGCTAATGACGAAAACAGCGGGCGCTTTATGGTCTTCAAGAGCAATCCGGAGGCATACTGGCTGGACGATTACACCGAACAAGCCGACGATTATCTCATCAGCCTGCCATAAAAGTTATACAGGCTCGAGTAGTGCGCCCCATCGGTACAACAATCGCAATGTAGCGCCGAGCGTTGCTTGCAAGGCCGGGTATTTCTATCAATTTTTTGGCGTCAATTTTGTTATAATATTAAGATGAGCTAACATATTTTGCGTGGAGTTATGAGGGTGGCAAGTGTTAAGACATCCACAGGACTAAAGGTTGCCGTATGCTTTGTTTGGCTATGGCCGGCGGTGTGCTTTTGTGAAACTACGGCCGGTTATGATGCCTACAGGGCCTGGGAACAGTGGGCACGCTTGCAGACCGGGGCGCAGGCGGGGCTGGCTTCGAGCTATGACCGTGAAGGTAGAAACCTCGATTTCAGCCAGTATGAAGAACCGAACGGCGTTCGCACGGTCGATGAAATCGTTACAGTCAAAACGACTGCCGGGCCGGGTGTCATCTACCGGTTCTGGATGCCTCATCTGACAGCCAAGCGTAATTTTATCGTGCGGATGTACTTCGATGGTGAACAGACGCCTCGAATCGATACGAGCAGCGCCGCTCTTTTAGGCGGGACGTTTAGTTATTTCACATCCCCTCTGGTTACTACGTGTGCAGGCGGGCAGGTTTGTTACGAACCAATTCCATTCGCCAAATCCATCCGAATCGAAACCGAGAACAAGGCCAGCGCCAAACGTCATTATTATCAATACAGTTATTCGAAGGTGCCCGGCGATGCGCCCCTGGAATCCTATACCGGAACACTGACGCAGGAGCAGGAAGCGGCGCGGGCGGATGTGGTCTCGTTATTCGATAACGCCGGTCAGCATCCGGCAGGCGGCAGCGACGGCGCTGTTGATATCAATACACCGATGACGGTAATAAAGCCCAATTCGAGCGTTGCCCTGGCGGATGTGAATGGGCCGGGTATGATACGGAAACTGAATATACGGATGGACGACGCGAACGATGCGGAGCTTGACGGATTGCGGCTGCGTGTCTATTACGACGGCAATGATACGGCGGCGATTGATGTATCCATGGGCGATTTTTTTGGGGCCGGCAGGGGGCGAGCGGCATATAAAAGTATTCCGCTGGGAGCAGATTCGAATGACGGCTTTTATTGCTATTGGCCGATGCCGTTTCGCCGGGAGGTGGCGGTCAGCCTGTTCAACACAACGGACGCAAATATCCCCATAGACTCGGCCTGTGTGCAATACGAGCCGGATGCGGACGTCGAGAAGATGTGCTATCTGCATGCCATTGCGAATACTTCAATCAAGCAGGAGGGGCAGACTTACCATCCGATACTTGCGAGGAGCGGATGTGGACATTACGTCGGAAACCTGCTTTATGCCGAGCAGGAATCCTACAGCTTTTCGATGCTGGAAGGCGATGAAGTTATTACCGTTGACCAAAACAATATCCTGAATGGGACGGGCCTGGAAGACGCCTATAATGGGGGTTATTACTACAACTGGGTCGGCGTTCAGCAGGATGAACCCGCGTATCCTCAATCGGCAATTAGGCCGCTGCACGGGATTCTCTATGTGCACCGTCAAGAAGGCATTGAGTATGCACGGGCGGACCAGTACAGGTGGCAAATTGCAGATTGTGTGCCGTTTTCGAGAGGTATTGAAGTAAAGATTGAAAACAGGTATGCTGTCAAAGGTGCTAAATGGACGTCGGTTGCATTTTGGTATCAATATCACTGCCTCGGCAGCGACTTCGATAAGGATTGTGATGTTGACTTTTTAGATTTTGCTTTTTTCGCCTCGCAGTGGCTAAAGAATAATTGTGAGGTGACGGACTGGTGCAGTGGCGCTGATTTTGACCATAGCCAACAAGTTGGTACCGAAGACCTTGCGGCGCTGGTTGAAAACTGGTTGTAAGGCTTGGCGTTCGAGGTGTTTGGGCTTCTCGGCCCCGGAAAGAGAGCTGGTACGGATGAATAAATGGAAAATTATCATAACGAGCCTGATATTTTTTGCGGCTGGGCCCGGGTATGCTTTAGAGCCGGGCGAGATTCTGGTAATCGCAAATAAGGACGTCGCAGCATCCGGGCGAATTGCTCGATACTACTGCGCAGAGCGAGACGTGCCGGTTAAGAATATACTTTCGCTGTCCTTAGGGATGGACCTTAAAGATACCATCGGCAGAGACGACTATGAAAGCCGGCTCGCGGAGCCAATCCGCAAAGAATTGTTGATTAATCGTTTGCCGGGTCAAATCAAGTGCCTGCTGACGACTTACGGAGTGCCGATTAAGGTGGGAAAGCGAGGGCCGTTATTAGACCAGCAGGACAGAGAGCGAGAGCTAAAAGAAATAGTCAGAAAAGAGACCGAAAGGCTCGAACAATTAGAGCAGGGCACAGTCGACAACAGCAAGGACGGGGCCGCCGAACAGGAGGAAATCAAACGCAGACTGGCTCAGACGCAACTGGAAATTGACCGTATCAACGGGAAAGAAACAAACGCTTCAGTTGACAGCGAATTGTCAATGGTATTGTTCAGTATGTATGATTTGTATCGGTGGCAGATGAATTTGCTGAAGAGTGATGCGATGGGTTTGAGTTTCAGGACGCTTATGGTCAGCCGGCTCGATGGCCCTGAGTACGGGATAGTCAAGGGGCTCGTCGATAAGGCGATAGCAGCGGAGAAGACGGGGCTAAAAGGTATCGCTTATATCGACTCACGCGGTCTTATGGACACAAAGTCTGATTTTCCCGGTTACTTCGACCAGACTTTGCGGGATTTGGCGATGTTTACAAGAGCGCGAACAACAATACCCGTTAAAGAAGAGCGTACAGCACAGCTTTTTGCGCCGGGCGCCTGTCCGCGAACAGCCATCTACTGCGGCTGGTATAGTTTGAAGAAATATATCGACGCGTTTGACTTCGTCGATGGCGCGGTAGGGTATCACATTTCGAGCTTCGAAGCGATTGACCTCCGGGACCCGAACACAACTCAGTGGTGCGGTGCTATGCTCAGGGACGGGATAACAGCAACGCTCGGGGCGGTGGCTGAGCCGTATCTCCATTCATTTCCCGAGCCAAAAGCATTTTTTCCGGAACTGTTCAAAGGCAGCAGCCTTGTCGAGGCATACTATCGCACAAAGCCGTTTAATTCGTGGCAACTGGTTTTGATAGGCGACCCCCTGTACAGGCCCTTCAAAAAATCGCCCAAAAAAGAATAAAGGGCTCAAACTGACCGTTTTTCAATAGAACACCGCCATAAGTGCTTATCTTCCAGTAAGATATCACAATTTGTCATTCCCGCGAAACTTGTCCCAAACGAAGTCGAGGGAGCGGGAATCCAAATATTCAATTACAGTGTTAATCTGTGTTAATCCGTGTCTAAAAAGCCGTGTTAATCGGCATCTAAAACCAGAATCGGTCAGTTTGAGTAAAGAGACAGGGCTATCCCTGGTCGCTGTGTGTAAGGTCGTGCTTGGTGCTTGTCGCGAAAAAAGAAGGAATATAAATCACCGCAACGGCGGCTGCGACCCCTATGGCGGAGAGAAACATGTCCTGTGCTCCGAAATCCCTTCCGAGAATCTTGGAAAACAACTTCACAACCACCAGAAGAGCCGTTGGCAACGCCAGGGCTGTTACCAGCCATTTTAGCTTTTTGGGTTTTGACAAGGGGAAAAGACGTAGATATCGAATCCACAGTAAAGTAAAAAATGCATACGCAAACACATAAAACAGTGCGTTTGTAACCGGCAGGAGGTCAGCCGGATTTTTCCGTGCAAGATTTGCCAAGCCAAAGATAGTAGCCGCCATTACCGCAAGAGCAGCAGACCAAAATGTAAAGAATGAAAGCAGAAGTAACCCGGTAAGCGCACCGGCGACATCCATTAACAAATCCCAAACGTCGCAGCTTCTGCCCACATAGTGCTGAAGCGCCTCATCAAACACGCCATACAGAACAAGGACACCGAGCGCCCACCATACAGCGGCCCTGCGCCAGTTTACCTTCCTGTATGGGCTGACTGCGAACCAGAGCAGAAAAGCCAATATCATATATACAAGGAAATGAAGGGCCTTATCGGACAGACCAGCCTGGCGAACCAACTGCGGGATGGGTATGTGCGAAAGTATAAAAATGCTGGGCCAATAGAACAGCAGCGAGATTATTGTCAACTTTTGTCGGCGTGATAAAGCCATTATAGTGCTCACGATTGGAATTCCCCGTTTGTTCGCGGGCAAGTAACCTTAAAACAATAATTTACAATCCTAATCGCGGGAATTTTATACCCTTAAGGGTATAAAATCATCCAGCTAAGTTACCGGTATCTCCATACGCCCTTTTTTGCATTTTACAGGCCCAAACGACTGTTCCTGTTAATATGTCGAATTCAAACCCGAGTTTCTTTAATTAAACATGAGATTTGTCGATAATGTTAGGGTAAGTTCCGCAAGGAGAGGAAAAAAACACACTCAACTGCCCCGGCTGCCTATATTTTCCCACCAGCAGCAAAAAAAAGCAGGTTGCCGGGCTGATATTTTCGGTTGCCGCTCTGGAGACGTATAAAAAACTACACTCACAGGGTAAATCATACGAAGTTATAAAAGGTAAGTGAAGTTTAATACCGGAAATTTGAAATCGAGTGTATAATATGAATATCGTAATCTAAAGCTTAGAAAAACCGCTTGGAGGTTCGAAGATAATGAAACGTTTTACAATCCTAACAATATTTTTTACCTGTCTTGTGGGTCTTTGCCTTGGTTCATATCGGCCCCGTAGTGCCAGCCGGAAGCCGTCTCTTAAAATAATCCAACTTCCTGAGCCGAAGCTGGTCGGTACCGTCAGTTTCGAGCAGGCTCTGTCGAAGCGGCGAAGCGTGCGGCAGTTTACGGGTCAGCCGTTCAAGTTCAGCCAGGTCGGCCAATTAGCCTGGGCCGGCCAGGGTATAACAGAGCAGAAAAAAGGATTGCGGACAGCGCCATCCGCGGGAGAACTCTATCCGATAGAATTGTATTTCGTGATGCCGGAGGGCCTGTTCGTTTATCGCCCGGCCCTGCACAGTCTTGAAGAAATCAACAGAGCCGACATCCGCGAGGGTCTGGCGATGGTCACTTCGATGGACCAGACGGTGGGCAGCGCCGGCTGCAGTATTATTGTTGCAGGTAACGTGAGGAAGCTTACGGCACGATTTCGCGATAAGGCCAGAAGATTTATGCTGCTGGAAGCGGGACACATTGCTCAGAATATTCAACTGCAGGCCGTCTGCATGGACATGGGGTCCGTTACAATCGGCGGTTTTGATACAAGGGGCGTGACCAAGGTCTGCAAGCTGCCAAAGACGCTGGACCCGATTTATGTAATTTGCGTTGGTTACCCTGTGGAAAAAGGCACAACAGAACAAAGCGAAGTACAAACAACAACCGGCCAAACACAATCCCTGGATGGGAAAAAAGTGGTGTTTATTATCGCGAGCGAAAATTTTCACGAGGAGGAGCTTTTCGAGACAAAACGCGTTCTCGATATTGCGGGAGCCGAGACGGTCATAGCGAGTACAAGATTGGGCGTACTAAAGGGCATGCTCGGAAGTATAGCCGAGGCGAAGATTCTGGTAAGCCGGATGAGAGTCGAAGACTACGATGCGATAATCTTCGTGGGTGGTGTGGGAGCGGTGGAATATTTTGACAACAAAGTCGCTCTGGACGCGGCCCGCGAGGCACAACGCACCAGAAAGGTCATCGGTGCAATTTCCAACGCACCTGTGATACTTGCCAATGCAGGTGTCCTGATGGGCGTAAAGGCGACGGGCTTTTTGTCCGAACAAGAAAAGATTCGAGAAGCTGGCGCTATATTTACGGGCGTTCCGGTCGAACGAGACAGAGGCATAATAACCGCCAACGACCCGCGAGCCGCGGGGCAATTCGGCAAAGCAATCGCCGATACGCTCGCGGGCAAATAAAGCGGACAGGCGACACCAGGGAAAAGATGGTTATGGATATTTCAACTTCGCTACAGGATGAGCCGAACAAAATGTCCAGAAAAAGTATCGGCTCGGACTTGTCCCTGTGGGCACTTATTTTTTCAAATCTTATAACAATCGCCTGGGCGCTGATAGAGGGTTGGTCGTTAGCAATAATAATGTGGGTTTACTGGTGCCAGAGCGTAATAATCGGGATACTATGGTTTTTTAAGATATCAACCTTAAAAGAATTTTCCACAAAGGGCTTCAAAATCAACGACCGCTCTGTCAAGCCGACGCGGGGCACAAAAATTCAAACGGCATTCTTTTTCCTCACTCACTACGGATTTTTCCACGTTGTGTATGCGGTTTTCCTGTGCGTGCAGTTCAAGCCTGCGATAATTTGGCCGATTTTGCTGATGGCGGGGCTTTTCGCTGTCTATCAGAGCTTTTCATTTTTCTATAACAAAAAATGGGTAGATAAACGCAAACCCAACATAGGTGCTATGATGTTCTTTCCGTACGCCCGAATCATTCCCATGCACCTGACGATAATTTTCGGCGGGACGATGGCTTCGGGCAGTTTAGGGCGCAACACGACACTGGTAATGTTTATGCTGCTCAAGACGGGGGCGGACGCGATTATGCATATAGTAGAACAAAGAGGTTTCGCCGACAGGCTGGCAAAAAAGAAGGGCGAAAAATCTTAGAGCCGCTGAAAGGATAGTTATACCCTTAAGGGTAATAAATTCCCGCGAGTAGGATTGTAAATTATTGTTTTAAGGTTACTACCTGTGGCACAAGTTGCCCGCCCCTATGGGGCAGGCGAACCCGCCGCGGCGGGGGAAATTTCAATCGTGAGCACTATACTTATTATCGTCGAAGGAGCTGTAGCGGTTCGTGATGGGCAGTCTTCTGTCCTTGCCGAAGGCCTTCGGCGTGATTCTTATACCGGGGGGACATAATCTTCTTTTGTACTCATTTCGGTCAACCATTCGAATAACTTTGTGGACAATATCACGGGGCAGGCCGGCCTCGACGAGCTGGTGAGCGGATTTGTCCTCTTCGACATAGCCCTTTAGAATCTCATCGAGCAGGTCATAATCGGGCAGCGAGTCGGAATCTTTCTGGTCGGGCCTTAGTTCGGCGCTGGGAAGCCTGGTAATCACGTCGGCGGGAATAATCTGCCGAGCGGATATCTTGTTTATGTGCTCGGCCAACTTATAGACAAGGGTCTTGGGGGCATCCTTTATGACGGCGAACCCGCCGGCGGTATCGCCGTAAAGGGTCGCGTAGCCGACGGCGGTCTCGCTTTTGTTGCCGGTGGTCAAAACGAGAGAGCCGAACTGATTGCTCAGCGACATCAGGATGCAGCCGCGGATTCTGGCCTGTAAATTCTCGTATGCGATACCTTTGCTGTCCCAGCCGGGGGCAATACTCAAGGCCTCGTCGAAACGTTTAAGTATCGGCTCAATCGGGATGGTCAAAAACTCCATACCCAGATTCTTTGCGAGCCTTTCGGCGTCGGATATCGTATCGGGACTGTTGAATTTCGACGGCATCGTGATGCCGAGAATATTCTCGGGGCCCAGGGCATCGGCGGCGATAGCGGCGGTAACCGAAGAATCAATCCCGCCGCTGAGACCGAGCAGAGTTTTTGTGAAGCCGTTTTTGTGTGTATAGTCTCTTGTGCCGAGGACAAGGGCCTGATAGATTTCATCGATACGGCCGACGGGCTGGGGAGCGGGCGGCTGGGTCGGGGCGACCTGTATAACCCCATCGATTGTCGGGGTAATATCGGCAATAAGCAAATCTTCGTCGAATGCCCTGGCCCCGGCGACGATTTTCCCGCTCGAATCAGCGAACATGCTTCGACCGTCAAAAACCAGTTCATCCTGGCCGCCTACAAGATTGCAGTATGAAAGGGCACAATTGAATTCTTTCGCGCACCGGGAGATTATTTCCTGCCTTTTTGTGATTTTGCCGATGTGGAACGGAGATGCTGAGATGTTGAGAATCATCTGTATTGGCCCGACGTCCTTGAGCAAGTTTTTGAGCGAATCGATATTCCAGATATCAAAGCAGATAGTCATCGCGATTTTGGCGCCCTCTATATCAATAACCACCGGTCGCGTACCGGGGATGAAATACCTTTGCTCATCGAAAACGCCGTAATTCGGCAGCATGCTTTTTCGATAGACTTCGACCTGATGGCCGCCTTGCAATACAGCGGCGGAGTTGTAATTATTGTCCTGATGGCTCTCGGCGAAGCCGACGACGATAGTCTTGTCCGGACAATCGGCGGCGAGCTTATCGAGGGCGAGGCGGTTGTCCTGCAGGAAATGCTTCTTGTGCAGCAGGTCTTCCGGCGGGTAGCCGCAAACAGCCAGCTCCGGAAAAACCAACAAATCCACATCCGCCTGAAGCGCATCGGCGTACATTCCGCGCATCTTTTGGGCGTTGCCGGCCAAATCGCCAACCACGGCATTGAACTGCCCTAACGCTACTCGCACGTGAAAATGACCTCCAAACAATAAACAGGACACAAGAGCATAAATGCACCATGCTCAAAAAAATCAGGTTTTTGAAGATTTTATACAAAATCCGCAAAAAGACAAGTATAAATGGCAAAAATGACGTTATGAGCATCTGAAATATTGATAACAATGCCTGGGTTTGATACCTGGGGCATAAATTGGGTTTGAATTGGGTTTGAATTGGGTTTGAATTGGGTTTGATTGGCTTTGAATTGGCTTTGAATTGGGTTTGTTTTTACTAAGTGTCCTATTGGATTTATTTTCATAATCCGTTGTATAATATGGATTTACATTCATTTGACTTTTTCGGAAATTGGCTTTGGGATTTTTAGGCCAAAAAACGATGTCAGCTTCATAACCCTTTGCTAAGACGGAAGTTGCGTTCACCTGATTTTCCTGTAAATTGGGTTTGTATTGCATAAAAAGGGTTGATTTGTAGAGAACTCTCTACAGTTGTAGAGCGCCAGGTAGTGAAGAGTGAGCTAAAGTGCCTAAAGTGAGCTAAAGTTGGATTCTCGATTCTCATGATTGGTAATTCCCCTAAGGGTTTTCCGTTTCGCTCCAAGGCTATTTACGAACGATGCTTTTTTGTGTGTATCTGCTGATACGAGACTTGGGCTATCTTGCCTAAATTCGTGCGGTTCTCCGCTATATCTTCCGCCCCGCCACGGGCGGGCTTTCAGCTTGGCGGTTTACGTTTGCCTGCTTCCGCCGTCGCACAAGGCTGTGGCGGACAAGTGCAAACATGCGAGTATTTTAACACAGTTTCAAACAATAGTCAACAAAAAAATGCACTTTTTTTGGCCACAATTCTAAATTCTACCTTTTAGTCATGTAGGGTACGATTTTTTCGCACCACTTTGACTAAAATAAATCTTCTCGATTTTATCCACAAAACAGTATAATCTGTCAAGAGAAGGAAGAAAATTTTGTATAGTGTTGAAGAGCAAATGAATAAAAAAAATACAGTTAATCTTGTGGAAGAATTTAGAAAACAATTCATAAATGAGGACCTACCTACTTCTTTATACCACTATACGTCTATCGAATGTTTTAAAAGTATAATATATAGCAGAGAGATTTGGGCTACTGCCGCAAATGATCTTTTTAGTGATCCTACCGAAATAACTATAGCCAAAACTATCGCTCTTGAAGCATTAGAAGAAAGGAAAAAAGATTTTAATGGAAAAGAGGAC
The DNA here is from genome assembly GCA_030611315.1 of Sedimentisphaerales bacterium. GTDB lineage: Bacteria > Planctomycetota > Phycisphaerae > Sedimentisphaerales > Anaerobacaceae > JAUWPZ01. The sequence goes on from JAUWPZ010000043.1 coordinate 22,446, forward strand.
CTTTACGGCTACTGCAAAACAACCCTTGAAAACGCTGACGCTTTTAAGGAAGATCAATTTGTTTTTTCTTTCACAGAAAAAGGTGATTTATTAAGTCAGTGGAGAGCATATTGCCCAGAAGAAGGTGTTTCCATAGGTTTTTCTGTGCCTAAAATTTGCGTAAATAATCAATATCTTTATATTAAGGATGGTTCTTGTCATAATAGCTATTATGTACATGAGAATTATATCTATAAATGTATATATAAACCCCAAGAACAGAGGCAAAAAATGAAAGAGTTATTTGACTTTCTTATCAAACGGAATGAAGACTTAAGGATATTAAAAAGTTTTTTTTGGAACATGATTCGGACTTTTTCGTATTCCTTTAAGCATAAATCATTCAAAGAAGAGAAGGAATGGAGATTGTGTTGTTTTACTTCTTCAGATTATGGTCAAATTAAATACAGAGTTAAAGATTCTATGTCAATACCCTACCTGCCTTTTTTGGCGGTCGACGATAAAGATTGTAGCATAATAAGAAGTATAAAGATAGGCCCATCTTGTGATAAAGAAAATTTGAAAATTTCCATATCATCCTATTTAAAAGATTCAGGATATCATCCTGGGAAGGATATAGGCGTAAGCGTTACAGAAACACCTTATGCAAAATCTATAAACTGAAAATATGCACCATTCGCTAAACTTGCGATACTTTATAAATATTTACCTATAATTACACACCCTTAGAATACCCAAACTCGCACCCAAATTTACCGCTAAATTTTTATCCAGTACAGAAGTAAAAATTTTTAATCCGTAGAATAAACTTTTTAATTTTACACTTTGACTTTCCACTTTGAGCTTTTCGCTATTAGCTTCCACGCAATACGAAATTTATGCTCTATGTTTTCTTCTCAATATCACCGCACCATTTTAACGATTGCCTATTTGCTTATTGTTTTTGCTCAGGGTACGTTTTGACGCCTCTCGTAATCTTTTCGCGAAGTCCCGGATGTCTCCGTTGATGTATCTGTCGAAGTACCCATCCGTAAAACCGGGGCCAAAGAGCTTCTTTGCTTTGGTTTTCCACTGTTTGGTAAGAGCGGCGTTAGCCTCCACGCCAATACCCTCCGTGTACATTGCAGCTAGCGCCTCAGCTGCCATTATATTAGAGCCCTTCAGGCAGGATTTCTCAAACAGTTCCTTCGCCCGGCCTAAGTCCTGTTCAACTTCACCTATTCCAAGGGCGTAAACTTCCCCCTTGATGTACGAGCAAAATCCCCAATTATCAGCCATGGAACGGTTTCTTTCCCAAAGCCTGTGCTCCATCTTGTTGTTCGGGTCTGGTTCATCGCCACCATTAGCCCATCTTAGCGCCTCTGTTCCGTTACCAGCCTTGACATATTCCTCAGCTAATAAATAGAAAGCCTTATAATAACCTCTCTTTGCCGCGATGCGAAACATCTGAATGGCTTTCTTCCTGTCACCTTTTCGTTTCCAGAGTTTAGCAGAATATTTATCAGGTTGATAGTACCGTCCGAGTGCATAAGCGGCGAGTGCACTGCCTTTCTCAACTGCTTCATTCAGGAGTTTTACACCAACCTCCTCGTTACGTTCCAAGCCACCTCTGCCGTGTAGATAGACGTCACCAAGTTCGCCAATCGCATCAGCATTTCCAGCCGCTGCCGCTCGCTTATACCACTTTACAGCTTCCGTAACATTGCGACATAGCCCATAGCCTTCATTGTACGCCCTACCAATGAGAAGTTGAAATGTTGCATCATTAGTATCACATTCCTCGAACAGTAAGACAAAGTGACGGTATTTGTTCATTACAAAATCTTGGTGTTCCTTGTTCCTAATGGAGTTCAGTTTCGCCATCAGCCGGATGAGTTTATCATCTTTTTGGTAGTCGGGCCGAAGTCTTTGGATATGGATAAAAGGTTTATTTGCATATGGTGACTTGTTCCCCACGCCCTTGGCTGCTGCCCATCTCCCCATGACTACCCACAGGTTTAGGTTGTCGCTCGTCTCATACGTGACGATTTTACTGAACCGGCCCATAATATCCAACGACAATTGCGCCCATGCGTTTGCTTCATCTTTTGTAGCTCGCGGCATCTTCTCCAACTGGTCAACCATGACCTCGATTGTCATGATTTCAAGAGCGACATCGTTGCTTTCTTTGGCCTGCTCATCACCAACTGATAGCGATGGGAAGGAGATGAGGGATAACAGCAACGCAAATATTGAGACTCTTACTGTCTTTTTCATAATATCCCCTTTCAGAAAAGTTCCTACCTCATCATTTTAACGATTGCCGATTTTCAATTCACAAAACCCACAATTCCCGTAAAACAATTCTTTTTAATCACCCTATAGCCGTTCCTGTTTTGTAAAACGTTGATAATAAAATCGTCGCTTGTCGCTCGTGAAGCGTGAATCGCCAGTCGAGGCCGGCAAAACCGGCATTTTTTAAGAGAAATCCGTAGTTGTACATCACGCATTAATAGAAGTATATTACCACAAAAGAATGAAAAAGGCAAGAAAAAAAGCAAAAGTAAAAAGTAAAAAGGCAAATAAATTCCCGCGAGTAGGATTGTAACTTATTGTTCTAAAGGCACTTGCCCGCGAACAAACAGGAAAATTCAATCGTGAGCACTATACATCTCAACTCAGCGGCTGGGGATTGGGCCGTAGATGTGTTCACCGCGACGTGCAGCTTCGATGGCTTTGTGCGTGTCCTGCGGCGCGCCCGGGTCGCCCTGCTCTTTCATCCAGCGAACGAGTTCGGCACTGAGCCGGGCCTTGACGGCGGAGGCAGCCGGGTCGTCGGCGAGGTTGTTCATTTCGTAAGGGTCTTTGGCGGTGTGATACAACTGC